>NZ_CP029552.1:885000-1212500 GCF_003173775.1 Methylobacterium sp. 17Sr1-1 | reverse complement strand
GCACCGGCATCGAGCAGCGCGAACGCCTCGGCCGGCGTCAGGAAGCCCGGCATCGCCACCATGCCGCGGGCCTTGGCGGCGCGCACCAGGGCCGGATCGGCGTGGGGCGTCACCAGGAGGCGTCCGCCGGCCTCGGCCACCGCCGCGACCTCGGCCTCGCGGCGGAAGGTGCCGGCGCCGACGAGCGCCCGGTCGCCGAGGCGGGCGGCCAGGCGGCGCACGCTCTCGACCGGCTCGGGCGAGTTCAACGGCACTTCGAGGATCACGACGCCCGCCGCCACCAGTGCCTCGCCGATGGCCTCGACCTCGTCGGGCGTGACGCCCCTCAGGATCGCCACCAGGGGGCAGCGCAAGAGCCAGCCCGTCACATCCATTCGGTTCTCTCCCCGATCAGCGCCAAGCCGCGGGCGGCGGCGTCCGGATCGCCGGCGACCGCTTTGCCGCCCTTGAGGGCGATGGCCCGGCCGTAGAGCGCCATCAGCGGGCCGGAGCCGACGAGACGCACGAGCGCGGGTTCGGTCATCGCGGCCGCGACGTCGTGCCCGATCAGCAGGCCCGACAGGTAGCTCGCCGCATCCTCCGGCGCGAGGCGTCCGAACAATCCGAGGGCCCGGGTGCCGAACAGGTGGTGGAGCAGGCCGCCGCCTTCCGCCGAGCGGGCGACGCCCGCCTCGAAGGCGGGGCCCAGCTCCGCCGGCCCGGTCATCATCCGGCCGAGGATCGTGTGACCGCTGAGCGCCGCGAAGGCCTCGCCGGTCATGCTGGTGCTGAAGCCGGCGATGCGACCGCCCGCGACCCGCACCCACTTGGCGTGGCTGCCGGGCAGGCAGATCAGCGCGTCCTCGGCGCCGGCGAGCGCCCCGAAGACCTGGACCTCCTCGCCGCGCATCACTTCGGGCGTGCCCGCCGCGTCCGCGGCGCTCAGGCCCGGCACCAGCCGCACCGAGGCGCCCGCGAACGGCACCGGCACGAGGGCGGCCGCCAGTTCGTCGAGCCCCGCCGGACAGGCGAGATACGGCGCCTCCTGCCAGCCCTGGCGGCTGCCGACCATGCCGGAGAGCAGCACCCGGGTCTCCCCGGCCGCCAGCCAGTCGCCGACCATCTCCGTGAGGGCCGCCGGAAAGCCGCCCTCGGGCACCCGCAGGATGCCGCCCGCGCCCTCGCGCCGTGCCAGCACCGCGCCGTCCGGCGCGAGCCGATAGGCCCGGGCGCTGCTCGTTCCCCAATCCACCGCGATCATGCCCGGTGCTGTGCCCCAGGGCCGGCCCGAGCGCAACCACCCTCGCGCTTGACGCTGGGGGCGGCCGCTCCTATCCAGGAAAAAAGGTTGCAACTGAAACCAACCGACCGGGCAGGAAAGGGTCGCGCCATGACCGTGGAGGCGATGACCGCGCAGGCCGTGACCGATCGGGCGTCGTCCGGACGTCGGCCCGCGTCGGGGTTCGGCGCCGAGGGCGTCGACCCGGGCTGGGCGGGGGCGCGGTGATGACGATCCCGACGGATCTCGACCACACGCACGATGTCGCCGCCCGTTGCTGGGTGCCGGGTGCCGACGGGCATCCGGACTTCCCGATCCAGAACCTGCCGCTCGGGATTTTTTCACCCGGAGACCCGGCGTCGATGGACCCTTCGGCCGCCGACGGCGCGAGGCGGGCCGGCGTCGCGATCGGCGACTACGTCCTCGACCTGCCGGCGGCGCGGGCCGCCGGCCTCCTGACCGGCGAGGCGGCGCAGGCGGTCGCGGCGGCGGAAGCCGGCGAGCTCAACGGGCTTCTCGCCCTCGGCACCCGTCCGCGCCGGGCCCTGCGCGACCGGCTCTTCCGGCTCCTGCGGGTCGAGAGTCCGGACCGCGACCGGGTGATGCCGCTCCTGCATCCCGCCGCGTCCTGCACGCTGCACCTGCCGGCGCGGATCGGCGACTACACCGACTTCTTCGTCGGCATCCATCACGCCGCCCAGACCGGCCGTCTGCTCCGGCCCGACCAGCCGCTGCTGCCGAACTACAAGCACGTGCCGGTCGGCTATCACGGCCGCGCCTCGTCGATCCGGCCCTCCGGCATCCCGGTGCGCCGGCCGCACGGCCAGGCGAAGCCGCCGCATCTCGATGCGCCGGTCTTCGGTCCGTCGCGCCGGCTCGACTACGAGCTTGAACTCGGGGTTTGGATCGGGCCCGGCAACGACCTCGGCACCCCGGTGCCGATCGCCGAGGCGGCCGGGCAGGTGGCGGGCTTCTGCCTGCTCAACGACTGGTCGGCCCGGGACATCCAGGGCTGGGAGTCCCAGCCCCTCGGGCCGTTCCTCGCCAAGAGCTTCGCGACCACGATCTCGCCCTGGATCGTCACGCCGGAGGCGCTGGCGCCGTTCCGCATCCCGCAAGGCGCGCGGCCGGAGGGCGACCCCGCCCCCCTGCCCTACCTGCTCGACGCCGCCGACCAGGCCGGCGGCGCCCTCGACCTCGAACTGGAGATCTGGCTCGCGACCCGGGCCTCGCGCGAGGCCGGTTCGGGCCCGCACCGGATCGCGCGTTCCAACGCCCGGCACATGTACTGGACGGTGGCGCAGATGATCGCCCATCACACCAGCGGCGGCTGCGACCTGCGCCCGGGCGACCTCCTGGGCACCGGCACGCTGTCGGGCCCGGACCCAGATTCCTGCGGCAGCCTGCTCGAGACCACCCGGGGCGGCAGGGCGCCGATCCGCCTCGGTACCGGCGAGGAGCGCCGTTTCCTGGAGGACGGCGACGAAGTCATCCTGACGGCGCGGGGCCGGCGCGAGGGCTTCGCCCCGATCGGCTTCGGCGCCTGCCGGGCGGTGGTACTGCCCGCATGACCTGGCATCCCGTGGCCGACCTGGCGGAGTTCGCGGAAAGCCCCGTGCTCGCTCGCGAGGCCGGCGGCGTCGCCCTCGCGCTGTATCGGGTCGAGGGCACGGTCTACGCCACGCAGGCGCATTGCACCCATGCCGGGGTATCCCTCGCCGGGGGCGAGGTGGTCGAGGGCTACATCGAGTGCCCGGCGCATTACGGCCTGTTCGAGATCGCCACCGGGCGAGCCCAGGGCGGGCCGGTCTGCCGCGACCTCGCGATCTATCCGGTCCGGATCGACGGGGCCCGGGTGTGGGTCGAGGTCGCGCCCGACGGTGCGTGAGCGGGTACCGCGCCGGCCGGATTGTCGCTCACGGAATGATGAAGTGTCAGTTCTGACAGGCGGCCCTAGACTACGCCTACCGCTCCACAAATGACGTGGAGTTTCTGACACCGGAGGCGTCCATGAAGAGATTGTATCTCGCCGGTATCGCGGTGTTTCTCGCCATGCCGGCCTACGCGCAGACTGGATCCGACCCTGCCGAGATCAGGGAACCCGGGCCGAAGCGGCTCACGACGCCGTATCAGGGCCGTGAAGAAGTCTTCGAGGGCAGCCGGACGCAGATCGACAATTCCGGCCCCGGTTCCACCGGGACCCTCGCGCGCAGCGGAACCGGCGCCGACAACTGGTCCAACGATACCGCCAACACCTCGAACTCGACCGATCCCGAGCGCGGACTGCCGAATACCGGGGGCAGCGGCGGGGATGGCGGCGAGTAGCCGGCCGCCGCTCAGGTACAGGACCCGGCCGCCGGCGCCCTCGGGCAGGCCGGCGGCGCATCGCCGGGACGACTTCAGCCGGCCGGGACCTCGACGGTCCCGCCCGCCCGCGCCGCCCGCATGATGGCATCGACGACGCGCAAGTTCTGCAGGCCGTCGCGAGCGCTCACCAGCGGCGTGGCCTCGCCGCGGATCACCGCTACGAAATGGGTGATCTGCTCCGCCAGCGGGTCGGCGCGCTCGACCGGGAGCGTGTCGCAGGCGAAGGGCTCGAACCAGGAGCGGGACTCCAGCTTTGCGTAGCGCTTCAGCCGCAGGCTCGGCACCGCGAGCGAACCCTCGGTTCCGAGGATCGTGTAGGCGTCCTCGTCGGGATAGGTCGGATAGGCGTCGTTCTCGCGCGAGGTCTGCTCCCAACTCCGGGCGGAGGCGGCCGTATCGGAGAGAAGGAAGGTGCCGAGCGCCCCGTCGACGAAGCGAAGGGTCACGGCGACCGTGTCCTCGATGGGAAAGCCGCGCACGGCGTTCGAGGCGACGGCCTGGACGGCGGCGATCTCGCCGACCATCGCCCGCAGGTTGCCGATCTCGTGGATCATGTTGATGAGGAGCGGACCGGCGCCCGGCTCGCGCCTCCAGGTATTGGGCCCGTCGAAATACGCGTCGGGCTTGTAGAAGACCGCGCTGCCGATCACTCCGACGATCCGGCCGAGAATCCCGGCACGTACCGCCTCGACGGTCCGCCGCAGGAGGGGACTGTACAGGCGGTGATGGCCGACCAGCACCCGGGCGCCGACCTTCTCCGCAGCCGCGACCAGGCGCTCGCCTTCGTCCAGGTCGTGCGCGAGGGGCTTCTCGATCAGCACCGGGATGCCGGCCGCGATGCAGGCAAGTCCTTGCGGGACGTGCAGGCGGTTCGGCGTCGCCAGGACCACGCCGTCCGGCCGGTCGGCGGTGATGCACGCCTCCAGAGTGTCGTAGAGCGGACGGCCCACCCGTCTGGCAAGAGCGGCTGCGCCCTGCATCGGATCGACGATGGCCGATATCGTCGCCCCGGGATTCTTCGAGATCTCCTCGATGTGCCGCCGCCCGATCTGGCCCGCACCAACGACCGCGATCCTCGCTTCGTTCACCTCGGCCGCCCGTCGCACGGCAGATCCGGCGCTTGGTGGCGAAGCTGATGAGGATTCGCCGGACGGCACAAGTCCGGGTTCCCGGAACGCTCTACCGGTCCCCCGCCAGTCCCCGCCCGCTCACCGCGCCGGCGAGCGCCAGGATCGCCCGGTTCAGCGGCACGTCGATCCCGTGGCGCCCGGCGGCCTCGACGACGGCGCCGGTGAGGTGGGCGTGCTCCAGGGGACGGCCGGCGAGGCGGTCGTAGAGCATCGAGCTGCCGCCGTCTCCGGTCATGCGCCGGTAGCCCTCGAGGATGCGGGTGGCGTCCTCCCCGGTCAGGCGGGCGCCCTCGGCGTTGGCGACCCGGATCACCTCGTCCATCAGCCCGCGGGCGAGGTCCTGGATCGCCGGGTCGTTGAAGATCGCGATGCGGCGCAGGGTCAGGGCCGTGATCGGGTTGACCACCGCGTTGCTGAGGAGCTTGCGCCACGCCACCGTGACGAAATCCGCCTCCTGGGTGATCTCGAACGGCGTGCCGGCGAACAAAGCCGCGAAGGCGGCCCCGTCCGGACCCGCCGGCACGGTCATCTTCGTGCTGCCGTGATGGGTGATGCGGCCCGGCGCCGTTCGCTCGACCGAGCAGTAGATGATCGCCGGCAGCACCGTCGTGCCTTCAGCCAGGTGCGGCCGGGCCCGCTCCGCCTGGCCGACGCCGTTCTGCACCACCACCACCCGGGTCCGGGGGCCGACGAGGCGGCGGAACCACGGCTCGGCGCCCGCGGTGTCCTGCGCCTTCGTGGTCACCAGCACCCAATCCATGGGGCCGACCTCGGCCGGATCGGCGACGATGCGCACCGGCACCTCGCGCTCGCCCGCCGCATCCGTGACGACGAGGCGGTCGAACGGCGTGCGCACGCAGAGCGTGACCGCCCGCCCGACCCGCTCCAGCGCCCCCGCCAGGTAGCCGCCGATCCCGCCGCTCCCGATCACCGCGACGCTGCCCGCCTGACTGGTGCCGTCCGCCATCGTTCCGCTCGCTCTGGAGGTCTCGTCGGCCGGGACCTTAAGGCCGCGGCGGAAACCCGGAAAGACCGGGAATCGGCGGGGCGGGCCTGCATCCCCTGCCCTCCGCCCTCCCTTGCCTGCTGCGCTGCGGGATCTAGCTTCAGCGCCGTCGCCCCCGACGGCCAGGAGTTCCCCATGACGTCCGAGACAGCCACGACGTCGCACGTCCCGGTAGAGGGGCACGCCGCCTCCGGCAGCCGGCCGGCCCCGCCCTGCACGATCGTGATCTTCGGCGCCGGCGGCGACCTGACGAAGCGCCTGCTGATGCCGGCGCTCTACAACCTCGCGGGCAGCCGCCTCCTCGACGGCACCACCACGATCTGGGGCGTCGACCACAGCGACGCCACGGACGAGAGCTGGCGCAAGAACCTCTCCGACACGATGGAGTCCTTCACCAAGGACGAGACGGCGGAGTTCCACGCCAAGCATATCGACCCGGCCGCCTGGGGTTTCGTGCGCGACCGGCTGCATTACCTCAAGGGCGACTTCCTGGCCCCCGAGACCTACCGGCAGATCGGGGAGAAGATTCCCGGCAACGCGGTGTTCTACCTCGCGGTGGCGGCGCGCTTCTTCGCGCCGATCGTCGAGCATCTGGGCGAGGCAGGGCTCTTGAAGCAGGGCGACGGCGCCTTCCGCCGCGTGGTGATCGAGAAGCCGTTCGGCAGCGACCTCGCCTCGGCGCGCGAGCTCAACCAGCGGATCCTCGCGGTCGCGGACGAGTCGCAGCTCTACCGGATCGACCACTTCCTGGGGAAGGAGACGGTGCAGAGCATCATGGCGATCCGCTTCGCCAACGGGATGTTCGAGCCGATCTGGCGCCGGGACTTCGTCGACCACGTCCAGATCACCGCCGCCGAGACCATCGGCGTCGAGGAGCGCGGCGCCTTCTACGAGCCGACCGGCGCGTTGCGCGACATGGTGCCCAACCACCTGTTCCAGCTGCTCTGCATGACCGCGATGGAGCCGCCGGTCTCCTTCGACGCCGAGGCGGTGCGCACCGAGAAGGCGAAGCTCGTCCAGGCCGTGCGCCCGGTCCAGCCGGAGGACGCGGTGCGCGGCCAGTACCGGGCCGGGACCGAGCAGGGCCGCGCCGTGCCGTCCTACCGCGACGAGCCGCATGTGGCCAAGGACAGCCGCACCGAGACCTACGCGGCCCTGAAGCTCACCATCGACAACTGGCGCTGGGGCGGGGTGCCGTTCTACCTGCGCACCGGCAAGCGGATGACCGGGCGGCGCACCGAGATCGCGGTCCACTTCAAGCCGGCGCCCTACCGCCTCTTCCGCGACACCCCGGTCGACCAGATCGCCCCCAACATCCTGCGGATCATGGTCGATCCGGTCCAGGGCATGACCACCGAGTTCAACGCCAAGGTGCCGGGCCCGTCGATGCGCCTCGGCGCCGTCCGCTCGACGTTTCGCGAAGGGGATTTCTTCGCGCAGGAGCCGAATGTCGGCTACGAGACCCTGCTCTACGACTGCCTGTGCGGCGACGCGACCCTGTTCCAGCGCGCCGACAACATCGAGGCGTCCTGGGCCGCAGTCGATCCGCTGGTGAAGGCCTGGGGCGCGGGCGGCGAGCCTGAGCCTTACGAGTCCGGCAGCGCCGGGCCGAAGGCCGCCGACGATCTCCTCGCCCGCGACGGCCGGCGCTGGCTGCCCCTGGATGGCGACTCGTCGGGCGACTGACCGTGGAGGACACCCGCGAGTGGCTGGAAGCCGACGGGCTCGGGGGCTTCGCCTCCGGCCCGGTCGCGGGCCCGCGCACCCGGCGCTACCACGCGCTCCTTCTGACGGCCACGACCCCGCCGACCGGGCGGGTGGTGCTGGTCAACGGGTTCGAGGCCGAGGTCGCGACCGAGGGCGGGACAGTGCCGCTCTCGACGCAGGCCTACGCGCCGAACGTGATCCACCCGGACGGCTGTCGCCACATCATCGATTTCGCCCCCCGGCCCTGGCCGCTCTGGACCTACCGCCTGCCGGACGGCACCACGATCCGGCACGAGGTGCTGGTCGAGCCCGATTCCTGCGAGACGCTCCTGCGCTGGCAGCGCATGACCGGCGACGGCCCGTGCACCCTGACGGTGCGCCCGCTCCTCTCGGGACGCGACTACCACGCTCTCCACCATGAAAACCCGGCCTTCGCCTTCGCGGCGGCCTTCCAGGGTGGCAACGTCGTCTGGCGCCCCTATTCCGATCTGCCGGCGGTCGCGGCGCTCACCAACGGGACCTATGTCCACGCGCCCGAGTGGTACCGGAATTTCCTGTACGATGCGGAGCGTGACCGCGGCCTCGACGCGGTCGAGGACCTGGCGAGCCCGGGAGCCTTCACCTTCGACCTCGCCGCCGGTCCGGCGGTGATGATCCTGCGCAGCGGCGACGGGCTCGGGATCCGGGCGGCGGCCCATGCCGAGCGCCTCGTCGCGTCCGAGCGGACGCGGCGCGAGGCGCTGTCGCCGCTGGCGCTGGCCGCCGGCGCCTACCTCGTCGACCGGCCGGGCGGGCGCACCCTGGTGGCGGGGTTTCCGTGGTTCACCGATTGGGGCCGCGACACCTTCATCGCGCTCCGCGGCCTCCTCCTCGACACCGGCGCGCTCGCGCAGGCGCGCGCGATCCTGCTCGCCTGGGCCGGCGCGGTGAGCGAGGGCATGATGCCGAACCGCTTCCCCGACCGCGGCGAGGCGCCGGAGTACAACGCCGTCGACGCCTCGCTCTGGTACGTGGTGGCGGTCCACGACACGCTCGCCGCCCATGCCGCCGACGGGCGTCCGGTGCCGGAGGCGGAAGGCGCGCGCCTCGCCGAGGCCTGCGGGGCGATCCTCGACGGCTACGCCGCCGGGACCCGCTTTCGCATCGCGCCCGATGCCGACGGGCTGCTGCGCGCCGGCGTGCCGGGGGTGCAGCTGACCTGGATGGACGCCAAGGTCGGCGACCGGGTGATCACGCCCCGTATCGGCAAGCCGGTCGAGATCCAGGCGCTGTGGATCAACGCGCTCAAGATCGGCATCGCCCGCTGGCCCGGCCGGGCCGCGCAGTGGCATGACCTGGAGCGGCGCGCCTCAGCCGCCTTCGACCACTTCGTCTCGCCCGCGGGCGCCCTCTTCGACGTGATCGACGCCGACCACGTGCCGGGCGCGGTGGATGCCCGGATGCGACCGAACCAGATTCTTGCCGTCGGTGGCCTGCCCTACCCGCTGCTGACCGGTGACGCCGCCCGGGCGGTGGTGGATGCCGTCGAGGCACGCCTCCTCACGCCTTTGGGCCTGCGCTCCCTCGATCCCGGCGATCCGGATTATCGCGGCACCTACGCGGGCGGGCCGGCGGAGCGGGACGGCGCCTACCACCAGGGCACGGTCTGGCCCTGGCTGATCGGTCCCTTCGTCGATGCCTGGCTTTCCGTGCGCGGCCGCTCGCCGGCAGCGAAGGCCGAGGCGCGGGCGCGCTTCCTGCCGCCGATCCAGGCCCATCTGGATCAGGCCGGCCTCGGCCACGTCTCGGAGGTCGCCGACGGCGACCCACTCCACCGCCCCGGCGGCTGCCCGTTCCAGGCCTGGTCCCTCGGCGAGCTGATCCGCGTGCGGCGGATGCTCGGCCTCGATCCGGTGTGACACCCGTGGAGGATCCCGCGATGCCCGGTCCCGTCCCCTGCCTCACCGACACCGAGGAGGGCCGTCGCCTCGCCGCCGTCGCCACGGAGGGCTGGCATCGTTGGGGGCCGTACCTGAGCGAGCGGCAATGGGGCACGGTGCGGGAGGATTACAGCGCGGGCGGCACCGCCTGGGACTACCTGCCCCACGACCACGCCCGCTCCCGTGCCTATCGCTGGGGCGAGGACGGCATCGCGGGTTTCAGCGACGACCGCCAGCTCTGGTGCCTGGGCCTCGCCCTGTGGAACGGCCGCGACCCGATCCTGAAGGAGCGGATGTTCGGCCTCACCAACAGCGAGGGCAATCACGGCGAGGACGTCAAGGAGCTGTGGTGGTACCTCGACGCCACCCCGACGCATTCTTACATGCGGATGCTCTACAAGTACCCGCACGCCGCCTACCCCTATGCCGACCTCGTCGCCGAGAACGGACGGCGCAAGGGACAGAACCTACCGGAATACGAGATCGCCGACACCGGCGTGTTCGCGCAGCGGCGCTACCACGACGTGACGGTGGAATACGCCAAGGCCGCGCCCGACGACGTCCTGATGCGGGTGACGGTCGTCAACCGCGGCCCCGACCCGGCGGAGCTCCACGTCCTGCCGCAGCTCTGGTCGCGCAACACCTGGTCGTGGGGACGGGAATCTTGGGAGCCGGAGCATCCGCGCCCGCTCCTGCGCCTGACCGAGACCGGTGCCGTCGAGGCGACGCGCAAGAGCCTGCCGCCGATGCGGTTCGCCGCTCTGCAGCCGGCCGAGTTCCTGTTCTGCGAGAACGAGACCAATGCCGGTCGTCTCTTCGGCACATCCGGGCCTGCCCACCCGAAGGACGCGATCAACGATCGCGTGGTCGAGGGGCGGCGCGAGGCGGTGAACCCGCTCGCCGAGGGCACCAAATGCGCCGCCTGGGCGACGGTCACCGTGCCGGCGGGCGGCACCACGGTGCTGCGCTTCCGCCTGAGCCCCGCCGCAGGCCCGGACGACCGCGACGTCGCGGGTTTCGACGCCGTGATGGCGCGCCGCCTCGCCGAGGCCGACGCCTTCTACGGCGCGCTCCAGCGCGACATCGCCGATCCGGATGCCCGCCTGGTGCAGCGCCAGGCGCTCGCCGGCATGCTGTGGTCGAAGCAGTTCTACCATTTCGACGTCCGGCGCTGGCTCGCCGGCGACCCGGCCCAGCCGGCCCCGCCCGAGGCGCGCCGCCACGGCCGCGACAGCGACTGGACGCATCTCAACAACGCCGACATCGTCTCGATGCCGGACAAGTGGGAATACCCCTGGTACGCGGCCTGGGACCTCGCCTTCCACTGCGTGACCTTCGCGCTGGTCGACCCAGCCTTCGCCAAGGGCCAGCTGATCCTGCTCACCCGCGAATGGTACATGCACCCGAACGGGCAATTGCCGGCCTACGAATGGGCCTTCGGCGACGTGAACCCGCCGGTCCATGCCTGGGCGGCGCTCCGGGTCTACCGTATGGACCAGGCGATGACGGGGACGGCCGACCGCGCCTTCCTGGAGCGGGTCTTCCACAAGCTGATGCTGAACTTCACCTGGTGGGTGAACCGCAAGGATGCCGGCGACCGCAACGTCTTCCAGGGCGGCTTCCTCGGCCTCGACAATATCGGCATCTTCGACCGCTCGGCGCGGCTTCCCACCGGCGGCACCCTCGACCAGGCCGACGGCACCGCCTGGATGGCGATGTACAGCCTCAACCTGATGCGCATCGCCCTCGAACTCGCGATCGAGGATCCGGTCTACGAGGACATCGCCACCAAGTTCTTCGAGCATTTCCTCACCATCGCCGAGGCGATGACCCATGTCGGCGGCAACGGCACTGGGCTGTGGGACGAGTCGGACGAGTTCTACTACGACGTGCTGAGCCTCCCTGATGGCCGCCAGGTGCCGCTCCGGGTGCGCTCCCTCGTCGGGCTGATCCCGCTCTGCGCCGTCGAGGTGCTGGACGAGGATATGGGGAAGCGCTTCCCCGATTTCGCACGCCGTGCCCGGTGGCTCCTCACCCACCGCCCCGACCTCGCCGCCCAGGTCTCGCGCTGGGAGGAGCCGGGCCGCGGCAACCGGGTGCTGCTCTCGCTGCTGCGCCGCCACCGCATGAAGGCGCTCCTGCGCCGGATGCTCGACGAGACCGAGTTCCTGTCCCCCCACGGCGTGCGCTCCGTCTCGAAGGCGCATGCGGCGGCGCCGTTCCGCTTCCCCTGGGACGGCGAGACCTTCGCGGTCGATTACGAGCCGGCGGAATCGACCACCGCGGTATTCGGCGGCAACTCGAACTGGCGCGGCCCGATCTGGCTGCCGATCAATTTCCTGCTGGTCGAGGCCCTGACCGAGTTCGGCCGCTTCTACGGACCGGACTTCAAGGTCGAGTGCCCGTCGGGCTCGAAGACCTACCTCACCCTGCCGGAAATCGCCGACGAATTGTCCGCGCGCCTCACCCGCCTGGTCTTACGCGGCCCTGACGGCCGGCGGCCGGTGCTGGGCGACGAGTCCCTGTTCCAGGACGATCCGCACTTTCGCGACCACGTCCCGTTCCACGAGTATTTCCACGGCGACACGGGGGCCGGGCTCGGGGCGGCGCACCAGACCGGGTGGACCGGGCTGCTCGCGCTGCTGTTGCAGCCGCGGCGGAATGTGGCGGGCGGGCAGGTGCCGGCGGCGCCGGAGAAGTGAGATCAGGCATCGGTGTGCTTCATCCTACCCATAACCTCATCCTGAGGTACGAACGAAGTGAGCCTCGAAGGAGGGCTCCAGAGCGCGCTGAGACTTCTGGAGTCCTCCTTCGAGGCCGCTACGCGGCACCTCAGGATGAGGTCGTGAATGAGATGGACTAAATTTTAACGTATACTTATGAGCGGATATTACCGCTTCTTCCCAGGCCGCCGGAACACGCCGACGATCTCGACATGCGGCGAATGCCGGAACTGATCGACCGGGGTCACCGCCTCGAGCGTGTAGCCGCCCCGCACCAGCAGCGCGGCATCGCGCGCGAAGCTGCCGGCGTCGCAGGACACGCCGACCACCACCGGCACCTTCGATTCGGCGATTCTTGCGCTCTGCGCCTCGGCGCCGGCGCGGGGCGGATCGAACACCACGGCGTCGTAGCGGTCGAGCTCGGGGGCCAGGAGCGGGCGCCGGAAGAGGTCGCGGCGCTCGGTGGTGATGGTGCGCAGGCCCGCCGTGTCCCGGAAGGCGCGGTCGAGGGACGTGAGTGCCGCGGCCTCGCCCTCGACCGCGTGGACGGTGTGGCCTTCCGCCAACGCCAGCGAGAAGGCGCCGGCGCCGGAGAAGAGATCGACGACGCGTTTGGCCTTACTGGTCCCCTTGGCCTTGCCCACCCCCTCGACGACGAGGCGGGCGAGCGTCGCCTCCCCCTCCGCCGTCGCCTGGAGGAAGCCGCCGGCCGGCGGCACCAGCCGGGAGCGGCCGGCCGGGATCTCCGGCGGGCGGCGCACGATCAGCACATCGCCATGGAGCGAGATCCGCGCGAGGTCGAGTTCGCCCGCGAGCAGGACCAGCGCCTGGCGCGCCCGGTCGGAGGCCGGCCCGTGGCCGCGGATGTCGACGTCGAGGCCGCCCGCGGTCGCGGTCACCTGCACGTCGAGGGGCTTAGCCCCTCCGCCGCCGAGCGGCCGGCTCACCCGGCGGGCGATCTCGGGGGCACGGTGCAGGGCGACCTCCGTGATCGGGCAATGGTCGATCGCCACCAGCGCGTGGCTGCGCGCCGCCATGAATCCCGCCTGCGGCCCGCCCTCGCCGGCGCGCACGTGCAGGGTGATGCGGCGGCGACCCGCGCCATGGGCGTCGAGGAGCGGCGCCACCGGTGCCGCGATCCCGGCCCGCGCCAGCGCCCCGACGACGAGGTCGCGCTTCCAGTCGGCGTAAGGCGCGGGCGCGAGGTGCTGGATCGCGCAGCCGCCGCAGGTACCGAAATACGGGCAGAACGGCGCGATCCGATCGGCTGACGGGGTCAGCACCGCGTCGAGCCGGGCGCGGGGCGGGCGGCTCCCCTCCTCCGCTTGCGCCCGCACCGTCTCGCCCGGCAGCGCGCCCGGCACCACGATGCCGTCCGCCGTCACCCCGTCACCGCGCAGGCCCAGGCGGGCGATCTCCATCACGTCGCTCATCGCGCACACTCCCGCACCGCGCCGATCAGGAATTCCTTGTTGCCGTCGCCGCCCTCGACCGGCGACGGAATCAGGCCGCGAACCGCGAAGCCCAGGGACTCGATCAGCGCCTGGATCCGCCCGCAGACCTCGTTTTGCACCGCCTCGTCACGCACCAGCCCGCCGCGGCCGACATGCGCGCGCCCGGCCTCGAATTGCGGCTTGATCAAAGCCGCGAGCGCGGCGTCGGGCGCCAGGAGCGGAATCACGGGCGGCAGGACCAGCCGCAGGGAGATGAAGCTCACGTCGATCACCAGGAGGGAGGGCGGCACGGGAAACGGGGTGAGGGCGCGGGCGTCGGTCGCTTCCAGCGCCGAGACGCGGGGATCGCCGGCGAGGCTCGGATGGAGCTGGCCCCGGCCGACATCGACGGCGTGGACGAGGGCCGCGCCGCGGCGCAGCAGCACGTCGGTGAAGCCGCCGGTCGAGGCGCCGAGATCGAGGCAGGTCCGGCCGGCGGGATCGATCCCGAACGCGTCGAGGGCGGCGGCGAGCTTGAGCCCGCCGCGGGACACGTAGGGGTGCGGGGCTTCCGCCACGATGGCGGCGCTCCGGGCGATCAGGTCCGAGGCCCGGCGCACGACGACTCCGTCGGCCCGCACCAGCCCGGCCTCGATCGCGGCCTGGGCCCGCGCCCGACTCTCGAAATGGCCCGCCTCCACCAGGAGGCGGTCGGCCCGCAGGCGCTCGCCCGTCGTCATCACCCTTTGTCCTTGGTCGAATAAGTGCGGCCCCGTCGCGACTTCGCTCGCGCCGGGCCGTCCCCACCGGCGCCGCGCGCCCTAGCTAGACCGCGACACACGAGGAGAGTGGTCCCATGAGAATCGTCACGCTCGCCGGCGCCCTGGCCCTCGGTCTGGCGGCCCCGGCCCTCGCGCAGGACAAGCCCGCCGACCAGGCCGCGCCGACGACCTACGACGCGCCGATCGTCAACAACAAGGGCGAGACGATCGGCAAGATCGCGCTCCGCGACGGCGCCAACACCCTCGTGATGCGGGTGACGATCCAGGCCGGCGGCCTGCCGCCCGGCTGGCACGGCATCCACTTCCACGCGGTCGGCAGCTGCGCCGATACCGACAAGTTCCAGGAGTCGAAGGCGCACGTCAATCACGACAACGCCAAGCACGGCCTGCTGAACGCGGAAGGGCCCGACGAGGGCGACCTGCCGAACGTCTACGCCAATGCCGACGGCTCTGTGAATGCCGAGGTGTCGAGCGACACGCCGCTCACCGGCGAAGGCGGCCTGAAGGACAATGACGGCTCGGCCCTGATCATCCACGCCAACGAGGACGACCATGCCACCCAGCCGATCGGGAATGCGGGCGCCCGCATCGGCTGTGCGGTGATCAAGTAACGCGAGAAACCGGGCCGCGTCCGCCGGACGCGGCCCGGGACGGGTTCTAGCGCTGGCGCCGGGCGACGCTGACGACGTTGCTGGCGGTCACGTTGCCAGCGGACTTGGGCGCCTCCCGCGCCGGCAGGGTCGCCTCCACCACCTTGACGATCGAGGCCGCGTCGAGACCGGCCTCCGCGTACATCCGGTCCGGCGTGTCGTGCTCCTGGTAGGTATCCGGCAGCGTCAGCGTCCGAACCCGCACCTTGCCCTCGTCCAGCGCGCCGCGCCCCGACAACAGGTGCAGCACCATCGCCCCGAAGCCGCCCACCGACCCCTCTTCCAGGGTCACCAGAACCTCGTGGCTCGCCGCAAGGTCCAGGATCAGCGCCTCGTCCAGGGGCTTGGCGAACCGCGCATCCGCCACCGTCACGGCGATGCCGGCCGCCTCCAGACGCTCCGCCGCCTTCAAGGCCTCCGCCAGGCGCGTGCCCAGGCTCAGCAGCGCCACCCGCGCGCCCTCCGGACGCCGGATCACCCGCCCCTTGCCGATCGGCAGCACCTCGCCCGTCTCGGGCATTTCGACGCCGACGCCCTCGCCCCGCGGGTAGCGGAACGCGATCGGACCCGAATCGTGCGCGTGGGCGGTCGCCACCATGTGCACCAGCTCGGCCTCGTCGGCCGCCGCCATCACCGTCATGTTCGGCAGGCAGCACAGATAGGCCAGGTCGAACGCGCCCGCATGCGTCGCGCCGTCCGCCCCCACCAGACCGGCCCGGTCGAGGGCGAAGCGGACGGGCAGGTTCTGCAGCGCCACGTCGTGCACCAGCTGGTCGTAGCCGCGCTGCAGGAACGTCGAGTAGATCGCGCAGAACGGCTTGAACCCTTCCGTCGCCAGGCCACCCGCGAAGGTCACCGCGTGCTGCTCGGCGATGCCGACGTCGAAGGTCCGCTCGGGATGAACCTTGGCGAACAGATCGACGCCGGTGCCCGACGGCATCGCGGCGGTGATCGCCACCACCTTGTCGTCGGCGTCCGCCGCCTTGATCAGGCTCTCGCCGAACACGCGGGTATAGGCCGGGGCGTTGGGCTTGGCCTTGGTCTGCTTGCCCGAGACGACGTCGAACTTCACCACCGCGTGGCCGCGATCGGCCGCGGCCTCGGCGGGCGCGTAGCCCTTGCCCTTCTGGGTGACGACGTGGACCAGCACCGGGCCGTCGGGCGCGTCGCGCACGTTCTTGAGGACGGGGAGCAGGTGGTCGAGGTTGTGGCCGTCGATCGGCCCGACATAGTGGAAGCCGAGCTCCTCGAACATCGTGCCGCCGCCGGCCAGGATGCCGCGAGCGTACTCCTCGGCCCGCGCCGCGGTGTCGTAGATCGCCTTCGGCAAGAGCCGGCCGAACTGCTTGGCGGTGTCGCGCAGCGAGCGATACGTGTCGCCCGAGACGAGGCGGGCGAGGTAGGACGACATGGCGCCGACGGGGGGCGCGATCGACATGTCGTTGTCGTTGAGGATGACGATGAGGCGGCTCTTCAGCGCGCCGGCGTTGTTCATCGCCTCGTAGGCCATGCCGGCCGAGATCGAGCCGTCGCCGATGACGGCGACCACGTTGCGGCGCGGGGGCGTCTCCCCGCGGGCTTTCGCAGCGGCGTCCGAGAGGTCGCGGCCGATGGCCATGCCGAGGCCGGCGGAGATCGAGGTGGAGGAGTGGGCGGCGCCGAAGGGATCGTAGGGGCTCTCGGCGCGCTTGGTGAAGCCCGAGAGGCCGCCGCCCTGGCGCAGGGTGCGGATGCGGTCGCGGCGGCCGGTCAGGATCTTGTGGGGATAGGCCTGGTGGCCGACATCCCAGATGATGCGGTCGTCGGGGGTGTTGAAGACGTAGTGCAGGGCGACGGTGAGCTCGACGACGCCGAGGCCCGCGCCGAGGTGGCCGCCGGTGACGGAGACGGCGTCGATGGTCTCGGCGCGCAGCTCGGCGGCGAGCTGGGTCAGGTCGCTCTCGGGCAGCTGGCGGAGATCCGCCGGCTCGCGGACGCGGTCGAGGAGGGGGAGATTGAGCGGTGACACCGGAGCCATCCTCACGTCCGGAAGGGGAGAACCCGCCGCCGGAACCCGGCGCGGAATTGGGAGCGATCAGGCGACATCGAGCGGCGCCGTGCCGGCGGCGCGTCCGTCCGCCCCGAGGGTGATGCGCTGGATGCGCGCCTCGGCGCGCTGCAGCAGCGTCTCGCAGTGACGCTTGAGGGCCTCGCCGCGCTCGTAGATCGCGACGGATTCGTCGAGCGGCACGTTGCCCTGCTCCAGGCGCTGCACGATGCCCTCGAGTTCCTCGAGGGCCTTCTCGAACGGCAGGTCCGCGGGTCCGGCCGGGCCGGCGGGTGCGGAGACGGCCGCGCGGCTGGCATCGGACCGGGCTGCGGACATGCGCGAAGATGCTCCCATGATGAGCGTTGGGTTATGGCGAGTGAGGTGGCGCGAAACAACCCTTCGGCGGTGCCGCAGGGCCGGGATGAGGCTGCGAATGCCCGTTTGCGCGCCAGGGCTGCGTTTCGGCCACAGTGGAATCAGTCGATGGTGACGCTGAAGGGCTCGCCCTCGAAAGCGTCCGCACCGCGGCCGATCGCCGCGACGGCCGCCACCATGCGCCCGTCCCGGCCGAGGAGCGCGTCTGCCACCGCGACGAGGCGCCGGTTCGGCGTCGCCGAGGGCGAGGCGTCGCGCAAGCCCCGGGCGATCTCGGCCTCGTCGCGGTCCGGCCGCAGGGCGCAGGCCGCGATGAAGGCCGCGGCCGTCGAGCGGCTGATGCCGGCGTAGCAGTGGATCACCAGCGGCTGCTCGCGCGGCCAGGCACGAACGAAGTCGAGGAGCCGCTGCACGTGGGCCTCGTCGGGCAGGACGTGGCCGTCGAGGGCGTCGGTGATGTCGCTGATGCCGACGAACAGGTGGTCGGCTTCCGCGACCGCCGCGGGCCGCGTCACCGGCGTGCCGGCGTTGATCAGCGTCACCACGTGACGCGCGCCCGTGGCCGCGACGGTCTCGGGCAGGCGGGACAGGGCGCAGACGTGCAGGGTCGGCATGGCGCGGCAAACGTCCTTCGGCTCACGATACGGAAACGGCCTGCAAGGCCCCGGCCAACGCGTGGAAGCGGGCGAGGAAGGCCCCTTGCGCCTCGGCGGTCGGCCAGGGTTCGAGCAGGGCATCGAGGGGCGCCTCGATGCGGTCGGGTCGGCCGAAGACCCGCACGGCCTCGACTTGAGAGAAGCCGGCGAGCCGCGTCGCCTCGAGATACGCGCTCAGGCGGTCGGCGCGCTTGATCAGGCGCTGCATCGCGGCGGTCGGCGCCGGCGTCAGGCCGAAGCGCAGGCGAATCGCCGCGAGGAGCCGCGTCTCCACCGCCTTGTAGGAATGGCCGATCGCCGCCTTGAACGGCGAGATGATGTCGCCGATCACGTATTCGGGGGCGTCGTGCAGCAGCAGCTCCAGCCGCCCGGCCGGATCGAGGCCGGGCTCGAAGGCGCCGCCGATCGCCTCGACGAGGAGCGAGTGCTGCGCCACCGAGAAGACGTGGGGCCCGGCGGTCTGGCCGTTCCAGCGCGCCACCCGCGCGAGCCCGTGGGCGATGTCGACGATCTCGACGTCGAGGGGCGAGGGGTCGAGGAGGTCGAGGCGCCGTCCCGAGAGCATTCGCTGCCACGCCCTGGCTTGAGGGCTCACGAGGCGATCCCGGGACCAGCCGGCCCCGGCAGGGCGGCGCACGCGTCGTGGCGGCAGCAGCCGACGAGGTGGTCGTTGATCATGCCGACCGCCTGCATGAAGGCGTAGACGATGGTCGGGCCGCAGAAGCCGAACCCTTCCGCCCTGAGCGCCTTCGACATCGCTCGCGAGACCGGGCTCTCGGTCGGGATGTCGGCGCGGGTCTCCGGGCGCGGCTGGAGCGGGCGCCCGTCGACGAAGTCCCACAGGAAGGCCGAGAAGCCGGGGCCGCGCTCCTGGATCGCGAGATACGACCGGGCGCTGCGGATCGTCGCCTCGATCTTGGCGCGGTTGCGGATGATGCGGGTATCCTGCATCAGCGCCTCGACCTCGGCCGGCCCGAACCGCGCGATCGCCGCGGGCTCGAAGCCCGCGAAGGCGCTTCGGAACCCGTCGCGGCGGCGCAGGATGGTGATCCAGGACAGGCCGGCCTGGAACCCGTCGAGGATCAGCTTCTCGTAGAGGGCGCGGTCGTCGTGCTCCGGCACGCCCCACTCGGTGTCGTGATAGGCGACATAGAGCGGGTCGGTGCCCGGCCACCCGCAGCGCGGGCAGCCGTCGGGATGCAGAATCAGTCCGGTCGACATCCGGTGTCGTGTAGCGGTGCAGGGCCGGAACGCAACCTATTCGACGAATTCGGCGGCCGCGAAGCCCTGGAGATAGAGGAGCCCGGTGAGGTCACCGTGGTCGATGCGGGCATGGGCGGCGGCGGCGACCGCGGGCTTCGCCCGGAATGCCACGCCCAGGCCCGCCTCCTCCAGCATCGCCAGGTCGTTGGCGCCGTCGCCGACCGCCAGGGTCTCGGCCGGGTCGAGGCCGAGGCGGGTGCGCAACTCGATCAGGGCCGCGCGCTTGGCGTCGCGCCCGACGATCGGCTCGGCGACGGTGCCGGCGAGCCGGTCGCCCTCGGTCTCGAGGCGGTTCGAGCGGTGCTCGTCGAACCCGATCTTTTCCGCCACCGGCCCGGTGAACAGGGTGAAGCCGCCGGACACCAGCGCCGTGTAGGCGCCATGGGCCTTGAGGGTGCGCACCAGGGTGCGCCCGCCCGGCGTCAGGGTGATGCGCTCCGCGATCACCTCGTCGATGGCGCTCACCGCCAAGCCCTTGAGCAGGGCGACGCGCTCGCGCAGAGCCGGCTCGAAGGCGATCTCGCCCCGCATCGCCCGCTCGGTGATCGCCGCGACATGGGTCTTGAGACCGACCTGATCGGCGAGCTCGTCGATGCATTCCTGGCCGATCATGGTCGAATCCATGTCGGCGAGAAACAGCCGCTTGCGCCGGTGCGCGCTCATGACCTGAACCGCGACGTCGATCGGCTCACCGGCGAGCGCCGCGCGCAGGCGCTCGGCCAGGGCAGGCGCCGCAGCGGGCGGCCCCTCGACCAGCATTTCCGCCGCGACCTCGCCGTGCAGGATGCGCGGTTGATGCTCGGTCGCCAGCACCCGCCGGGCTTCGGCCAGCACCGCGTCGGTGATGGCGGGGCGCTCCGGGTTTGCTATCAGGGTCGCGACCAAGGTCATTGGAGAAGCTCGGGCTCGTCGTCGGTGGCGTCCCGGCCGCGCGCGAGAGGGGCAGGCATGGACGGGCGGGTTCGGGCGATCCTCATCGCAGGGCCGACCGCCTCGGGCAAGTCGGCCCTGGCGCTGGCCCTGGCGCGCCGGCACGGCGGCGTGGTGATCAACGCCGATTCGATGCAGGTCTATCGCGACCTCCACCGGCTCACGGCGCGGCCGGCACCCGAGGAGGAAATGCAGGCGCCGCACCGCCTCTACGGCACCGTGGACGGCGCGGTGAATTTCTCCGTCGGCCATTACCTCGCGGAGGCGGGCCGCGTCCTGGCGGAAGCCTGGGCGGCGGGCCGCCTGCCGATCGTCGTCGGGGGAACGGGCCTCTACTTCATGGGATTGACCGACGGGCTCTCGGAGATTCCACCGGTGCCGGACGACATCCGCGCCGCGATCCGGGCCGATGCCGAGGGGCGCGACACGCCCGACCTGCACGCCGCTCTCGCCCGCCGCGATCCCGACGGCGCCGCCCGCCTCGATCCCAACGACCGCCTGCGGGTGCTCCGTGCGCTCGAAGTGCTGACCGCCACCGGGCGGCCGATCGCTACCTACCACCATGCGCGCCGGCCCGGCCCGATCGCCGGCCTTGCCTGTCGCAAGCTGTTTCTGACTCCGGACCGGGAGGTGTTGCGGGCCCGGATCGATGCCCGCTTCCTCGCCATGATGGCGGCGGGCGCCCTCGACGAGGTGCGGGCGCTCGCCGCCCGCGACCTCGACCCGATGCTGCCGGTGATGCGCGCCCACGGTGTGCCGGGGCTGATCGCTCACTTGCGCGGGACGCTCTCCTACGACGAAGCGGTGGCCCGGGGACAGGCGGATACGCGGCGCTACGCCAAGCGGCAGGTGACGTGGTTTCGGCACCAGGCGGGGGCGGAGTGGGAGTGGCTGACGCCGGGAGCGGCGATGGCCGGGGTCGAGGCGGGGATGTGGGACGGGGCGAGCTGACCGACATGCAACCCTCGATGCCATCCCGGGGCCGCGCAGGGGAACCCGGGGTCCAGAAGCGCTGACGATCCAGTGAGGCGGAAGGCCGGTCGCCATGTTCGGCAGCGCCAAGCGGTGAGGGATCCCGGGTTCTCGACTTCGTCGAGCCGCGGGATGACCCGGAGGGTGTCGGGGCCGTGATCGTTCGCACGCCGTGACCGGTCATACGAGCCGCCCACATCCCTCACACCCGCCCGCGCCGCCCCTCCACCAGCCACATCGCCAGCACGGCCGCCGCCAAAGCCGCCAGCGCCGCGAGGCCCAGACCCAGCGGGTAGACCGAGACGCCCCGCACCACCGCGCTGTCGCTCGGGCGGAAGCCGATCCAGTCGGAGCCGGCCAAGCGGCCGGAACGGGCGATCTGGAGACGCGGGATCGCGATGCCGCCGCCCGCCTCGGCGAGGCGGCGGACCGAGCCGCCGGTGGCGTCGGCGATGGGGCGCAGGCGCTCGGTGTCGCTGAACACGTCGACGAGCTCGCGCGGATTGGCCGGGCCGACGCTGACAAAGGCGATGAGAGTGCCGGCCCGCAGGGTGTGCAGGCCGAGCTCGTCGGCCTCGAAGGTGGCGGCGAACAGGCCCGGCTTGTCGGGGTTCAGCGTCAGGGTGCGGGCCTTGCCGCTCGGCGCCGTCACGGTGACGGGCTCGGCATTGTCGCCCATGGTCTGGCGCTCGACCCGGACCTCGCGACCATGACCGGTCGCCGAGGCCCGCAAAGCCTCCTCCTCCAGGGCCGGCTCCTTCATCAGCCAGTGGCCGAGGCGGCGCAGCAGGTCGAGATGCGGCCCGCCCTCCTGGTAGCCGCGGGCCCAGAGCCAGGCATGGTCGGAGAGGAGGAGCGCGACCCGGCCCTTCTCCTCGCGCGACAAGGCGAGGAGCGGGAGCGAATCCGCGCCGGCCATGATCGGGGTGATGCCGGGGCGGACCTCGGCGCCGATGAGCCGCAGCCAGTCGCCCCAGGCCGGGGGCGAGGCGTCCGAGCCCGGCAGGTCGCGGGTGACCGGATGGCGCTGGCCGCTATTCGTCAGCGCCGCCTTGAAGGGCCGCTCGACCACCCGGCCGTTCGGCTCGCCCGGCAGGATGGCGGCGAGGCGCGTGCGTGCCAGGCTTGCGGCCGAGGCGAATTCCGGCCCGGCGGCGATCAGGAGCGCCCCACCCTCGCGCACGTAGCGCACGATGTTGTCGAAGTAGCTCGACGGCAGCACGCTCTGGTTGGCGTAGCGGTCGAAGATGATGAGGTCGAAATCCTTGATCTTCTGCTGAAAGAGTTCGCGGGTCGGGAAGGCGATCAGCGAGAGTTCGGAGATCGGGGTGCCGTCCTGCTTCTCCGGCGGGCGCAGGATGGTGAAGTGGACGAGGTCGACGTTGGCGTCGGACTTGAGCAGGTTGCGCCAGGTGCGCTCGCCGGCATGGGGCTCGCCGGAGACGAGCAGCACCCGCAGCTTCTCCCGGATGCCCTCGATCGGCAGCACCGCGCGGTTGTTGGCGGTGGTGAGCTCGCCCGGCAACGCCTCGGCCTCGATCTCGACGACGTTCGGCCCGCCATGCTCCACCCGCAGCGTCAGGTTGAACGGCTGGCCGGTACGGACCGACTGGCGCACCACCTCCTCGCCGTCGCGGCGCACGGTGACCACCGCCGTGCCGCTGCCGCCGCGCTCCATCACCTCGGCGCGGATGGTCTGGTCGCGCCCGACGATGCCGAAGCGCGGCGCCTCGATCAGGCGGATCTGCCGGTCGCGCTCGTCGGGCCGGCCGGTGACCAGCACGTGGAGCGGCGCCTTGAAGCTCGCCGAGGCGAGGTTCGCCGGGATGTCGTGGACGACGCCGTCGGTGAGCATGACCACGCCGGCGAGGCGGTCCGGTGGCACGTCGGCGAGCGCGCCTGCGAGCGCCGTGAACAGCCGCGTGCCCTCGTCGCCACCGGATTCCGGCACGTCGACGAAGCGCGGCTCGATCTGGTTGAGCGTGCCGAGGCGCCGCTCCAGCTCGGCCCTCACCCGGTCGGTCATCGCCGGCCGGTCGCCGAGCCCTTGCGAGCCCGACCGGTCGACGACGACGGCGACCACGTCCTTGACCGGCTCGCGCTCCTCCTGGACCAGCGAGGGGTTGGCGAGCGCGAGCAGCACCAGGGCGAGGACGAGGACGCGCAGCAGCGCCACCGGCCCGCGGGCGAGGAACGCGACGACGGCGAGGATCGCGGCGAGCGCGCCGAGGGCCCAGAGGACCGGGACGGGGACGAGGGGGGCGAGGCTGAGGCTCAGCATGAGGAGTACCGTTCGGTGACGCTGTGCTTCACTGCCCCAATCTCTCCAGCAGCGCCGGCACGTGGACCTGATCCGCCTTGTAGTTGCCGGTGAGCGCGTACATCACGAGGTTGACGCCGCCGCGGAACGCCATCTCGCGCTGGCGCGGGTCGCCGCCGACGAGGGGATAGAGCGCCTCGCCGCGCCGTCCGATCGCCCAGGCCGAGGCGAGGTCGTTGCCCGTGATGACGATCGGCGAGACGCCGTCGCCGGCCCGGGCCGGACGGCGCTCGCCCCCCTCGCCCGCCGGCGGCAGCGCCTCGACCCAGGTCTGGCCGGTGGCGTAGCGGCCGGGAAAGCCGTCGACGAGGTAGAACGCCTTGGTCAGCACGTGGTCGCGGGGAACCGGCTCCAGCTCCGGCACCTCGAGGGTCGCCAGCATGCGCTGGAGATAGAGGGCTTCGGGCGTGGGAGGACCGCCGGGGCGGGCCGTCATCGCGTCGCGGGTGTCGAAGATCACCGTGCCGCCGTTCTTCATGAAGGCGTCGATCCGCCGGATCGCCGCCTCGCCCGGCATCGGCCGGCTCGGCACGATCGGCCAGTAGATCAGCGGGTAGAAGGCGAGCTCGTCCCGGGCCGGGTCGATGCCGGCGGGCTCGCCGGGTTCGAGGGCCGTGCGGCTCGCCAGCATCTGGGTCAGGCCGGCAAGGCCCGCCCGGCTGGTCTCGTCGACGGTGGCGTCCCCGGTGACCACGAAGGCGATGCGGGTGACGAGGGCCGATTCGATGCCGTTCGGCCGGTTGGCGACGGGCTCGGCGGCCCTCGCCATCTCCGGCGCGGCACCCAGGATCAGAACGCAGAGGATCAGCGCCGCCGCGGCCGGCCGGCGGCGCAGCCGCGCCGCCATCAGCCCGAGGAAGCCGCCGAGCCACAGGCTCGCCAGGGTGTCGAGGGCGAAGAGCAGCAGGGCGGTGAGGAAGAACGGCCCGCGCAGGTCGCGGGTGCGCGCCTCCTCCAGGCCGCCGAAGCGGGCGCCGGCGAGCGCCTTGAGGTCGAGGGGCTTCAGCCGGTCCTCCACGGTCAGCGCGTTGACCGCGAGGCCGCCATCGGCCGGGCCGTAATAGCCTGGCGGATGCTCCGGCGTCGCGCGCTCGGTCCAGGTCGCCGGCACGGCGCGCGCGGTGGCCGGGGGACCTTTCAGCGCGCCGAACCCGTCGAGGGTGAGGCGCGGGGCGAGGACAGGCGGGGCTGAGCCCGGCGCGGCGCCGGTGTTCGGCGGGGTGGTGCCGGCGAGCGCGACGACCCGGCGCAGCATGGTGACGAACAGGCCCGAGAGCGGCAGGTTCGACCAGGTGGTGTCGGCGGTGACGTGAACCAGGACCACCATGCCCTCCCCCGCTTGGCGGCGGTGACGATCGGGGTGCCGTCCTGCAGGGCGGCCCAGGTGCGCCGGGCGAGCTCGCCGTCCGGCTCGGCGAGGATCTGGCGCCGCACGCCGATATCGGCCGGCGGTGTCAGACCCGCGAAGGGGCTCTCGGGCGCGAAGGGCGCGAGCGTCCGCGGGCTGTCCCAGGACAGGGTGCCGCCCAGCGTCCGCCCGCCCCGGCGCAGCCGCACCGGCACCAGGTCGTCGCTGCCGGCGGCGAGCCGGGGACCGGCAAAGCGCAGGAGCAGGCCGCCCTTGTCGACGAAGGCGGAGACCCGCTCCAGGGTGGCGGGATCGAGGGCGCCGACATCGGCGAGCACCAGGACGGAGGCCTGCGCATCGAGCATCTGGCCGATCGACTCGGCGACGCCGCGCCCCGCCCGGGGCTCCTGCACGTCGGCGAAGGGGGTGAGCGCCCGCGACAGGTAGTAGGTCGGCGAGAGCAGCGGCTGCGCCTGGTCACTGGTGCCGCCGAAGACGAGGCCGACCCGGCGGCGCCGGCCGCGCTCGTCGGCGAGCACGACCGCGCCGGCCGAGTGCTCGCCGGCGACCTCGAACCGCGCGATGGTGTTGCGCAATTCCACCGGCAGGTCGAAGCGGACCTCCGTCGCGGTGGCCTCGCCCGGGAAGGCGAAATTCGTCTCGGCCAGCGGCAGGCCCTTGGCATCGAGGGCGCGCACGGTGCCGGCATCGCGGCCGTTGGCGGCGGCCCGCACCACGCTCACCCCGAGCTGGCCGCCGGAGGAATCGGGGCCGGCGAGGCCCAAAGCCGGCGGACGCTCGGCCTTGAGCACGGTGACGTCGGCGCGGCCGCGGGCGGCGGCCTGGGCGAGACCCGCCGGGAAGGCGTCGCCGTCGGGCCCCGCGACGCCGTCATGGATCCAGACCACGGCCGAGCCTGGGGAGCGCTCAAGGAAGGCGGAGAGCGTGGCGAGATGCGACGACCGGTCGGTGAGGTGCGGCAGCGGCTCGATGGCGCGCAGGCGCTCCAGGGCCGGGCCGGGGCCGGTGGCCTCCAGGGCCACGGGGCTTGAGGCGGTGGGAAGCAGCGCCACCGGCCGCCCGGCGCGCGCAGCCGCCTCGACCTCGGCGGTGGCGACGCGGACCCGGTCGCGCCAGTCCTGCGCGGCGGTGAAGCCGTTGTCGAGGATCAGAACCAGGGGGTTGCGCCCGTCGCCCGCGCCCTGCTGCGCCGGGTTCCAGACCGGCCCCGACACCGCCAGGATCAGGCAGGCGGCGGCGAGGAGGCGGAGCGCCAGCAGCCAGGGCGGGGTGCGCGCCGGGGTCTCGCGCTCCGGCAGCAGGTCGGCGAGGATGCGCAAGGGCGGAAAATCGATGCGGCGCGGCCGCGGCGGCGTCACCCGGAGCAGGTACCACAGGGCCGGCAGGACGATCAGCGCTGCGAGGGCGGCGGGGGCGGCGAAGCTGAGGGGCAGTCCGAACATCAGGTGCGTCCTCAGCCCGCGCCGCGGGCGGCGGCGACCAGGGTGACGAGGCGGAGTGCGGCCTCGCTCGCCGGCCGGTCGGTGCGGTGCAGCGTCAGCGTCCAGCCCTGGGCCCGGACGATCTCCGCCAACGCGTCGCGATGGGCGCGGATCCGCCGGCGATAGGCATCGCCCCAGGCCGCAGCATCGCCGACCCGGAGCGACAGGCCGGCTTCGAGATCGTGCAATTCGGCCTGGCCGGAGAACGGAAACGTCTCCTCGACCGGATCGACCACCATCACGAGGTGGCCGCGGCTGCCGGCCGCCGCGATCGCCGCGACCGAGGCCCGCACCTGGTCGGGGGGCGAGAGGAAATCGCCGATCAGCACCGCCTCGTCGAAGCGCCCGACGGGCGCGCGCGGCGGCAGGTCCTCGTCGAGGCCGGACGTGTCGGCCGACAGCGTCTCGGCCATCCGCTCGACGATGGTGCGGGCGGCCTGCGGCCGCGACAGGCCGAGCAGCCCGACCCGCTCGCCGGCTTCGACGAAGGTGTCTCCGAGCGCCAGCGCGAGCACCAGGGCCCGCTCGATCTTCGGCGCCTGCGCGAGGCCCGAGCCGAACCCCATCGAGGCCGAGCGGTCGACCCACAGCCAGACGGTGTGGGCGGCCTCCCACTCGCGCTCGCGGACGTAGAGCCGGTCGTCCCGGGCTGAGCGGCGCCAATCGATCCGGCTCGCCGCCTCTCCGGCGACGAAGGGGCGGAACTGCCAAAAACTCTCGCCCGGGCCGGCGCGGCGGCGGCCGTGCAGGCCGTGCGCCAGGGTCGCGGCGACCCGGCGGGCCTCCAGGATCAGGCGTGGCATCCGCTCGGCGAGCGAGAGGGCGGTCTCGGTCTCGCGCCGGCCGGGGGCGCGGGCCGAGGCGTCGAGGACGCGCGTCGAGGCCACCGGGTCAGAGCCGCCCGACGAGGCGGCCGATCAGGCCGGGAATGGTCTCTCCGTCGGCCCGCGCCGCGAAGGTCAGAGCCATGCGGTGCTTGAGCACCGGCTCGGCGAGCGCCGCGACGTCGTCGACGGAGGGCGCGACCCGTCCCTCGATCAGCGCCCGGGCGCGCACCGCCAGCATCAGGGCCTGGCTGGCGCGGGGGCCGGGCCCCCAGAGCAGCTTGTCGGCGACCGCCGCATCGCCCCCGACGGGGCGCGCCGCGCGCACGAGGTCGAGGATCGCCTCCACCACCGCCTCGCCTACGGGTAAACGCCGCACCAGGCGCTGGGCCGAGAGCAGGGCGTCGGTGTCCATCACGGCCTGCGGCCGGTGCTCCTCGGCGCCGGTAGTCTCGAGCAGGATGCGCCGCTCGGCGGCGCGGTCGGGATAGCCGACGTCGATCTCGAGCAGGAAGCGGTCGAGCTGGGCCTCGGGCAGCGGGTAGGTGCCCTCCTGCTCGATCGGGTTCTGGGTCGCGAGCACGTGGAAGGGGCGCGGCAGGTCGTGGCGCTCGCCGGCCACCGAGACGAAGCGCTCCTGCATCGCCTGGAGCAAAGCCGACTGGGTGCGGGGGCTCGCCCGGTTGATCTCGTCGGCCATCAGGAGCTGGGTGAAGATCGGCCCGCGCACGAAGCGGAACGAGCGGTGCCGGTCCTGGTCTTCGTCGAGGATCTCGGTGCCGAGGATGTCGGAGGGCATCAGGTCGGGGGTGAACTGCACCCGGCGCGCGTCGAGCCCGAGCACGGTGCCGAGCGTCTCGACGAGCTTGGTCTTGGCCAGGCCCGGCAGGCCGACCAGCAACCCGTGCCCGCCCGCCAGCACGGTGACCAGCGCGAGGTCGACCACCGTCTCCTGCCCGAAGATGACCCCGTGGATCGCCTCCCGGGCCCGCCCGACGCTGGCGAGGCAGGCCTCCGCGGCGGCGACGATGCCGTCATCCATCGGGGTCGCGGCGGCCGGCGCGCTAGCTTCCATCATGCGGGGTCCTCGTCATCATCCGCGGAGCCTGCGGCTCCTGTCGGGGGATCCGCGAGTGTGGATCCCTTCCGCACCGCAAGGCAAGGTTGGCGCGACGACGCAGGGCGGTGGGCGCCGCGGGACCGTCACCTCGCGCAGGCTTGATCGGGCCGACTCACGGCGCCTGGCAGGCAAAACTCTCCGCCCGCTCCGTCTCTCCGCCCTGGTAGCGCGCCTCCTGCGGGAATGGGCAGAGCGGCCGGGTGCGGCCCGGGAAAGCGGTGCCGCGGGCGAGCAGCCGGTCGGGCGCCTGGCCGCGCTCGACCCACCCTTCGATGGCGGTGAGCGGGTCGAAATCGTCGAGGGCCGGTCCGCCGCCGCAATGGGTCATGCCCGGCACCAGGAACAGGCGCGCCACCTCCGAGAACGCCGCCCCGCCATTGGTACGGGCGAGATCCTGCCAATGCGCGACGAGGTCGCGGGCGGAGAAGACCGGGTCGGCGACGCCCTGGTAGACCAGGAGACGGCCGCCACGAGCGGTGAAGGTCGACAGGAAGGTGCCGGTCGGGTCGTTGAGGGCGGCGGTCTCGGCGGTGCGCGGCGTGTCGCGGTCGAAGTCGAAGCGGAGCGCGTCGAAGCCCGGATCCGGCGGCGTCAGGAAGTAGTTGGCGATCGCGGCCGGCCCCAGCGTCGCGTTGCGGGCGTTCGGCGTCGCGGTCTTCGCGGTGCCGAGCTTCCAGGCCCGCCAGCCCGGCGCCGCGAGGCCCGGATCCCAGGGCCAGGAAGAATAGACCGGCTGTCCCTTGCCGTCCTCGGCGCCGCGGAAGGACCGCCGCAGGGCCTCGACCTGGCGCTCGCCGAGGCAGGTCGCGGTCTTGTCGCCGGGGCAGGCGAGGCTCGCGGGATCGAAGCGGCAGGAGGACACCGCCTCGACCGCGCCGTCGGCGAGCCCGTCGGCGGCGTCGCAGGCCTTGAGGACGGATTGCGCCACGAGGGCGAGATCCGCCTCGCTGAACGCTTCGGCGAGGATCGGCCTGCCGTCTTGATCCTTCGGCGCGGCGGCGAGGAAGGCTTGCGTGTCCCAGATCTGGCCGAGGGCCGCCCGGGTCAGGCGGAAGGCCGGGGCGCCGGCGACGACGCCGTCGAAGGCGGTGGGGAACCGGGTCGCCGCCATCAGGGCGGAGCGGCCGCCGTTGGAGCAGCCCATGAAGTAGGCATGCGCCGGGGGCCGGCCGTAGCGGGCTCCGATCAGCGCCCGCGCCTCCCGGGCGACCTCGCCGACCGCCCGGTAGGCGAAGTCGATCCGCGCCTGCTGGTCGAGGCCGAAGGACGCATCAGAGCTGTCCCGGCCGCGATGGCCCGAATCGGTCGAGGCGACGGCGTAGCCGCGCAGCAGCGCCGGCGGCGCCGTCGCGCCGGAGACCGGAATCGCACCGAGCGCCTCGCCGACCACCCCGTCGAGCCCGCCGCCGCCCTGGAACAGGAAGCGGCCGTTCCACGCCTCCGGCAAGCGCAGCTGGAAGCCGATGCCGTAGGCGACGCCCCCTGCCCCGGTCCGCGGATCGATCGTGCCCTCGACGAGGCAGTGGGCCGGCAGGGCCGCCTTCGCCCGGGCGGCGCCGGTGAGCGCGGCGCGGGCCGGGTTGTCGGCCGGCAGCGTGCCGGCGGGCACGGCCTCCGCCCGGGTGATGCGCAGGTCCGGCCGGTCGAGCCGCGCGAGGTCGCCGCAGGCGGACGGTCCGGCGAGCGCCGGCCGCGTGAGGCAGGGGACGGTGAGAGAGGTGACGATGAGGACGGTCAGGGTGAGCCCCGCCTCCCGCGTGATGCCGCGCCGCATGATGGCCGCCCTCCCCCAGAGATCGCCCGGGCTTCGTGCGCGCCCAGGCATCGTGGCGGGCCCACTCGGCCCCGCCGGGCTCGGGCCGTCAAGCGAGCGCGACGGGATTCGTCGTGCGGAACGCTGCGGCAGCGCGTCCTTGCTCTGTCGCGGCGCGCGAGCCGGGCGCATGATCGCAGGACAACGACAAGGGAGGACCCGCCATGCCTTATCGCGACGCCCCGCATCCCGACCGCCGCACGCTGCTGCTGGCCGGCGCCGGCCTCGCCCTCGCGGGGAACGCCGCCGCCGAGGGGGTGCCCGGCGGCCTGACCGATGTGCCGCTGGTGCCGCCACGGACGGAGCTCGTCTACGAGGCCGTGGTCGAGATCGCCCCGCTGGTGCCGCTCGGCGATTCCCCGCTCGGCGAGCGCCGCATCGTGCCGATCACCGGCGGTCGCTTCCAGGGGCCGCGGATCCGCGGCACGGTCCTGCCCGGCGGCGCCGACCGGCAGCTCGTGCGCAAGGACGGCGTCCGGCAGCTCGACGCCCTCTACGAGATGAAGGCGGAGGACGGGGCGATCCTCACCGTGCGCAACCAGGTGCTGATCGATCCCGGCCGCGACGGCGCGCCGGATTATCGCTTCTCGACCATCGCGGTCACGGCGCCCGAGGGGCCGCATGCCTGGCTCAACCGGCTGGTGCTGGTCGGCACCCTGCACAGCCTGCGGCCGGCCCAGGCGGCGGTGCTGGTGCGGGCGTTCCGCCTGGCCTGACCTCTGGTAGCATGGTGGTGGACAATCGGGAGTGCCTGCCAGGCGCGCCGCCGAGACGCGTCATCCTCCGATGAGCCTCGACGGCTCTGGCCTTTCCGGGAGGACCGGGCGTCGGAGCGCGCGGCCCACGCCGCCGTCGCGTCGATCCGGAGCGTAGTGCTCGTGCGGCAGGACCGGCGATCGGTGACGGTGCATCGGCGGAACCCGGAGGGCGGCTTTTCCGTCATGGCGTGCACCGAGACGGTCGACCTGCCGGAGATCGGTGTCGCGCTGAGTTTCGAGCCGATCTACGACGACGCTCGGCTCGCCTGACACCCTCAACCTCAAGCGCGTTGATCGATGACGCCGATCGGTCTGGCAAACAGATCGGTCTCTCTCAACGTCATCCCCCGGGGCCCGCCGCAGGCGAGAACCCGGGATCCATCAACGCCGACAGTTCAGGATACAGTGACCAGCGTTCCGCTTCATCCTGAAGCGTCGGCGGTTATGGATCCCGGGTTCCGCTGCGCGGCCCCGGGATGACCCTGCGGGTGTCAGGAGTGCGGAGGAAACTCAGTCAGGCTCCGGATTCGACTCAGAGCCGTAGAGACCACCCCCCTCACCGCCCCCAGCGCAACACCGCCGCGTCCAGGCTCCGGGCGATCTCGATCAGTCCGGCCCGCGTCGCCGGGTGGGGCAGTTCCAGCGGCGCCCGGACCGCGTCGGAGCGGATGATGCCGCCTTCCTTCATCAGGATCTTGGCTGCGGCGAGCCCGGTCTGGCGGTTCTCGTAGTTGATGAGCGGCAGCCAGCGGCCATAGGCCTGCACCGCCTCGTCGCGCCGGCCGGCGAGGTAGGGATCGATGATCTGGCGGATGCCGTCGGGATAGCCGCCGCCGGTCATGGCGCCGGTGGCGCCGGCATCGAGGTCGGCGAGCAGCGTGATCGCCTCCTCGCCGTCCCACGGGCCCTCGATCGCGTCGCCGCCGAGCTCGAGCAGCGTGCGCAGCTTCGCCGCCGCCTGCGCGGTCTCGATCTTGAAGTACGAGACGTTCGCGACCTCGCGGGCGAGCCGCGCCAGGAAGGCGGCCGACAGCGTGGTGCCGGAGACCGGCGCGTCCTGGATCATGATCGGAATCGAGATCGCGTCGGACACTTGGCTGAAGAACCGCGCGATGCCGGCCTCGGTCACCCGGATCGTCGCCCCGTGATAGGGCGGCATGATCATCACCATGGCGGCGCCGAGGTCCTGGGCCCGGCGCGAGCGCTCGGCGCAGATATGCGTGGCGAAGTGCGTCGTCGTGACGATCACCGGCACGCGGCCCGCCACGTGCTCCAGCACCGCTGTCATCACCTCCTCGCGCTCGGCGTCGGTGAGGACGAACTGCTCGGAGAAGTTGGCGAGGATGCACAGGCCGTGCGACCCGGCCTCGATCATGAAGTCGATCGCCCGGCGCTGGCCGTCGAGGTCGAGGGTACCGTCCTCGTGGAAGATCGTCGGCGCGACCGGGAAGACGCCGCGATAGGGTCGGGATGCGTTCGTCATGGCGTGACCTCCGTGGATGTTCAGGCCGCGGCGCCGTGGCGGCGCAGGCCGTTGTGGATGACCTGGCGCACGGCCTCGGCCGCGCCCGTCGAATCGCGGGCCGCGATGGCCGCGACGATGGTCGCGTGGGCGGCGAGCACCGTCTCGCGCTCCGCCGCCTCGACCGGGGCGCTGAGCTGGAACGAGGCGCGCAACGCCACCTCGATCACCCCGCCGATCGAGCGCATGAACGGGTTGCCGGACGCTACCGCCACCGCGACGTGGAGCGCGAGGTCGCCTTCGGCGAAGCCGATCGAATCGGACGGCTCGGCCCGCATCCGGGCGAGGCCCGCCTCCAGGGCGGCGAGATCGTCGGGGGTCCGGCGCTCGGCGGCGAGCGCCGCCGCCGCCGGCTCGACCGCGAGGCGGATCTCCGCCAGGTCGCGCAGGAAGCGCCGGTCGATGCCGGCCTCCAGGTGCCAGGCCAGCACGTCGGCGTCGAACATGTTCCAGGCCGCGCGCTCGCGCACCACCGTGCCGACCCGGGCCTTGGTGGTGAGCAGCCCCTTGGCCACCAGCGTCTTGACGCTCTCGCGCAGGACCGGCCGCGACACCCGGAAGGCGGCGAGCAGCTCGCCGTCCCCCGGCAGCTTGGCCCCCGCCGGGTAGCGGCCGGCGATGATCGCGGTGCCGAGACTGCGCGCCACCTCGGCGTGGTTGGAGCGCGAGCGCCCCGCCGGGATCACCACCAGGCCCGATGGTGCAGTACGAGGCATGGCGAAGGGGGCGCGCATCCGCGGGGGAAACCGGCTCGTGAGGCGCGATGGGGCGCCGACCGGATCCTTACAGCACGGCAGCGCCCGGCTGAATAGTCATACTGTTTGACTTTTCACGAGTTCGCCTCCTCCCGCGCCTCGGCCACCGCCTCGGCGCCCTCGCGGTGGTCCTCCGCGTCGGCGGCCGGCGGCTCCTGCACGGCCTCGGCCCGCGGATCGCGGCACAGGGCGATCAGGATCGGGAAATGGTCGGAGCCGATATGCGGCAGGCGCTCCAGCCGGGCGAGCAGGAAGTGCTCGCTGAAGAAGACGTGATCGAGGGGCCAGCGCAGCATCGGCCAGCCGGCGTGGAAGGTCGGGTAGGCCCCGCGCCCGACCCGCGGATCGAGCAGGCCGCCGATCGCCTGGAACAGGGCCGTGGTGCGCGACCAGGCGACGTCGTTGAGGTCGCCCGCCACCACCGTGGGACCGCCCTCGCGCGCGACCTCGCGGGCGACCAGCACCAGCTCCCCGTCCCGGGTCGCGCTGCTGTTGCCAGGATGCGGCGGGCGCGGATGCACGCCGTGGAAGGTGAAGCGGTCGCCCGACGGCAGCGTGACCCCGGCGCGCACGGAGGGCACGTCGTCCTCGATCAGGAAGCGCACCCGCACGTCGTCGAGGGGCAGGCGGGAATAGAGCAGGAGTCCGTAGGTGTTGTCCTGTTGCCGATCCACCCCGTGGGGGTAGCGCACCCGCAACGGCGCGAGCGCGTCGCGCCAGCCCGCATCGGTCTCGAGCGCCAGGATCAGGTCGGGGTCGCTTCGCTCCACCGCCGCGAGCAGACGGTCGTAGGCCCGGTTCGATTGCAGCACGTTGACGATCAGGATCGAGACGCTGGCGTCCCGGTTCGCGTCCGCCGGCGCGGCGCGGGCGGTGGGCTTCGCCAGGCGGGTGAAGGGCAGGATATGGCGCAACTGCAGGCCCAGCGCGCCGAGGAGCCCGGCCCCGAGGACCAGGGAGGCCGGATCGTGCCCGGCGACCACCAGCAGGACGAGGACCGGCGGGATCGCCGCGGCGATCTGGAAGCGCGGGAAATCGAAGGTCCGCACCAGCCCGGCCCGGCTGCGCCAGAACGGCAGCAGGGTCGCGGCGATGAGCCCCAGCGCCAGGACCTGAGCGACGATGGACAGGCTCGAATCCGGCACGTGCGCTTCCCCCCGCGGCTGTCACGCCGCCTTGAGGGACGAGATAGGTCGCACCGGCCGCCGCGTCACCCGTGCGGCGTGGCCGGGTCAGGCCTCGGCCAGAGGATGGAGGTCGCGCACCATCTGCTTCAGGCGCTCGTCGAGGACGTGGGTGTAGATCTGCGTCGTCGAGATGTCGGCATGGCCGAGCAGTTCCTGCACCACCCGCAGGTCGGCGCCGTTCTGCAGCAGGTGGCTGGCGAAGGCGTGGCGCAGGACGTGCGGGCTGATCCGGTCGGTGCGGATGCCGGCGGCGGCGGCCACCGCCTTGAGGTCGCGGGCGAAGGCCTGGCGGGTCAGGTGGCCGGTCTCGCTGTCGGCGGGAAACAGCCAGGGCCCGGGCGCCGCCAGGGTGGCGAGATGGGCCGCCATGGCGCTGCGCGCGACTTCGGTCAGCGGCACCAGGCGCTCGCGCCCGCCCTTGCCGCGCACCACCAGGAAGCGCTCCTTGGTCGCGCCGGCGGCTCGCGGCAGGGCGACCAGCTCCGAGACGCGCAGGCCTGTGGCGTAGAGGAGTTCGATCAGGCAGTGCATCCGCCCGGCCCGCGCCGCCTCGGCCGGGTTCGGCGCCTTGGCGGCGGCGTCCTTGGCGACGGCGAGCAGCCGGTCGACCTCCGCCACCGACAGGACCTTCGGCAGGCCGCGGCCGCGCTTCGGCCCGGCGACCGGCGCGGTGGGATCGCCCTCGACCAGCCCTTCCGCGTAGAGGAAGCGGTGGAAGCCGCGCACGCAGGAAAGCCGGCGCGCCGCCGAGGTGCTCTTGAGGCCGCGCGCCTCCAGTTCGGCGAGGTAGGCCCGAATGCCGGCGGGCTCGACGGCGCCGGGATGGAGCCGCTTCCCGGCCAAGTGGGCGAGGTAGTCGTCGAGGTCGCGCCGGTAGGCCGCCAGCGTGTTGGCGGCGGCTCCCCGCTCGGCGGCCAGCATGTCGAGATAGGCGTGCATCAGGCCCTGCGGGGCCAACTCACTCATTTCGGCTGCAGCTTCGCGTTCGGAATCGTGACGGAGATCTCGCGCGGAGTCGGCTCGACGAAGGTGGCGAGCGCGAACATCGCCGCGAAGGCGAGCCCGGCCAGGATCGCCACCACGGCCAGGAAACGGAAGAGGGTCGGCACGTCGGCGGGGCCCCGGACTACGCGTGACAACGAGCGGCGCGCGACGGGGTCGTCGCGGGCCACCTTGCCCGTCGGTTCGACCATGCGGGGCCCGGCGAGGCAAGGCTCCCCGGCGCCCTGCCCTGCGGAATGCCGGCGGCTGTTGCGCGGGTGCCTAAGACCATCCGGGGTGCCGCGGCGGAACCGCGGCTTTTCCCCGATATCCGCCGTTTCGCCCTGCGCGAAAAACAGGCTAAAGAACGCCGCATGAACCAGCGTCCCCCTCATGAACAGTCGATCGAGTCGCGCGTGCGCCGGGGGCTCGGCCTGCGCTCGATCGTGCTGGTCGGGCTCATGGGCGCGGGCAAGAGCACCGTCGGCAAGCGCCTGGCAGGGCGCCTCGGCCTGATCTTCAAGGACGCCGACCACGAGATCGAGGCGGCGGCCGGCCTGACCATCCCGGACATCTTCGCCATCTACGGCGAGCCCAGCTTTCGCGATGGCGAGGAGCGGGTGATCGCCCGCCTGCTGCGCGAGGGCCCGATGGTGCTCGCCACCGGCGGCGGTGCCTTCATGCGCAAGGAGACGCGCCAGCGCATCGGCGAGGCCGGGGTCTCGGTCTGGCTCAAGGCCGATCTCGAGGTGCTGATGCGCCGGGTGCGCAAGCGCCCCGGCCGGCCGCTGCTCCAGAACGAGGATCCCGAGGGCACGATGCGCCGGCTGATGGACCTGCGCCATCCGGTCTATGGCGGAGCCGACGTGGTGGTGGTCTCCCGCGACGTCTCCCACGACCGGGTGGTGCAGGACGTGCTGGAGGCGCTGGACGCCCACATGGCCGGTGACTTGGCCGGTGATCTGGCCGGCGATCTGCCGGCGGATCCGGCGGGCCGCCTGCCGGAGCATCCGGGGACCGATCCGGCGCAGGACGGCGGAGAGACCAGCCCGGACCCCGGCGCGCCCGCCTTCGCCGGCCACGGCTTCGCCGCGCAGTAGCGGGCCCGATCGAGCAGATCCTAGAGCATTTTCCGACGAAGCGGATGCCGGTTCGTCGTAGAAAATGCGGCCGAATCAAAGACCTGGAGAGCTTCGCGAGGGCAGCGCGATCGTGAAGCGCTCTAGGCAGATCCCGGGCGATTGCGAGGACGACAGTGCAGACGCAGACGGTTCACGTACCCCTCGACGGGGGGCGGGCCTACGACATCCTGATCGGCCGCGGGCTCCTCGCGGGGATCGGCCCCCGCGTCGCCGCCCTCAAGGCAAAGGCCGTCGCGGTGGTGAGCGACGAGACCGTGGCGGCGGAATACGGCGAGGTCGTCACCGCCTCGCTGGCCGAGGCCGGTTTGCGCACCGCCCTGATCGCCGTGGCGCCGGGCGAAGGCTCGAAGAGCTATGCCGGCTTCGCCCAGGTCTGCGACGGGCTGATCGGTCACCGGATCGAGCGCGGCGACCTCGTGCTCGCGCTCGGCGGCGGCGTCGTCGGGGATCTGGCGGGCTTCGCCGCCGCATCCTTGCGCCGGGGCGTGCGCTTCGTGCAGGCGCCGACCACGCTGCTCGCCCAGGTCGATTCCTCGGTCGGCGGCAAGACCGGCATCAATTCGCCCCACGGCAAGAACCTCGTCGGCGCCTTCCACCAGCCGAGCCTCGTCGTCGCCGACACCGCCTCCCTCGACACCCTGTCCTTGCGCGAGATGCGCGCCGGCTACGCCGAGGTGGCGAAGTACGGGCTGATCGACGATCCGGCCTTCTTCGCCTGGTGCGAGGCGAACCTCGCCGAGATCTTCTCCGGCGGTCCCGCGCGCGAGGCGGCGGTGGCGTCCTGCTGCCGGGCCAAGGCCGGCGTCGTGGTGCGCGACGAGCGCGAGGACGGCGAGCGGGCGCTGCTCAACCTCGGCCACACCTTCGCCCACGCCCTGGAACGCCTGACCGCCTACGATTCGGCCCGCCTCGTCCATGGTGAGGCGGTCGCGATCGGCCTGTGCCTCGCCTTCCGTTTCTCGGCCCGCTTGAGCCTGTGCCCGGGCCAGGATGCGGGGCGCGTCGCCAACCACCTGGCGCTCGCCGGCCTGCCGACCACCCTGGCGCAGGTGCCGGGCGGCTGCGGCGACGCCGACCAGCTCCTCGACGCCATGCGCCAGGACAAGAAGGTCCGCGACGGGGCGCTCACCTTCATCCTGGCCCGCGGGATCGGGCAGAGCTTCATCGCGCCGGGAATCGAGGCAGGGGCGGTGCGGGAGTTTTTGGCGGCGGAGCTGGGGTGAGCGTGTGGGATCGCCGACGTGGCGCACGATCGGTTCCGAACCGTTCGGGCTCGCCCCGACCGTATTGAGTTCCTCCATCGTCATCCCGGGGCCGCGAAAGCCGAACCCGGGATCCATAACCGCCGACGCTTCGGGATGAAGCGGAACGCGTCCCGACTCTTCTGAAAGGTCAGCGGTTATGGATCCCGGGTTCGCGCCTTCGGCGAGCCCCGGGATGACGGAGAGTGTCGTCGGTGTTCGTACCAGATGTCCGAGCGAAATCGCCGGAACGAGCCCTCACAGCTCCATCAAATCGCGCCCGACGACGATCTCACCCTTGAAGTGCGGCCGCACCGCGTCGAGCCAGACCTCGTCCTTGATGAACGGGTAGCCGCCCGGCACGAAATGCGACAGGACCAGCGTCTTGACGCCGGCCTCGGTCGCGACGCGCCCGACCTCCTCGGTGGTGGTGTGGCTGGCGATCAGGTGCTCGCGCAGCGTCGTGGCGTTGGGCTCGGTGGCGATCAGCTTCTCGAGCTCGGGCAGGTACATGACCTCGTGGACGAGGACGTCGGCGCCCTTGGCGAGCGCGATCAGGTTCGGCGAGAAGCGGGTGTCACCCGAGATCACGATCGACCGGTCGGGGCAGTCGAAGCGGTAGGCGAAGGCCGGCTCGACCGGCGGATGCTGGACCAGGGCCGCCGTCACGGTGACGCGCTCGTCGCGCATCACGGGGCCGGGCCCGGTGATCTCGTGCGGCACGATCAGGTCGGCCAGCGGCGGCCGGCCTTCGTCGGCCATCCGGGTCTTGATGTCGTACTCGTTGAGCTCGAGGAACTGGCGCGTCATCCGGACGAGCGGGGGCGGCCCGTAGGTGGCGACGCGGTGGGCGAGGTCGGTCGCCCAGGCGAGCAGCAGCACGTTGCCGTAATCGGCGTTGTGGTCCGAGTGCTGGTGGGTGAGGAACACCGAATCGAGCGAGCCGAGCTTCAGCTTCGCCAGCACCATCTGCCGGCCCGTTCCGTTGCCGGCATCCACCAGGTAGGTGTGCCCGTCGACCACGATGGCCTGGGCCGGCGCGGCCCGGTTCGGCTTCGGCGTCGGGCCGCCGGCGGTCCCGAGCAGGATCAGCCGCGAGCGCCGTGCGGCGGGCGCCGGCGCCTGCGCCGCGGCACCGCCGGCCGAGAGGAGTGCGGCCAGGGCCGCGGCACCGCCGAGGACCGTCCGGCGCGTCGGGTGAGGAGAGTCTTCAGGCATCGTCTCGTCCAAGGGAGCTCGCACCGGTGGCTGCCATCCGCCGGCCATTCGCTCGTCCAGGAACGCGCCGGTCCGGTCAAGATGCGTGGGGCCCTGGCCGTCGGTGCCAGCGATTTCTTAGCCTGCGCGCCGCGGCAGCAGGAACGCCAGCAGGCCGATCGCCGGCAGGTAGGCGCAGAGGCGAAACACCTCGACGATGCCGAGCCGGTCGGCCAGCAGGCCGAGCCCGCCCGCCGCGAGGCCGCCGAGCCCGAAGGAGAGGCCGTAGAACAGGCCGCCGACCAGGCCGACCCGGTGCGGCACGAGGTCGATCGCGTAGATCAGGATCGACGAGAAGGCGCTCGCCATGACGAAGCTGGTGACGATGCTCAGCACGCCGGTCCAGAACAGGTCCGCATGCGGCAGGAGGAGCGCGATCGGCAGCGGGCCGAGGATCGAGATCCAGATCACGCGGTCGCGACCGATCCGGTCGCCCAGCATGCCGCCCAGGATGACGCCGGCCGCCCCGACGACCAGGAAGCCGAACAGCATGAGCTGCGAGGCCTGCACGCTGACCCCGAACCGTTCGATCAGGTAGAAGGTGTAGTAGGAGGTGAAGCTCGCCTGGTAGGCGTTCTTCGACATCAGGAGCAGGACCAGGAGCGTCATCGCGAAGGCGACGCGGCCCGCCGGCATCCCCGGCGCCCTCGCCTCCGCCGGCTTCGCGCCCGCGGCGACCTGCCGGCGGCGGTCGTTCAGGTGGAGCGACACGGTCCAGGACATCAGCAGCATCGCGACGATCGCGATGCCTGAGAACCACGACAGGCTCGCCTGGCCGTGCGGCACGACGACGGCGGCGGCCAGCAGCGGCCCGATCGCGTAGCCGACATGGCCGCCGATCTGGAAGACGCCCTGCGCGAGACCCTGCCGGCCCGCCGCGGCGTGCCGCGCCATCCGGGTGGCCTCCGGGTGGAACACCGCGGACCCGGTCCCGACGAGGGCCGCCGAGGCCAGCACCATCGCGTAGCTCGACGCGAAGGACAGGCCGAGGATCCCGGCCAAAGTCGCCCCCATCCCGGCAACCATCGCGTGCGGCCACGGCCTCCGGTCGGTCACGTAGCCGAGCAGCGGTTGCAGCAGCGAGGACGTGACCTGGAAGGCCAGGGTAATGAGGCCGATCTGCGCGAAGTCGAGGCCGTAGCTGTCCTTGACCAGCGGGTAGATCGCCGGGATCATCGACTGCAACGTGTCGTTCAGCAGATGCGCGACGCTGAGCGCCGCCAGGACCGGCATGGCCGGACGGGCAGCGGACTGGGCGAGGGAGGCAGCGGTCATGGGGCAGCCTATGAAGCCCGCGCGCGTCCCGTCAATCGACGATGCCGCAACGCTGGCACTTCGGGAATGCCGGCCCGATCCGGCATCGCCCGTCGCCCGACCATGCCGCCGGGAGCCGGACCGTCGGGCGTCCTTGCGGCTCGACCGTGCCATGAGGCGAGCGGCGTTCCATGCCGCGCCGACCGGCAGGTCAGGTATCCGCGCCGTCGAACAAGGTGAGGGTTTCGGCGGGGACCGGCGGAGCGATGCGGACCGGCACCGTCGTGCGACCGAGAACGTCGACCAGGGCTCTGAACTCGTCCCCTCCCGAGATCAGATCGTAGGGCCGGGCGGAGCAGGCCTTCGGCCGCATCATCACGACGATGGGCGCGAGCTCCTCCCCACGCTCGATCGTCGCCGCCAAGGCCTGAAGGCGCAGCTCGTGCTCCGGCGCCGGGGAGTCCTGGACGGCTCCGACGCGCCGCACCTGGCTCGCGGGCAGCTCGGTTTCCGCCTCGTCCTGCGCGCGAAGCACGTGAGCCAAGTTCTCCGCTCTGCGGCAGGCTTCCGGCATGACCGCGCCGAACCGCGCGAAGAAGGCGGCTGCGACGTCCTCCCCCATGACCTCGACGAGGAAGGCCGCGGCAATATCGGCCTCCGCAGGTTCCCCTGCTCCCGTGGCTTCATCCGTCTCGCGGCGATCGAGGCTGATGGGCTCCGACTCCGCGGGCCGCTGAGGCATTTTCATCGCGCTGCTTCCTGAGCCGGCAAGGCATACGAGCACCCCATCCCATATAATCCCTCGTTACGGCCGAGCGCGGTAGCGACCTCAGCGCTGATCGCCCCATCCGCCAAGGCATGGGCGGGGCCGGGATCGGCCATTGCCACCGGACAACGCCGCTCCACAGCCGGCCGGCCGCGAATGCCAGCGCCGAGCACGGGACTTCGGCTCTCCGCGCGGCGCAAGGGCCCGCCCGCGTCGCGCCATCTCGCCCTTTCGCTCCGATCGGAGTACATTGGGCGCAGTCGCGTCCGTGCAGCCGCTTCTCAGAGGAGCGCTCCATGCCTGAGATCCGTATCGTCGGGACCGAGGACGGCACCTACACGATCTATCGCGGCCGGGAGGTGATCGCCTCGGGTCTCACCCACGGCCAAGCCATCGCCCACTTGATGCACGAGGGCGCCCGGCTGGGCTGAATTCGGGATCGGCAGGTCCGCTGAGGTGGACGGGCCGGGCGTCGGCATGCCGGCAACGGTCCAAGCGATCGCAGCGACCGGGCGCGGCAGTCCCGGATGGCCCGGCGATCACGGCTTCTTGATGCCGTGGGATTTGATGCGGGATGCGAGCGTCGTCGGGCGAATGCCGAGCAGTTCGGCGGCGCCGCCCGGCCCGAATACCTTGCCGCCGCACAGGGCCAGCGCTTCGACGATCTCGGCCCGGTCGCGGGCGCGCCGCTCCGCCTCGCTGCGCGGCGGAGGTCCGGAGGAGGCGAGGGCGTGATCGGGCCGGACGGGGGCCTCGCTCGGGGCGGGTTCCTCCGCCTCCCCCTCGGACAGGTCGAGGCGGAGGCGCCCGCGCTGGGCCAGGATGACGCCGCGCTCGATGACGTTCTCCAGTTCGCGCACGTTGCCGGGCCAGCCGTAGCGGATGAGGCGGCGGACGTCGCCTTCCGTCAGGCGGGGCTCGGGCACGCCGAGGCGGTGCGCCGCCCCGGTGAGCATGTGCTGAGCGATGAGGGGGATGTCTTCCGGCCGTTCGCGCAAGGGGGTGGCGCTGATCGGGAAGACGTTCAGGCGAAAGTACAGGTCGCCGCGGAAGCGGCCCCGGCGAACCTCCTCCTTCAGGTCGCGGTTCGTGGCCGCGACGAGGCGCACGTCGACCGCGCGGGTGCGTTCCTCGCCGACGCGTTCGAAGGAGCGCTCCTGGAGCACACGCAGGAGCTTGCCCTGGAGGTCGAGGGGGATTTCGCCGACCTCGTCGAGGAACAGCGTGCCGCCATCGGCCAGCTCGAAGCGCCCGACGCGATCGCGCAACGCCCCGGTGAAGGCCCCGCGGGCATGGCCGAAGAACTCGCTCTCGAACAGCTCGCGCGGCACCGCGGCGCAGTTCACCCGGATGAGCGGGCGCCCGCGGCGGCGGCTCGCCTCGTGGATCGCGCGGGCGATCAGCTCCTTGCCGGTGCCGGACTCGCCGGTGACCAGCACCGTGGCGTCGGTACCGGCGACGAGGTCGATCTGGCGCCGGATCGCCTCGATGGCCGGGCTCCGCCCGATGATGCCCTGGTGATGGCTCCCCGCCCGGATCTCCTCCTTGAGGTAGGCGTTCTCGAGTTCCAGCCTCTCACGCAGTGACACGACCTCGGCGAGCGCGTGGCGCAGGCGCTCGTCCGCCTCGCGGCGCTGGCTGACGTCGCGGAACACGATGACGGCGCCGACGAGCGCGCCGCGGTCGCGGATCGGGGTCGAGGTGTACTCGACGGGGAACGACGTGCCGTCGCGCCGCCAGAACACCTCGTCGTCGACCTGATGCACCGCCCCGTCCCGGAAGGCGGCGTAGATCGGGCAGTCCCGGTGCGGGTAGTGGCAGCCGTCCGGGTGGGTGTGGTGCACGGCGGCGTGCATGTCCCGGCCGACGAGGTCGGCGGCGGGCCAGCCCAGCATGCGCTCGGCGGCCGGGTTGACGAAGGTCGTCACCCCCTCGGCATTGACGCCGTAGATGCCCTCGCCCGCGGCGCGCAGGATCAGCTGGTTCTCGTGCTCGATATCGCGAAAGATCCGCTCCATCCGCTGCCATTCCGAGAGGCCGGCGCGCATGTGGCGGTCGGCCTCGCGGTCGACCTGGCGCTGGCGGCGCTCGTCGAGATCGAACAGGGTGAAGAGGACGAGCCGGTCCGGCAGGACCGTGCCCACGGTCTCCAGGGTGAGGGTGCGACCCGCCCCGTGCCGCGGCGTGAGCGTATGAGTCCACCAGCGGCCCTTGGCCTGGACGCCCTGCGTGAACACGATCAGCGCCGCGAGCTGGCCCTGATGCAGCGCGCTCGCCGCCATGCCGCGCAGCACATCCCGCGCGTGGCCGAGAAGGCGCGACGCGGCGTCGTTGGCGTCGACGATCCGGTCGGCATCCGGATCGAGCACCAGCATGGCCTCGGCGCCGGCTTCGAAGACGACCCCGAGGCCGGCCACCCCACCACGATCAGCCGCCATGTCCGAGGTGGGTTCGTGCATCACGAGATCTCGTCAAGAAGCTACGACATCTCGTTATACACGAGATATCGTAATCGCGCATATTCGCGCCAAGCGACTGATTTCACGGGTTTTAATTTTTCCGTCCGGCTTGGCACGCCCTTTGCCATTCGTTTCGCGTCCCGAACCGCGCGAGGCGCCGATGGCCCTGTTCGACAACCCCTTCGATGCCAAACGCCGCCTCGCCCGCGGCGGCTGCTCCTGCGGCGCCCATGCGAGCCAGGCCGCCCATGATGCCGCGCCGACGGGCGAGGCGGCCATGGAGCGGGCGGTGGAAGGCGCGGTGATGCGCGCGCTCTTCCCCCACGACGCCGAACGCCGCGCCTTCCTGCGCAGCGTCGGGGCCGCTACGGCGCTCGCGGCAGTGAGCCAGTTCTTCCCGACCAAGCTCGTCGCGGAGGCCTTCGCGCAGGGAGCGAAGCCCGAGAAGGCCGACCTGAAGGTTGGCTTCATCCCGATCACCTGCGCCACGCCGATCATCATGGCCAAGCCCATGGGCTTCTACGAGAAGCAGGGCCTGAACGTCGAGGTGGTGAAAACCGCCGGCTGGGCGGTGATCCGCGACAAGACCCTGAACAAGGAATACGACGCCGCCCATATGCTGGCGCCGATGCCGATCGCGATCTCGCTCGGGCTCGGCTCCACCCCCCAGGCCTACACGATGCCGGCGGTGGAGAACGTCAACGGCCAGGCGATCACCCTGGCGATGAAGCACAAGGACCGACGCAACCCGAAGGACTGGAAGGGCTTCAAGCTCGCGGTCCCGTTCGACTACTCGATGCACAACTACCTGCTGCGCTACTACTTGGCGGAGGCGGGCATCGACCCCGACGCCGACGTGCAGATCCGTGCCGTGCCGCCGCCCGACATGGTGGCGAATCTGCGCGCCGACAACATCGACGGCTTCCTCGCCCCCGATCCGGTGAACCAGCGCGCGGTCTATGACGGCGTCGGCTTCATCCACATCCTGTCGAAGGAGATCTGGGACCGCCACCCGTGCTGCGCCTTCGCGGCCTCGGAGGCCTTCATCAAGGAGACGCCGAACACCTACGCGGCGCTCCTGCGGGCGATCATCCAGGCGACGGCCTACGCCTCGAACAAGGACAACCGCAAGGAGATCGCCGCGGCGATCGCCCCGGCGAACTACCTCAACCAGCCGCTGACCGTGGTCGAGCAGGTGCTCACCGGCACCTTCGCCGACGGCTTGGGACAGGTGCGCCGGGTGCCCGACCGGGTCGATTTCGACGCCTTCCCCTGGCAGTCCTTCGCGGTGTGGATCATGACCCAGATGAAGCGCTGGGGCCAGCTCAAGGGCGACGTCGACTACGCTGCGGTGGCGAAACAAGTCTACCTCGCGACTGACGCCGCCCGGCTGATGAAGCAGGACGGTTTCACCCCGCCCGAGACGACCACCAAGAGCTTCGTGGTGATGGGCAAGACCTTCGACCCGATGAAGCCGAAAGAATACCTCGACTCCTTCCAGATCAAGCGGGCAGGCTAGAGCCATGACGCGCACGCTCAACCTCCGCGCGGCGGTGCTCTCGCTGACGCTGCTCGCCGCGATCCTGCTCATCTGGCAGGTCGCGGTGAGCGGGACCGCCAAGACCGAGGCGATGGACCCTGACTATGCCGCCCTGATGGGTGCCACCGCCACCACCGGCAAGTCCGCGATGCCGGGCCCGCTCGATGTCGGCGCGACGATCTGGACCCACCTGAAGGACCCGTTCTACGACCGCGGCCCGAACGATAAGGGGCTCGGCATCCAGCTCGCCTACTCGATCGGGCGCGTCGCGCTCGGCTACGGGCTCGCGGTCTTGGTCGCGATCCCTGTCGGCTTCCTCATCGGCATGTCGCCGCTGATGAGCCGGGCGCTCGACCCCTACATCCAGATCCTGAAACCCGTCTCGCCGCTCGCCTGGATGCCGCTCGCCCTCTACACGATCAAGGATTCGGGGCTGTCAGCGATCTTCGTGATCTTCATCTGCTCGCTCTGGCCGATGCTGATCAACACGGTGTTCGGCGTGTCGAGCACCCGCAAGGAATGGCTCAACGTCGCCCGCACCCTGGAGGTCGGGCCGGTCCGGCGCGCCTTCACGGTCATCCTGCCGGCGGCTGCCCCGACCATCCTCACCGGCATGCGCATCTCGATCGGCATCGCCTGGCTCGTCATCGTGGCGGCCGAGATGCTCGTCGGCGGCACCGGTATCGGCTACTTCGTCTGGAACGAGTGGAACAACCTCTCGATCACCAACGTGATCACCTCGATCCTGTTGATCGGCCTCGTCGGCATGGTCCTCGACCAGTTGCTCGCCCGCGCTCAGCGCCTCGTCACCTTCCCCGAGTGATTTGCCCCGAGTGATTTGCCCCGAGTGAGGCTTCCGATGAGCACGCTCCTTCCCTTCAGGCGGCGCATGCAGGCTGCCGCCGCCGACCAAGGTGCCGGGACAGGCCGCATGGCGAACTCCGAAAAATTCATCTCGATCGAGGGGATCGCCCGGCGCTACCCGGCGCCTGGCGCTAGGACCACCACGATCTTCGAGAACCTGTGGCTGCCGATGCGCCGCGGCGAGTTCGTCTGCATGATCGGGCATTCGGGCTGCGGCAAGACCACGGTGCTGAACATCCTGGCGGGGCTCGAGGCGCCCTCCGAGGGCGCGGTGATCGTCGACGGGAAGGCGCTGTCGGGCACCAGCCTCGACCGCGCGGTGATCTTCCAGGGCCATGCCCTGCTGCCCTGGCGCAGCGTGCTCGGCAACGTCGCCTATGCGGTGTCGTCGCGCTGGCGCAAGGCGTCGAAGGCCGAGATCGAGGCCCGGGCCAGACGAGCCATCGCCACGGTCGGGCTCGCCGGCTCCGAGCACAAGCGGCCGTCCGAGCTGTCGGGCGGCATGAAGCAGCGCGTCGGCATCGCCCGGGCGCTCTCGATCGAGCCCAAGATCCTGCTGATGGACGAGCCGTTCTCGGCCCTCGACGCGCTCACCCGCGGCACGCTGCAGGACGAGGTGCGGCGGATCTGCGTCGAGACCGGCCAGACCGTGTTCATGATCACCCACGACGTCGACGAGGCGATCTACCTCGCCGACCGGATCGTCCTGATGACGAACGGGCCGGAGGCGAAGGTCGCCGAGATCGTCGAGAACCCGCTGCCGAAGGACCGCGACCGCACGCAGCTCCACCACGCGCCGGGCTACTACGCCCTGCGCAACCACCTGATCGACTTCCTCGTGTCCCGCTCCAAGACCCTGCGCGACGCGATGCCGGCCGGTTACGATCAGCGCCACCCGCCCGTCATCCGTCCGTCGCTGAGCGAGGCCGACGCCGCCGCGATCGCGGCAGAACCGCCCTCCCGCCGGGCCTGACCTGCGCCGCCCCGTCCGGTCCCCGGGCACGACGCCGCGCCGCATTCGGCCGGCGCCCGGGACCGCTCCAAGCGGGGTCGGGCGGGGGAACCACATCTCCCCGGCCGATCCCGCGTTCCACGACGCGCCGTCCCCGCTTGACGGCACGAACTCCACGGAGAGACCACCATGAAGCGCGAAGACCTCACCGAGAAGCTCCTCGACATCAAGCGCGAGAAGGGCTGGACCTGGAAATATATCCAGGAAGAGATCGGCGGCATCTCGCCGATCCTGATCACCGCCGCCTGCATGGGCCAGATGAAGCTGCCGAAGGCGCAGGCGGCGAAAGCTGCCGCCCTGTTCGGGCTGACGCAGGCCGAGGAGCGGATGCTGAACGAGGCGCCCTATCGCGGCTCGATCCCGCAGATGCCGCCGACCGACCCGCTGATCTACCGCTTCTACGAGCTGGTGATGGTCTACGGCACGACCTGGAAGGAGCTGATCCAGGAAGATTTCGGCGACGGCATCATGTCGGCCATCGACTTCAATATGACCATGGAGCGCGAACCTAACAACAAGGGCGATCGGGTCAAAATGAGCCTGTCGGGCAAGTTTTTACCGTATAAATACTACGGCAACGAAGAGGGCGTGCCCGAATACGGCTTCAAGGAAGGCTGAGAAATGGTGGGCTGGCCTTGATTCAGGGCCGGCCCATCATCTTCGCGGCCCTGGATAATTTGCGTAGATAAGTCATTCAGATGATACATTAGACGATTGGACGGCCATACTCACCGTCGGGACATCGGTCAACAGCACGGCGAGCACATCCCGAACTTCGATCGACCAGCCCCGCCCGCGTCGGCGCTACGGCATCGTGCCCGAACCGGGAGTTGCAGACATCCGTCGCCGACATCAGCGTCCCGGATCTCTCCCGATCGCAGGCATCGACCGGCGACCGCAGCGCCTCGTCGAGCGGTAAGAGGTCTGTCGCGACCCGATGGCCCGTCATCGCCAGGCGCTTCAGGCTCATCGTGCCGTCGACCACCGCAACCACGACCGGGCCGGAGGACGGCTCCACGGTGACGGCAAGGCGCGAGCCCGCGAGGAGCGCGCGGTTGCCTGCCGGCAGGGGAATCCGAGTACGGTCGATCTGAGTGAGGGGGTCAACGGACGGTAAGGCATGGTGGCGGAAGCCCGCCTGCGCCGGCCCGAGTGTTAAGAGTCCGTTTACGTCGAGCCCCTCGGTTAGGCAGCATGACCTAATCCCCGGGGACCGCCCGCATGCGCTTCCTTCTCGCACCGGCCCTGATCGCCGCCACCTGCTGCTCCTCCCTTGCCGCCGCACCCTCACCGTTCCGCGCGGCCCTCGCGGCGGCCGGCGGCTGCGGCGCGCACCGCGCCCTCGCGGAGAAGAGGCTCGGCCGGCTCAGCACCCCCACGGCGTCAGCTGTGCCCCAAGGGGAGACCGACCTGTTCGGCAAGCCAGCCGGGCAGTGGACCGAGGACGAGATCCGTGACGCCCTGTCCGCCTTCGCAGCCTGCGAGACCCGCTCCGGGTCGGCCGGCACCGGGCGGAGTGAGAGCCTCGCCCGCGACCTACGCAGCCTCGAGACGGCCTTGCGCCGGGCCATCGTCGTCGGCCACGCCCGTGCCCCCGTCGAGGCGGGCGAGGAGCGGGCGCCTCACGGGTCCGATCGCGGTGGCGCATCGACCGGGTCCGCCCGGCTGCGGCGGGGATCGGCCTTCACCCCCGCCCTGCGAAACGGCGGAGCCGTACCAGAAGGCGCACGACCCGTCGCAGCACCTGGCGACACCCTGCATGCGGAAGTGCCCGATACGGGCGGAGTGCCGGTCGCTTCCCCCGATACGGGGGATGACGCGGCGCCCGCACGAACCTGGCACACGCAGTCGCCGGCTCCTGAGCCGGCGCTGCCGGCGCAGCCCCGCTACGCGCTCGCACGGGTCGCCGCACACCGGCCGCCGACCGAGCGGACGCAATGCCCCGTCACCCTCGGCGCCTTCGAGCTGCTCCAAGCCGAGATGCGCCTCGTCGAGGTCGAGGGCCTGCTCGGCTGCCGCGGCACCATCGATGCCACTGCGACCATCCCCGGGCTCGGCACATTCGAGACGTATCTCTGGTCGGACCGGGGCAGCGGCGCCACCGTCAAGCTGGTCTTCCAGAACAAGCGCCTGAGATCCAAGGCTCAACGTGGTCTCGGTGCGGAAGCCGGGCGCGGCAGCTGAGTGACCGGGCGTGCGACGAGGCGGGCGAACTCGAGCGTATCGCGATCCGCGGGCAGTCCGGCGAGGTGCCGGAGGATTTCGCGGAGCGAATCAGCGGCGGGTGACCTCGTCATCGGCTGGGACATGCCGTGGCCGGAGGGGTGGGTGAGGGCGAGTGAACCGGCGGGCGGATGTCAGACACAAGAAAACCCCGCTCGGCGGATGCCGGCGGGGCTGAAGGCGGGGTCTCGGGTCCAAATGAAGATCCACCGACCAACGGGCCGGCGGCTGGATGGGTTCCAGGTTCAGTCGTCGTGGGGCCGCTGGCGGGCGAGCCCCTGAACGTCCTCTCGCCCGCGACCGGACCTCGCCGGACGGGCGGGCCGCGGCGGCCAATCCCGCTGACGCGCGGAGGGCATCGACAACGCCCAAGCCGCCATGCAGGGCTCCATCGACTGGGAATTGCAGCTCGTGGCCCAGCTCGCCAACGACGGGATCGCGCGGCTCCACGTCGCCCGTGCGCCCGACGCACCGAGGGCGTAGCCGACCGACTCCCGCGGCCCGTCGCGCCCGTGGCCGGGCGCGACGACGATCGTCTCACGCCTCGCCAACGCGATACTGCCGCGGCGGGGCCGCGCCGTTGACCGCGAAGTCGCCGACGGTGCGGTCGCGGTAGATGCGGGGGTTGTGCGTCGCAATGGTGCGGGCGTTGCGCCAGTGCCGGTCGAGGGCGAGACCGCGCCGGGTCGACGACGCGCCGAGCGCATCGAAGATCTGCGTCGTGGCGTCGAGCACCAGCCCGGTCACCACCGTCACCGCCTGGTTGACCTCGACGTCGGCCACCGTCGCGGCGACGGCCGCCCCCTCCCCGTCCCCGGCCCGGTCGGCCTCCCAGACGCGCCCGACCGCCTCCGCCGCCTTGAGCACGATGGCGCCGGCCGCGTAGGCCGCCCCGCGCACCCGGCCGACCACCTGGAGCACCTGCGGGTCGTCGGCGGTTCGGGCGGTATTGCCGTGGCTGTAGACACGGGTGCGCCCGGCGACGAGGCGGGCGACGTCGCCTGCCGCCGCCCGGCCGATTCCGGCCAGCGTCGCGAGGTGGACGAGCTGGTAGAACGCCACGGCGTAGCGGAACCGGCCGGGATCGGGGTTCACCCAGGCCGCCTCGACGGCGACGCCGCTGAACCTGGCCGTACCGCTCGCGGTCAGCGCCTGGCCGAAGCCGTCCCAGTCGTCCAGCACCTCGACCCCTGCGGCGCGCCGGGGCACCGCGGCGCCGACCGGCTGGCCGGCCTCGTCGACCGCGGCGAGATGGATCCAGTCGGCAAAGAGCGAGCCGGTGGTGTAGAACTTGGTGCCGTCGAGGACGTAGCCGTCGCCGCGCCGCTTGAGCACGGTCTCGAAGCTGCCGACCTTGGCGGTGCCGGTCTCCGAGACGCCGCTGCCGACCGTCTGGCGTGCGGCGAGCCGCGGCAGCCACTGGCGGCGCCAGTCCGGATGGGGTGAGTTCAGCACGTCCTCGGTGAAGCCGAAATGCGCGCGCAGCGCGTTCGTCACATTGGGATCGCCCTCGGACAATTCGATCAGGAGCCCGAACAGCTCCGGCAGGCTCGCGCCGTGCCCGCCCTCCTCGGGCGGCAGCCGCAAGGTGGTGAAACCGGCCTCCTTCAGCGCCGCGAGCTCGGCGTGGGGCAGGCGCCGGTCGTGGTCGCGAGCGGGCGCGCCCGCGCGGATCTCGCGGAAGACCGGCCGGAAGCGCTCGGCCAGATCCTCGTAGCGGGCGCTCGGGCCCGCACCCCAGCCGGCCTGGATCTGCGTCATCTCGGTCATCCCATCCTGTCGGCCGGCGCATCCCATCCGGGACCGCGTCTCGCCGGACCTTGCGCCGACGCCTCACAAATTCGTTCTTTTAAGAGAACGAACGGTGGCGGCCGGCTCTGCAATGGAGATCTTTTCGCCGGAGGCGACGGATCAGGCAAGCTTTCGTGATCGATCAAATGGCCATTTTGGCGTTTTCGGAATGATCATACTGCGTCGGAGCGGCTGTGAAGAAGCACTCTTTCGATCCCGCCGTTCTACAAAAAGAACATTCTCGTTGACAGAGGCTGGGGGCACGGCCGAGCCTGTCGCCTCTCCCCACGCCGGACCTCACGATGACCGCCGATCCGTCCCCTCGCCGTCCGAGCGGCCGCACCCTCGTCGCCACCCTGCTCGGGCTGGTCGCCCTGCTCGCGACTGCCGCCGCTCCGGCCCTCGCCCAAGCGGGCGCCCCCATCAAGGCGTCCCTCGAGAAGCGCGACCTGCGGGTCGGCTTCACGCCGGGGCCCTACGAGGACGCGTTCAAGGCCGGCGCCGCGCCTGTCCTCGGCGCGCAGGGCTACCGCATCGCCTACGCCCATTTCAGCACCGGGCTCGAGGTCAACAAGGCGGTGGCCTTCGACGAGATCGACGCCAACGTGATGCAGCACAGCGTCTACCTGAAGGCCTACAACGAGCGGAACGGCACCGACCTCGTCGGCATCGTGCAGGTGCCGACGCCGCCGATGGGGCTCTACTCGCGCAAGCACAAGACGCTCTCGGCCGTGCGCCCGGGCGCGACCGTCGCGGTGCCGAACGATCCGGTGAACCTGGAGCGGGCGCTCAAGATTCTTCGCGACGCCGGCTGGATCGGGCTGACTCCCAACGCCAACCCGGTCGACGTCACCGAACTCGACGTGATCGCCAATCCGAGCGGCATCCGCATCGTGCCGCTGGAGGCCGCCCAGGCGCCGCGCGCCCTCGACGACGTCGACTTCGCGGCGATCCAGGGCAACTTCGCGATCTTCAGCGGCCTCAAGCTCACCGAGGCCCTGGCGCTGGAAAAGATGACCGCGCCGTACATCAACGTGGTGGCGGTCCGCCGCGGCCAGGCGGAGACGCCGTGGGCGAAGGCGATCGTGGCGGCCTACCGCTCGGACGCGTTCCAGGCGGCGATCCGGGCCGACCGCTTCTACGACGGCTTCACCCTGCCGGACTATTTCCGCTGATCCCGTGAACCCGCGCCAGGAGGCCTTCCGCATGACGAAGCCGATCCGCGTCAACGGGTTCGCGATCCACAGCCCGGTCCATCTCTCGCCCGGCCTGTGGACCCACCCGCGCGACCGCTCGCTGGACTTCAACACCCTCGGATACTGGACCGACGTCGCCCGGCTCCTCGAACGCGGCCTGTTCGAGACCCTGTTCATCGCCGACGGGATCGGCATCCATGACGTCTATGGCGGCACGGCTGCGGCGGCCCTGCGCCGCGCCGCCCAGGTGCCGAAATACGATCCGATGCTGCTCGTCTCCGCGATGGCGGCGGTGACGGAGCATCTCGGCTTCGGCATCACCGCCTCGGTCTCCTACGAACCGCCCTTCACCCTGGCGCGGCGCTTCTCGACCCTCGATCACCTCACGGACGGGCGCATCGCCTGGAACGTCGTCACCGGCTACTCGGCGGCGGCCTCGCGGGCGGTGGGCCGGCCCGGGATCACCGCCCACGACACCCGCTACGACATCGCCGACGAGTTCCTCGACGTGGTCTACCGCCTCTGGGAGGAGAGCTGGGAGGACGGCGCGGTGCTGCGCGACAGGGCGCGCGGCCTGTTCGCCGATCCCTCGAAGATCCACCGCATCGAGCACGCGGGCGAGCATTTCCGGATGGAGGGCATCCACCTCGTCGATCCCTCGCCGCAGCGCACGCCGTTCCTGTTCCAGGCCGGCGCCTCGAACCGCGGCCGCGACTTCGCCGCCTCACATGCCGAGGCGGTGTTCCTGAGCGACCCGTCGAAGGCGGCCATCGCCGCGACGGTCGCCGACACCCGCCGCCGCGCCGCCGCCCGGGGGCGCGATCCCGCCGGGATTCTGTTCTTCGCCCTGATGACGGTGATCGTCGGGCGCACCGCGGCGGAGGCGCACGACAAGCACCGCGACTACCTCGCCCACGTCGATCCGGAAGGGGCGCTCGCCCTGTTCTCGGGCTGGACCGGCATTGACCTCGCGCCGTACGACCTCGACGATCCGTTCCCGGTGATCCGGAAGGACAACGCGGTCGCCTCGATGGTCGAGTCCTTCGCCCGCTCGGAGAAGACCTGGACGATCCGCGAGATCGTCACCCACAACGCCATCGGCGGGCGCGGCCCGGTCCTGGTCGGCTCGGCCGCGCAGGTGGCCGACGCCCTGGAAGCCTGGATGGACGACACCGACATCGACGGCTTCAACCTGAGCTACGCGGTGACGCCGGAGGGCTATGGCGACTTCATCGACCTCGTCGTGCCGGAATTGCAACGCCGCGGCCGCTACAAGACCGCCTACGCGCCCGGCCCCTTGCGGGAGAAGGTGTTTGGGGCCGGCCATGGGCTGCTGCCGGCGAGCCATCCGGCGGCGCGGTTCCGGCGGGGACAGCGGTAGCGGCGTAGCCGTGGGTCGCCCTCGTCATCTCCTCGAAAACGGCTGAGCCGTCCCAAGGATAACAATGCCGCGCGGGTCCCCCTCTCCCGTTCGAGAGATGGCCGTGAGAGTCGACCACTCCACGCAACCTCGAGCGGTCACGCCATTACCGGAGCCGCAATGGCAGAAAGCAGAGGGCTCTTCAAACACTCGATCCTGCAAGGATCGAGTGTTTGATATTCTCAGCTCGATTCATGCCAACGGTCGTTGAAAATTACCTTTGGTTCCGCTCTCGAATTTTCGTCAAGTCTCTGGCTTTGTGTCGAAAATTCGAGATGGGTCAACGGCCTCGTCGATCTCGGGCCTGCCCGAGATCGACGTTGATGCGTCGGCATCTTGGGCCGTTGGTATAAGTCGGCAGAAAGGCGATGAATTCGTCGTTTCAGACCGAGGGCCGCGCTTGTCGCATCTCGCAGTGAGCGACGACCGCTCTTTCGCTCTTTAACCGCACATGCGACGATAGCGGCGGCAGTTGCCCTGCCCTTCCTCGCCGTACACGTCCCTGTTCTCGCACCGGTCACGAAGCTCCCGACACATGCGGCGGTAGCGGCGCTCGTCGCGCTCTTCGCGGTAGCCTCGTCCGTCATCGATCTCCACGCCGCCAGGCCCGATCCGGAAACCTTGTGCGAAGCTCGGAGCACCCGATGCGAGCAGCACGACAGTCGTGGCGGCAGCAAACACCAATTGACGCATGATAGCCTCTCCCTCGTTCGGCATTGCCCGAATTGGCGAGGGAAAACGGCTGAGACTGAAAATGGTTCGAGAGCGGGCGAGCGTGCCGCTTTGGTGCGATGCACTTTAGCAAGTTAGCTCTTGTGGGCCGCGTCGTAGGCGGCATCGGGCTACTTTTAGGTCTTGCGCACTGGCCCAGGTTCGGGGCTATGCTCGGCAAACCATCTTCAGCCATCCTCCGCAGGTTCAAGCTGGTTGGGTCTCGGCTCCGGCCCTCTCCCGACCGGGAGGGCGAATCCCGTGCGTCTTGCCGTTCTTGGATAGCGGTGCCTGGCCGGCCGGGGCGGTGCTGACCCGAGCCGTCTTGGTGTCTCTCACAAGACTCCCGACCACCGTCGTCGCTCACTGTGGCGTCCTCTGCGCGGCGGGTGTTTTGTGAGGTCTACTTAAACCGCCCCGTACGGCCTCACGGCCCCTTCACGTCCGGCCGCGCATCCGGCACGAAGCCGGCCCGGTTCGGCATCACCACGGCGGGCAGGCTCGCCGCGTCGAGGACGGTATCCGCCGGCACGATCCCGTTGAGGTGCAGGAGGTAGGCCGAGACCGCGTAGACATCGGCATCGGACAGGGATTGCGGCGCGTCGAACGGCATCGCCCGGCGCACGTAGTCGAAGAGCGTCGTGGCGTAGGGCCAGAAGCTGCCGACCGTGCGAACGGGCTTGGCTGTCGCGAGCGTGCCCTGCCCGCCGACCAGCCGGTCGGCCGCCCCGCCCTGTCCGGTCTCGCCGTGGCACGCGGCGCAGCGGGCGGCAAAGACCGCGTGGCCCTCCGCGACGCTGCCGTGGCCGGGCGGCAGGCCGGCGCCGTCGGGGCGCACGTCGATGTTCCAGGCGGCGATGGCGTCCGGCGTCGCGGGCCGGCCGAGGCGGTAGGGGCCGAGGGGATCGGACGAGGCCGGCCCGGCCAAGATCGGCCCGGCCAAGATCGGCCCCACCAAGATCAGACACGCTGCGAGCCCGGCGGCTCGTAAAACCATCTCACGCCACATGCCGCACGCTCCCGTCGGCCGCGACCTGCCAGCCGTAGATGCCGTTGAAGTGGTAGATCGAGTTCGTGCCGCGGGCCGCCACCAGCGCCTCGCGGGTCGGCTGGCGATAACCGGTCTCGTCGGTGGCGCGGCTCTGGACCAGGGCCGGACCGCCCTCCCAGCGCCAGGGTAGCCGGAAGCGGGTGAGGCAGCGCGACAGCACCGGCTCCTGCAGGGCGGCCGTGCGCCAGGAGGCACCGCCGTCGACCGAGACCTCGACCCCGGTGATGCGGCCCCGCCCCGACCAGGCGAGGCCGGAGATCTCGTAGGCGCCCGGCTCCTTGAGCTGGTGCCCGCCGGACGGCGTCGTGACGACGGACTTCGCTTCCATGGTGAAGGTGAACTGGCGCGCCGTGCCGTCGGGCATCAGGTCGGTGTATTTCGAGGTCTCTTCCCGGGACTGGAACGGCCGGTCGCCGAGCTTGATCCGGCGCAGCCACTTGATGCTGAGGTTGCCCTCGAGCCCGGGCAGGAACAGCCGCAAGGGGTAGCCCTGCTCCGGTCGCAAGGCCTCGCCGTTCTGGGCATAGGCCAGGATCGCGCCGTCGAGGGCGGTGAGCGGCAGGCTGCGGGTCATCGCGGCGGCATCCGCCCCTTCCGCCAGCAGCCAGGACGCCTCCGGGCTGACACCGACCTCGTCGAGGAGCGTCGCCAGCGCGACGCCGGTCCATTCGGCGCAGCTGAGGAGCCCGTGGGTGTCCTGCACCGTCCAGGCCGGGTTGGTGGTCTGCCAGGCCGGGGTGTTGCCCGAGCATTCGAGGAAGTGCAGCCGCGACACGCTGGGGAGGCGGACGAGGTCGTCCATGGTCAGGATCAGGGGCCGCGCGACGAGGCCGTGCACCACCAGTCGGTGCTTCGCGGGATCGATCGACGGCACGCCGCCGTGGTGGCGCTCGAAATGCAGCCCGTTCGGGGTGATCGTGCCGTGGAGATGCTGGAGCGGCGTGCCGGTCGAGGCGGCGCCCGGGAAAGCCGGAGCGCTGCGCGGCTTGCGGGCCAGGCGTTCGAAGGACGAGGGCACGCCGTAGGCGGGGTTCGCGACGCCCCTGCCCGGCTCGCGGGTCCAGGCTGGCACCTGCAACGGCCCCTCGGCGGCGAGCGCGCCGCCGCTGACGCCGAGGGCGCCTGCGAGGAAGCTCCGGCGCCCGAAGAGCGGGACGGAGGATGGTGGCATGGCAAAAAATCCTTCAGAGGGTGCGCCAGCGCAGCGCCCGGGCCGCGAGCGAGGCGGCGGTGGCATTGAGCAGGAAGCCGACGAGGCCGAGGATCACGACGCCGAGCATCACCAGATCCATCTGGAAGCGCTCGCGCCCGGCGATGATCAGGCCGCCGATGCCGGGGCCGACCGCCATGAAGTATTCGGCCCCGACGGTGGCGAGCCAGGAATAGATCAGCGCCAGCTGGAGCCCGGTGGCGATCGAGGGCAAAGCGGAGGGCAGGAACACCCGCAGCAGCATCTGCCGGTGGGTGAAGCGCAGCGCCCGGCCGACCTCGACGAGCTGGGGCGAGGCACTGGCCATGCCCTCCTGCGTGTTCACCACCACGGGCACGAAGGCGGCGAGCGCGACGAACACCACCTTGGCGCTCTCGGCGAAGCCGAACCAGATCGAGATGATCGGGATCCAGGCCAGGACCGCGATCTGCTTGAGGGCGTGGAACGTCGGCCCGAACAGCCGGGCGGCGAGCGGGGACAGGCCGAGCAGCGCCCCGAACGCGACGCCGGCACCGGCGCCGATGGCGAAGCCGAGGAGATCGCGGGCGAGGCTCGCGGCGAGATGCCGGACGAGGTCGCCGGATCGGATCTCGACGAGCGCCGTCGCGGCGATCGCCTCCAGCGGCGGCAGGAAGCGCGGATCGACGAGGCCGGTGCGGCTCGACGTCTCCCAGGCGACGAGCAGCAGGAGCGGCAGGACGAGGCCGCGGCGCAGGCGGGTGGCGGAGGCAAGAGAGTCGAAGGGACGCGAGGGGGCGGTCATCGCGCGTCGATCCGCCAGAGCTGGAGCCGGGCCTCGATCCGGGCGAGCACCGCATCCATGGCCACGCCGACGAGGCCGATCAGTGCCATCGCGACGATCATCGTGTCGAGCCAGAACATCTGCCGGCCCCAGACCAGGAGGTAGCCGAGCCCCTCGGCCGAGGCGAGGAGCTCGACCGCGACGAGGGCGGTCCAGGCCTTGGTCAGGCCGTAGCGGATGCCGGTGAAGACCGGCGGCACGCTCGCCGGCAGGATCAGGCGGCGCAAGGTCTGCACCCGGGTGAAGCGGTAGGCCCGGGCGACCTCGCGGTAGCCCTCCGGGATCGCCCGGATGCCGGCCGCCGTGTTGAGCGTCACCGGCACCAGGGCGGCCTTGGCGATGACGACGATCTTCAGGGTCTCGCCTATGCCGAGAAACAGCATCAGGAGCGGGATCCAGCCGAGGGTCGGCACCTGGGCGAGCGCGGTGAACAGCGGCGAGACGGCGTCCTCGACCCGGCGCGACAGGCCCATCGCGCCGCCGAGGAGGAGACCGAAGCCGGCGCCGAGGGAGAAGCCCGCGAGCACCCGCAGCCCGCTGATCCCGGCATGCTGGGCGAGCTCGCCGCTACGGACCATCTCGACGAGGGTCTCGGCGACGATGCGGGGCGCGGGCAGGATCTGCTCGGGCAGCCAGCCGGACGCCGCCGCGGCGGCCCAGGCGACGAGGAGTCCGAGCGGCACGAGGAGACCGAGGGCGATCGGCGCCAGATGGCGATGCAAGTGGCGATTCAAGCGGCGGTGGAGAGAGGCCGCGATCCCGCGGGCGGGCCAGGCGAGGGCGGTCACGGGCGCCCTCACGACAGCGGCTTTCCGTCCGGCCCGAGCCGGGGCCAATGGGTTTCGAGGCCGAGTTCCTTGAGCGCCCGGTCGAGGTAGCGCGGCTCGAACCAGCCGGTGACGTCGACGTCCCGGCGGATCAGCCCATAGGCTCGGGCTTGGCGCGCCTGCACCCGGTACTGCTCGATGAGGAAGGGATCGATGATCGGCGAGTTGCGATAGCGCAGCGGCTGGTCGGCGTAGTCGTAGCGGAAGACCGAGTCCGGCGTGCCCGAGCGGGCCCAGATCGCCAGGACCTTGTCGCGGTTGGCCTCGTCGGAGGCGAAATGCGAGGCCCGGACCAGGGCCTTCACCACCTTGGCGACGAGGTCGGGATGCGCCGTCTCGAACGCGTCGGCCACCAGCACGCCCGCCTGGCGCTCGAAGGCCGGGTCGTCGCCCTTGGTGGAGTAGACGATCCTCGCGCGGCCCTGCTGCTGCAACGAGATCAGGCCGAAATTGCCGAAGGCCGCGTCGATGTCGCCCGAGGCCAGAGCCGCGTTGGTGGTGGCGACATCCATGTTGAGCACGCTCAGGTCGCGCTCGGTCAGGCCGTTCGCCGCCAGCACCTTGACCGCCGCCAAGTGGTTGTTGGTGCCGCGGAAGATCGAGACCTTCTTGCCCTTGAGGTCCTTCACGGAGGCGATCGACGAGCCCGGCGGCACCGCGAGGTAGAGCGGGGCGTGGGCGCCGGTGGCGAGCACGATCTTCGTCCTCAGCCCGCTCGCCCGGCCGATCACCGAGGGCAGGTCGCCCTGGAAGGCGAAGTCGAGCTGGCCGTTGGCGAAGGCCTCGTTCACCGCCGGCCCCGCGCCCTTGAAGAACGACCACGCGACGGTGACGCCGGGCTCGTCCTTCAGGGCCTCCTCGATGATATGCTCAGAATGGGCGAGGGCCGCGGCGCTGCCGCCGGCGAAGGGCCGGTTGTCGGTCCCGATCGACGCGAAGCCGAAGCGGATCGTCACCGGCTCGGCCCGGGCCGCGGCGGGACCGAAGGCGAGGGCGAGCGTGACGGCCGCGAGGGCGCGGCGGGTGAGGCGGATCATCGGGGGCGCTCCAGAGGCTGTGAGGAGGTCAGGAGCCGAGGGGCCGGCCGTCGGCGCCGTAGCGGGTCCAGGTGCCGGCAAGCCCGAGGTCGCGGATCGCCGCGTCGACGTATGTCGGCTCGAACCAGCCGGTAACGTCGACGGCGCGGCGCACGAGGCCGAGCTCGCGGGCCCGGGCCGCCTTCTCGCGGTAGGTGTCGATCAGGAGGTCGTCGACCAGCGGCGACAGGCGCTCGGCGAGGCGCTGCCCGTCGTAATCGGCCCGGAACACCGCCGCCGGCGTGCCCGACTTCTCCCACAGGGCGAACACCGCCTCGCGGTTGGCCTCGTCCGAGGCCCAGGCCGCCGCGCGCACGCTCGCCTTGACCACCCGGGCGACGAGGTCGGGATGGGAGCGCTCGAAGGCGCCCGCGACGATCAGGTGGTTGCTGGGGCCGGCACGGGGATCGCCCTTCGAACTCCAGGCGACCCGCGCCTGGCCGCGTTCGACCAGGGTGAGGAACAGCGCCTTGCCGAGCACCGCCTCGACGTCGCCGGCGGCGAGCGCCGCCAGTGCCGAGGCGTCGTCGAGGGCGTAGACCTGGAGGTCGCGGCTCGTCAGCCCGGCCCGCCGCAGGGCGCCCTCGCTCGCGAGATGCGTGCTGGTGCCGCGGAACTGCGCCACCTTGCGGCCCTTCAGGTCGGCCAGGCCGGTGATCGACGAGGCCGGGGTGGTGACGAGGTAGAGGGCGTCGCGGGCGTTGGTCGCCATGACGATGCGGGTGTCGAGGCCCGCCGCCCGGCCGCTCAGCGACGGCAGGTCGCCCATGAAGGCGAAGTCGAGCTGGCCGCCGGCGAGCGCCTCGTTCACCGCCGGCCCCGCGCCCTTGAAGAACACCCATTCGACGGCGAGGTCCGGGTCGCCCGCGACCTCGCGCTCGATGTAGCGCTCGGCCGCGACGATGCCGGCGAGGCCTGGGACGTGACGGGTGCCGCCGGGCGCCGGACCGGCATAGCCGACCCGGATGGTGAGCGGACCGGCCGCCGCCGGTAGGGCGGCGAGGAGCAGGAGGGCGAGGCAGGCGAGGAGACGCATCGTCCTCACTCCGCCGCCTGGCGATGCGCGCGCGGCGCCCGGTGGACGGGCTTGGGCAGCCCGAGATGGTCGCGCAGGGTCCGGCCCTCGTAGGCCTCGCGGAACAGGCCGCGGCGGCGCAATTCGGGGACGACGTGGGTGACGAAGTCCTCGAGCCCACCGGGCAGGTACGGCGCCATCACGTTGAAGCCGTCGGCGCCGCCATTCCGAAAACGCTCCTCGAGCTGGTCGGCGATCTGGGAGGCGGTGCCGACCACCTGCCAGTGGCCCCGCGCGCCCGCGATGGCGAGGTAGAGCTGCCGGATCGTCAGGTTGTCGCGCCGCGCCCGCTCGATCAGCAGCTTCTGGCGGCTCTTCGGGCCGTTGGTCTCGGGCAGGTCCGGCAGCGGCCCGTCGAGGTCGTACCCGGTGAGGTCGGCGCCGCCGAGCGTGGTCGAGAGGAGGCTGAGGCCCACCACCGGGTGGATGCGCTCCTGCAAAACCGCGAATTTCTCCCGCGCCTCTTCCTCGGTGCGGCCGACGACCGGGAAGATGCCCGGCATGATCTTGAGGTGGTCGGGGTCGCGGCCGTAGCGCGACAGGCGCCCCTTCACGTCGGCGTAGAAGTCCTGTGCTTCCTTGAGCGTCACCTGCGCGGTGAAGATCGCCTCGGCGGTGGCGGCGGCCAGTTCCTTGCCGTCCTCCGAGGAGCCGGCCTGGACGACGACCGGATGTCCCTGGGCTGAGCGCGCCACGTTGAGGGGCCCGCGCACCCGGAAGTGCCTGCCGTGATGGTGGAGGGTGTGGAGCTTGTCCGGATCGAAGAACCGGCCGGATTCGGGATCGCGCAGGAAGGCGTCGTCCTCCCACGAATTCCATAAGCCCGTGACAACCTCGGCGAATTCCCGCGCCCGGTCGTAGCGGTCGGCATGCGCCGCGTGACGCTCGAAGTTGAAGTTCTGCGCCTCCGACTCGCTCGACGAGGTGACGAGGTTCCAGCCCGCCCGGCCGCCGCTGAGGAGGTCGAGGGAGGCGAACTTGCGGGCGAGGTTGAACGGTTCGTTGAAGCTCGTGGACGCCGTGGCGATGAGGCCGATGCGCTCGGTCACCACCGAGAGGGCCGAGAGCAGGGTCAGGGGCTCGAAGCTCGCCGCCCGCGAGGTGAAGCTCAGCGAGGCGGGGTCGGTGTTCCGCACGCCCGAGGAATCGGCGAGGAACACCGCGTCGAAGGCGGCCGACTCGGCGAGGCGCGCGAGCCGCACGAAATGGTCGAGGCTGACATGGGCGTCGGGCCGCCCGTCCGGATGCCGCCAGGCCGCCACGTGGTGGCCGTCGGTCATCAGGAATGCGCCGAGCTTCATCTGTCGGGGTTGAGCCATGGCGGAAGCTTTCTTGTAGAAAATCAGGCGATGTCCGCTTGATCAGATCAGATAAAAATCGAGCGCGTCTCCCCTCTCCCGAGTGGGAGAGGGGCCGGGGGTGAGGGTGGCTCGGTTTCCGCAATGATCCTGAACCGTCGAGCTGTGCAGCTCGACGGTTAGCGATTTATCCTGAAGCCGAGCCACCCTGCGCGATCTTCGATCGCCCCTACCCCTTCTCCTACTCGGGAGAGGGGATCCCGCGCTCCATTTTTATTGGAACAGATCAAACGGAGACGGTGTCAGGCCGCGCGAGCAAGGAGGCGGGACGACGCCCCGCCTCCCGGGCGGTGGCGGTTTGAGGAACCGCGCCCTGCGTCTCCTCGAGCCGGTCGAGGATCACGTGGCGCAAGGCCGCCAGCACAGGGTCGCGCCGGTCCCGGGGCTTCAAGGCCGGGACGTCCAGGATCTCGGCGATCCGGCCCGGCCGCGGGGCCATCACCACCACCCGGTCGCCGAGCAGCAGGGCCTCGTCGACGTCGTGGGTCACGAGGAGCGCCGTGATGCCCTCGCGGGCGCAGATCCGCTGCAACTCGTCCTGGAGCCGCGCGCGGGTGAGGGCGTCGAGGGCGCCGAACGGCTCGTCGAGGAGCAGCAGGCCCGGCCGGTTGACGAGGCCGCGGGCGATGGCCGCGCGCTGGGCCATGCCGCCGGAGAGCTGGCGCGGATAGGCCTTCTCGAACCCCGACAGGCCGACGAGGGCGACGTGCTCGGCCACGAGCCGCGCCGTCTCGGCCGCGCTCAAACGGGCGTTCTCGAGCCCGAGGCCGATATTCTCGGCGACGGTGAGCCAGGGAAACAGCCGCGGCTCCTGGAAGACGATGCCGCGCTCGAGGCTCGGGCCGGTCACCGGGCGCCCGTCGTGGCGCACCTCGCCGTCATGGGCGGGATCGAGCCCGGCGACGATGCGCAACAGGGTCGACTTCCCGCAGCCGCTCGCCCCCACGATGGTGACGAACTCGCCCGGGGCGACCGTGAGGTCGATGCCGTCGAGGGCCCGCAGGGGCCGGCCGTCGACGGAAAAATCCTTCGCCACGCGGGCGATCTCGATCCGGCTGTCCGGCATGCGGCGCGCTCCTCGTGTCACTCGGCCGCCTCGCGGTCGGTGGGCCGGGCATGGATGCGGTGGGGCGGGCGGCGAAGTCCGAGATGCTCGCGCAGGGTCCGGCCGGCATACTCGGTCCGGAACAGGCCGCGGCGCTGCAACTCGGGGATCAGCAGCGTCGCCACGTCGTCGAGCCCGGTCGGCAGGATCGGCGGCATGATGTTGAAGCCGTCGGCGCCGTAGGCCTCGAAGCGTTCCTGGAGCGCGTCGGCGACATCCTCGGCGGTGCCGACGAGCGTCCAGTGCCCACGGGCCCCGGCGATGCGAAGGTAGAGGTCGCGGATCGACAGGTTCTCGCGCCGCGCCAGCGCCACCAGCAGCGCCTGACGGCTTTTGCCGCCGTTCGTCTCCGGCACGTCCGGCACCGGCCCGTCCTCCGGGTAGCCCGAGAGGTCGATGCCCAGCATCCGCTCGAGGAGCGAGCGGCCGACCACCGGATGGACCAGCGCCTGCACGGCGTCGTACTTGTCCTGCGCCTCGCTCCGCGTGCGGCCGAGGAACGGCATCGCGCCCGGCATGATCTTGAGGTCCTCCGGCGCCCGGCCGTGGCGGGCCATCCGCCCCTTCACGTCGGCGTAGAACGCGACCGCGTCCTCCAGCGTGATCTGCGCGGTGAAGATCACCTCGGCGGTGCGGGCGGCGAGCGCCTTGCCGGCCTCGGAGGAGCCGGCCTGCACCACCACCGCGTGGCCTTGCGGCGGGCGCGGGACGTTGAGGGGACCACGGACCGAGAAATGCTCGCCCCGGTGGCCGAGCACGTGGAGCTTGCCCGGATCGAAGAACAGGCCTTCGTCCTTGTCGCGGAGGAAGGCGTCGTCCTCGTAGGTGTCCCAGAGCCCCGTGACGACGTCGACGAATTCGTCCGCCCGGGCGTAGCGGCGGGCATGGGCGAGGTGGGCGTCGCGGCCGAAATTCCACGCCTCGCGCTCGTCGGCCGAGGTGACGAGGTTCCAGCCGGCCCGACCGCCGCTCAGGTGGTCGAGGGAGGCGAACTTGCGCGCGACATGGAACGGCTCGTTGTAGGTGGTCGAGGCGGTGGCCACGAGGCCGATGCGCTCGGTCACCGCCGCGAGATGCGAGAGCAGGGTCAGCGGCTCGAACTGGCCGACGTAGCGGGTCGCCGTGCGGCTGAGCGCGTCGATGTCGTCGCCCCGGATGCTGACGCCGTCGGCGAGGAAGATGAGATCGAACTTCGCCGCCTCAGCGACCTGCGCGAGACGCCGGTAATGGGCCGGATCGATGCCGGCATCGGCCTTGGCGTCGGGATGGCGCCAGGCGGCGACGTGGTGGCCGCCGGGATACAGGAAGGCGCCCAGATGCAGGGTGTCGTCGCGACGCGCCATGTCGTCAGCCTCGTAAGCCGCCAGTCTCGCTCGGAAGGGGCGGTTCGCACCCGCCGACGGTGCGTTTCTCGCGGGGAAAATCTATTTAGTCAATCATTTTTATGTACTATATGATCGAGCGAAGGCCGCTGCGACCCTCCGGCCTGCCGCGCCGCCATCTCCCTGGGAGGAAGTCTACCGGCGCAGTCGACAAATCCCCATCTCTCCGGCACCGCTTGCCGGCCCGCCTTCCTCCGCAGACCCCCGCCACACGCAGGACGACGATGCTGACCAACAAGGGCAAGTACGGGCTCAAGGCGATGGTCCACCTCGCAGGCCTGCCTCCGGGCGCTCGCATCGGCGTCGCCGAGATCGCCGAGGCGCACCGCATCCCCAAGAAATTCCTCGACGCGATCCTGGGCGACCTGCGCAATGCCGGCTTCGTGCACAGCAAGAAGGGGCCCGGCGGCGGCTACGCCCTGGCGCGCCCGGCCGACGAGATCCGCATCGGCCACGTCGTGCGCGCCCTCGACGGCCCGCTCGCGCCGCTTCCCTGCGCCAGCCGCACCGCCTACCGCCCGTGCGAGGATTGCGCCGACGAGGCGGCCTGCTCGGTGCGCCTCGCCATGCTGGCGGTGCGCAACAGCATCGCGGGCATCCTCGACACCCTGACGCTCGAGCAGATGCGGGCGATGCCGCAGGCGGAGGCCGAGGCTAGCCTCACCTACCACATCTGAGGGTCGCATCCTCGCACCCAGGGCCTCGTGCCTCCGCCGACGCGACGGTCCCCTCCCCGACGCGCCCGGCATGGGCGACGCGCCCGGCCAGCCAGGCGCAGGCGGCGTCGAGGTCGAGGAGGCGGGGTGCCGCGTAGGGCATCAGGTCCGCCGGATGACCGGCAAAGAGCCGGTCGGCCGCCCCCGGCGCGACGGAGAGGCCGCTGGCGCGCGGCAGCAGCAGCCCGCGCCCGACGAGGTCGCGCAGGAGGGCGCCCGGCCGTGGCGCGTCGCGGCGTGTCGCCGGGCCGTCCGTCCCGCCGCCGAGGATCCGGTCCCACACCCGTCGGCCGTGGCGCAGGAGGCGCTCGCGCGCCTCGTCGGGCAGATCGTGCCAGAGGGCGGGGGCGCTCAAGCGCAGGCCCGCCACCGCGACGTCGCGGCTGACCCCGCGGCCTTCCGCCTCCCGCACCAGCGCCCGCAAGGACCGCACCAGGGCGGCGGCGCCGGTCCCGAGGGGCAGGTCGGCCGGGTCGAGACGCAGCGCGCGGATGGCGGCGTTCCTCTCCTGCGGCGGAACGCCTGAGGCCGGCGGTTGCAGGGCGAAGGCCAGCACCGCGGCGCGCCCGAGATAGGTGGTCCCGTCGGCCGTCCGCGCCGCCACGCCCTGCGGCGTGGACGCGACCGACAGGCAGGTCGTCTCGGCGACGTGGAGACGCCCCGCATGCTGCCGCAGCGCTTCGACGAGGTGCAGGGGGGCCGAAGGCAGCGGGCCGGTCTCCTCGGCCAGCAGGGGCGCGAACTCGGCCCGGCGCAGGCGGCGACAGCGGGAGCCCTGCGCCTCGATCAGGGTGACCTGCACCCGCGCCTCGCGGCGCAGCAGGTGAGAGGCGACGCTCAAGCCGCTCGCGCTCGCCCCGATCACCAGGACATGGCGGCCGCGGGCGGCCGGCGCGGGCCCGGGATCCGGACGAGGGGTTCCTGCGTGCTGCGTGTCCGGCATCGATCGCTCCCCGCGCGGTTGGGCAGGCTCTCACCGTTGTCAATCTCTGCGCCCCAGGCCGTCCGGTCAACGAGAAAGTTCTCTTTATAGAACGTTTGCCAATGGAAATATCTGCTGCTCCTGGCGTCCTACATAGAAAATAGCGAGCAATGTCGCCGAAAATGGCCGCCGGCACCCGGTGAGTCGATCGCTCCCCAATCGATCTGGCTCTAGTCCGCAGGGTCATGTTCGTTTAAAAGAACGAGCCGAAAATCCCCTTCATTCCGGAGCGCCTGCGTCATGTCCTTCACGCGCCGCCACGCGACCCGCCTGCTCCTGAGCGCCGCAGCGGGCGCCGCCCTGCCGGCGATCCCGCCCGGCTCCCCGCCCCTCGCGGCCCCGGCCGAGACGCCGGTCCGCGGCGGCACGCTGAACTGGGTGTTCTTCCCCGAGCCGCAGGCGATCATCGCGATCAACACCACCTCGGGCACAGGCCAGACCATCGGCAGCAAGATCAACGAGGGTCTGCTGCGCTACGCCCACGACATGACCCCGCTGCCCAACCTCGCGACGGAGTGGGCGGTCAGCCCGGACGGCCTGCGCTACCGCTTCGCCTTGCGGCGCGGCGTGACCTGGCACGACGGCACGCCGTTCACCGCCACCGACGTGGCGTTCTCGCTCCTGCGCCTGCGCGAGGCGCATCCGCGCGGGCGCATCACCTTCGCCAACGTCGCCGAGGTGCGCACGCCCGATTCCCACAGCGTCGAGATCGTGCTGTCGCGGCCCGCCCCGTTCCTGATCAGTGCCTTCGCGGGGGCGGAATCCCCCATCGTGCCGCGCCACGTCTACGAGGCGATCCGGCCGGGCCAATGCCAGCCTCGCCCAGACCATCGGCACCGGACCGTTCATGCTCAAGGAGTGGGTGCCGGGCAGCCACCTCCTGTTCGAGCGCAACCCGAACTACTGGGACGAGGGCAAGCCCTATCTCGACCGGATCGTGATGCGGATCATCACCGATCCGGGCGCCCGGGCGGCGGCGTTCGAGGCCGGCGAGGTCGATCTCGGCGGCAACCCGGTGCCGCTCGCGGACCTCGCCCGCCTGCGGGCCCTGCCGAAGCTCGTGGTCGACACCACGACCTACGCCTATGCCGGGCCCCAGACCCAACTCTTCTTCAATCTCGATACCGGGGTGCTTCAAGACTTGCGGGTGCGCCGGGCGGTGGCGCACGCCATCGACCTCAAGGCGCTGCTGGCGGCGGTGTATTTCGGGCACGGCACGGTCTCGCCGACCCCGGTCAGCGTCGTGCATCCGAAGTTTCACGACGCGAGCCTCGGGCCGGTGCCGTTCGACGCGAAGCGGGCCGAGGCTTTGCTCGACGAGGCCGGCCACCTCCGCGGTCCGGGCGGCACCCGGTTCCCGCTCCGGCTCACCCTCAACCCGTTCCTGGACGGGCGCTACGGCGACTTCATCCGCCAGGCGCTGACGCGGATCGGCATCGCGGTCGACTTCCAGCGCCTCGACCTCGCGACCTACCTCACCCGGGTCTATCGCGACCGCGCCTTCGACGTGACGATCGAGTCCCTGTCGAACACCTTCGATCCGACGATCGGGGTGCAACGCGCCTACTGGTCGAAGAACTTCAAGCTCGGCCTGCCGTTCTCGAACGCCGCGCACTACGCCGACCCCGAGGTCGACCGCCTGCTCGAAGCCGCCGCCATCGAGCCCGACGAGGCGCGCCGCCGCGAGCTGTTCGTCGCCTTCCAGCGCCGCATCCGCGCCGACCTGCCGTCGGTCGACCTGATCGCGCCCTCCGGCATCATCGTGGCGCACCGCAAGGTGAAGAACTTCGCCCCCGGTGCCGAGGGGATCACCGGCAATTTTGCGGATCTGTACATCGACCCGCGGGAGGCGTGAGGAGTGCCTGCAGGCCCTCCCCTGCTTCCAGGCTCACAAATCGGGAGGCCGGGCGTCCCGGCCCCGCCCCTACCACGCCGGCTCGAGGAACCCGCCGTAGCGGTCGATCAGGAATTGCCTCACCTCCGGCGAGCGGTAGGTGGCGATGAAGGCGGCGAGCCGCTTGTCGTCGCGGTTGTTCGGACGCGCCACGAAGCTCAACGTGTAGTGCCTGTCGCCGGCCCCGTCGGTGATGAGGGCGGTCTTCGGGTCGCCGCCGGAGGCGATCAGGTAGGTGAAGCTGATCTGGGCCAGGGCTACGTCGTCGAGGACGCGGGGAAGCTGCGCGGCGTCGAGTTCGAGGATGCGCAGGCTCTTGGGGTTCTGCACGATGTCGGCCACGGTGACCGCGTCGCCGAGGCCCGGCTTGAGGGAGACGAGGCCGGCCTTCTCGAGCAGGTGCAGACCCCGGGCGGCGTTGACCGGGTCGTTGGCGATCGCGACCGACGCGCCCTTCGGCACGTCCTCCAGGCGCTTGAGCGACTTCGAGAACAACCCGACCGGCAGGATGATGGCCGGCGCCACCGGCACCAGGGCGTAGCCCCGTGCCTTGATGGCGCTGGTGAGGAAGGGCACGTGCTGGAACAGGTTGGCGTCGAGGCTGCCGGTCGCCACCGCCTCGTTCGGGGTGACCCAATCGGTGAACTCGACGATCTCGACGCTCTGCCCCTGCGCCCTGGCGAGCTTCGCGGCGACGTCGAGGGTCTGGGCGACCGGGCCGGCGGTGGTGCCGATGCGCAAGGGGGAGGCGGCCCGGGCGGTGCTGACGCGACCACCTCCGAGGGCGGACGCCGCGAGGGCCGTGCCGAGGAGGGCCCGGCGGGTGAGGGCGCCGGTCATCAGGCAGCCGCCTGAACCGCGGCGCGGGGCGTGCGGTGCGCCAGGGCCTCGACGAGCTGGTCGGCGGCCAAGGTGATCCGTGCCTCCAGGGCCGCGTCGGCGGGGCGGCCGTCGCTGAACTCGGCATCGCTGGCATAGACCGAGGTCGCGACCGTATGGGCACCGAAGAACCCGAAGAGCGGCCGCAGCTGATGCTCGACGACGAGGGCGTGGCGGTGCCCGCCGCCGGTCGCCGCGACGATCACCGGCCGGTCGGCGAGCGCCGCCGGGTCGATCAGGTCGAAGACGTGCTTGAACAGGCCGGCATAGGAGCCCTTGTAGACCGGGCTCGCCACGATCAGGGCGTCGGCCAGCGCGATCGCCCGGATCAGGGCGGCGGCGCGGGCGCTCAGGTCGGTCGGGGTGTAGGCGGCGCCGAGCTCGGGCCCGCCGTCGAGGAGGTCGAGGAGCTGGACGTCGACGGGCCGGCGCGCGGCGACGGCCTCGGCGATGGCGCCGACGAGGGCCCGCGACTTCGACGGCCGGTGGGTGTTGCCGCTGAAACCGACGATGCGAAAGCGGGCAGTCTGGCGCAGGCTCATGGAAAAATCCTCGTGCTGGAGGGAGTCAGTCAGGCGTGGTGGCAGGCGACGGCGTGAGCATCCGCGACCGGGCGAAGAATCGGGTCGTCGCGGCGGCAGAGGTCGGTCGCCAGCGGGCAGCGGGGGTGGAAGCGGCAGCCGGACGGGACGTCGGTCGGGCTCGGCAGGTCGCCGCCGAGCGGCGGCGCCTGGCGTTTTCGCGCAGGGTCCGGCACCGCCGCGATGAGGGCGCGGGTATAGGGGTGGCGCGGGGCGGCCCACAGGGCCCCGGTCGGCGCGCTCTCGACGATGCGGCCGAGATACATCACCAGCACCCGGTCGGCGACGTGATGGACCACCGACAGGTCGTGCGAGACGAACAGGTAGGCGAGGCCGAGCTCGCGGCGCATCGCGGCGAGCAGGTTGAGGATCTGCGCCTGGACCGAGAGGTCGAGGGCCGAGACCGGCTCGTCGCAGACGACGAGACGCGGCTCGACGACGAGGGCGCGGGCGATGCCGATGCGCTGGCGCTGGCCGCCGGAGAATTCGTGCGGATAGCGCGTCGTCGCGCTTCCCGGCAGGCCGACCTGATCGAGGGTCCGGGCGACCCGGGCGCGGCGCTCGCCCCGGCCGCCGAGACCGTGCACCTTCAGCGGCGTCTCGAGGATGCTGCCGATGGTGTGCCGCGGGTTGAGCGAGGCGAAGGGGTCCTGGAACACCATCTGGGCGCGGCGGCGATAGGCGCGCAGATCGCCGCCGCGGAGCCCGCGCACCGGCACCCCGTCGAAGACGATCTCGCCGCCCTGCGGTTCGACGAGGCGGAGCAGGCTCTTCGCCAGGCTCGACTTGCCGCAGCCGGACTCGCCGACGAGGCCGACGGTCTCCCCGCGCGCCACCGTCAGGCTGACGCCGTCGACCGCCCGCACCCCGTCATAGGCGGTCGTGAGATCAGAGACCGAGAGCAGCGTCATGGCGAATGTCTTGTTGATGGCCGGGAATGCGGGACGGAAGGACGGGACGCGCGGGCGCGGTCGTGACCGGGCAGGCGACGACGCGCCCGTCGGGCCGCGCCAGAGCCGGCGGCGGGGCGGCCCGGCAGCCCGGTTCGACCAGCGGGCAGCGGGGTGCGAAGGCGCAGCCGGGCTGGCCTTGCGCCGAGGCGATCGAGCCTGGGATCTCCGGCAGGGCCTCGCCGCGCAGGACCTCATCGTGAAGGGCCGCCCGGCCGCGGGGCGAGGCGGCGAGGAGGCCGCGGGTGTAGGGATGGAGCGGATCGTCGAACAGCGCGTCCGGCTCCGCTTCCTCGACCCGGCGGCCGGCATACATCACCACCACGCGGTCGGCCCATTGCCCGACCACGCCGAGGTCGTGGGTGATGAGCAGCACCGCCATCCCGAGGTCGCGGCGCAAGCCGTCGATGAGATCGAGCACCTGGGCCTGGATCGTCACGTCGAGGGCCGTGGTCGGCTCGTCGGCGATGAGAAGTTTTGGGGAGCAGGCGACCGCGACGGCGATCATCACCCGCTGGCGCATGCCCCCGGAAAGCTGATGCGGGTAGGAGTCGACCCGCCTGTGCGGATCGGGGATGCGGACGCGGTCGAGCAGGTCGACGGCGCGGGCCCGGGCGGCGCGCGCCGAGAGGCCCTCGTGCCGGCGCAAAACCTCGGCGATCTGGACGCCGACGGTGAGCACCGGGTTCAGCGCGGTCATCGGCTCCTGGAACACCATCGCGATCTCGCGCCCGCGAATCTCGCGGAACCGGCGCTCGCTCAAAGTCCCGATATCGCGGCCGTCGAACCGGATCGTGCCGGATTCGATCCGGCCGCGCGGCGGCAGGAGGCGCATCAGGGCCAAAGCCGTGAGCGACTTGCCCGAGCCCGACTCGCCGACGAGGGCGACCGTCTCTCCCGGACCGACCGTGAAGCTCAGATCCTGCACCGGCCGGGCCCGCGGGAAGGCGATGCCGAGGCCCTGGACGTCGAGGAGCGCCATCTCACGCCTCCCCGGCGAGACGCGGGTTGAGGGCGTCGTTCAACCCGTCGCCGACGAGGTTGAGGGCGAGCACGCTGAGCACGATCGCGAGTCCGGGGATCGCGGTCAGGTACCAGGCGCTGCGCAGGACCTCCCGGCCGGCACCGATCATGCTGCCCCAGCTCACGACGTTCGGGTCGCCCAGCCCCATGAAGGACAGGGCCGATTCCATCAGGATGCCGGAGGCCACCATCACCGAGGCGGTGACGACGATCGGCGGCAGGGCGTTGGGCAGGATCTCGGCGAACACGATCCGCACCGGCCCGTAGCCGAGGCCGCGGGCGGCGGTGACGAAGTCCTTCTCGCGCAAGGACCGGAACTCGGCCCGGGTGAGGCGGGCCACGATCGGCCACGAGGTCGCCCCGATGGCGAGCGTGATCGCCGGGATCGACGGCTGCGCGATCGCCACCAGCACCACCAGCAGGATGAAGGACGGGATGGTCTGGAACAGGGCGATCACGCGGCCGAGGGCCCGGTCGATCCGTCCGCCGGCATAGCCGGCGGTCGCGCCGACCAGCACGCCGACGGCGAGGCCGGTGGCGGCGGCCGCGAAGCCGACGAGGAGCGAGACCCGGGCGCCGTGGGCGATCCCGGCGGCGACGTCGCGGCCGAGCGAGTCGGTGCCCAGCGGATAGGCCGGGTCCTGGCCCGGCCACAGGAAGGGCTGCGCCACCATGCCGAGCGGATCGTCGGGATAGGCGAAGGGCGCGGCCAGAGCCGCCGCCGCGACCACGCCGAGGATCGCGAGGCCGGACAGGGCCGTCGGGTTGCGCAGGAAGGCCCGCAAGGCCCGGCGCGGCGCGGGCGCCGGCGGCACGGCGGCTCGGTCGGTGGCCGAAGGGCTTTCCGCGAACCGGAGGGTCATCGGCGACGAGGTCATGAGCGCACCGCGATGCGAGGGTCGAGGATCGCCTGGATGAGATCGACCGCCACGTTGGCGACGAGGACCAGGAGCGAGGAGAGCAGGAGCACGCCGAGCAGCACGCTGAAGTCGCGCGCCAGCACCGCCTCGAAGGCGAGGCGCCCGAGGCCGGGCCAGGAATAGACCGTCTCGACCACGACGGCGCCGCCGAGAAGCCCGCCGACATGCATGCCGGCCACCGTGGTGACCGGCAGGAGCGCGTTGCGCAGGACATGGCGCAGCGTGACCGCCAGCGGCGACAGGCCCTTGGCGGCGGCCGTGCGCACGAAGTCCTGGGCGCGCACCTCCAGCATCGCGGCACGCACGAGGCGGGCGTAGATCGCGACGTAGAAGAGCGCGAGCGACAGGCCGGGCAGCACCATGTAGCGGAGCTGGTCGGCGAGTGCCGCGCCGCCGGTGAGCCCCTGCCCGATGGTGCGCGCCCCGCCGCTCGGCAGCCAGCCGAGCTTCACCGAGAACAGCACGATCAGCATCAGGCCGATCCAGAAGCCCGGCACCGAGTAGAACAGCAGCACCGCCACCGACAGGATCCGGTCGAGGATTCCGCCCGGCGCTCGGGCCATCAGCGCGCCGAGCGCCAGGCCGGCGAGCAGCGCGAGGGCGAGGGCCAGACCCATCAGCATCAGCGTGCCGGGCAGGCGCTGCCCGATCAGCTCTGCGACCGGCATGTTGTAGCGCGGCGAGACGCCGAGGCTCAGATGGGCGAGGTTGTTCAGGTAGGCCAGGAACTGGTCGAGCACCGGCAGGTCGAGGCCGAAGCGGTTGCGCAAGGCGGCCAGCGTCTCCTCGGTCGCCGCCCCCGCCTCGCCCGCCATCACCTCGGCGGCGTCGCCGGGCGCGAGGCGCAACAGGAAGAAGTTGACCACCAGGATCAGAAGAGCCGTCGGCACCGCGTCGGCGAGCGCCCGTCCCAGCACGGGGAGCAGGCGGCGTGTTCGGTCCATCGCGGGTCTCTCCAACTCGGTGCCGCCGGCTCTTGGCGACGGCGCTAAATTCATATTGTCGATCTATTTTGTCAACTATAGGATGCCGCCGTCGAGCGGGCCCGCGGCCCGTGACATCCCCGGCGAGCCTCGTCATGACCTTGATCCACCCTCCCGGCGCTCTCGTCGGCAAATCCGGCTTCGCGAGCCCGGCCGACTTTCCGGACAGCCCGCTGTCGCGGGCGCTGGCGGAGCCGCTGCTGCTCGGCCTGTTCCTGCCGATCCAGGCCGGCGGCTGGACCGCCTCGACCCTGCCGCGCACCACCGACTGGAGCTTCGACTACAACCGCGACCTCGTGCTCGAGGCCGAGCGGCTCGGCTTCGACCTGGTCTTCGCCCTGTCGCAATGGCTGCCGAAGGGCGGCTATGGCGGCGTGCTCGACGGGCAGGCGCTCGATTCCTTCACCAGCATCGCGGCCCTGTCGGCGCTCACCCGCCGCATCCTGCTGGTGGCGACCGTGCACGTGCTCTACGGGCCGTGGCACCCGCTGCACCTCGCCAAGTTCGGCGCCACCCTCGATCACATCACCGGCGGCCGCTTCGGCTTCAACGTCGTCACCGGCCACCGGGCGGTGGAGCACGAGATGTTCGGCTGGCCGCGCATCGAGCACGACCGGCGCTACGCGCTCGCGGCCGAGTTCGTCGAGGTGGTGCAGCGCCTGTGGCAGGACGACGAGCCGTTCTCGTTCACGGGCGAGTCCTCGTGGAGCCTCGGCGGCGGCTTCGTGACGCCCAAGCCCCGTTACGGCCGCCCGATCCTCGTCAACGCCACGGGCTCGGAGGCGGGGATCGCCTTCGCGGGGCGCTACTCCGACATCGTATTCGTGACGAGCCCGGCCGGCGCCGACATCGACAGCGCCCTTGAGGCCCTGCCCGACCACACCGCCCGGGTGAAGGCGGCGGCGCGCGCATTCGGGCGCGACGTCCGCACGCTCATCAACCCGCTGGTGATCTGCCGCGAGACGGAAGCCGAGGCCTGGGCCTATGCCGATGCCATCGTGGCGCACGCCGATCCGCGCAGCCCGAAGGGGTTTCGCACCCTCGATTCCGACGCCCATGCCTGGAAGGGACGGGAGGGCCGGGCCGATCCTTACGCGGCGATCGGCGGCAACATCCGGGTGATCGGATCGCCCGAGCAGGTGGTCGCGCAGTTCGAGGCCTTGAAGCGGGCCGGCATCGATGGACTCCAGCTCAGCTTCTACGACTTCAAGCCCGACCTCGCCTTCTTCGGCGAGCGGGTGCTGCCGCTGATGCGCCAGGCGGGCCTTCGGGCTGCGCCCCTCTCCCTCGCGGCCTGACGCCCCCTGCCCTGCCGCCGGACAACGATGCCATGACCGCCCTCACCCGTCGCCACTTCACAGCCGGCCTCGCCGCCGGGAGCCTCGGCCTCGCCGTCCCGGCCCGCGCCGGCACCCCGCGCCGGGGCGGCACCCTCACGATGGTGATCCAGCCCGAGCCGCCGACGCTGGTGAGCCTGACCCACACCGCCGGGCCGACCACCCGGGTGAGCCCGAAGGTGACGGAGGGCCTGCTGGCCTTCGACCTCGACTTCCGGCCGCGCCCGCTTCTCGCCACCGCCTGGGAGGTGAGCGGCGACGGCCTGCGCTACCGCTTCGCCCTGCGCCGCGGCGTGAGGTGGCACGACGGCCGGTCCTTCACCTCCGCCGACGTCGCCCACTCGATCCGGCTCCTCAAGGAGCACCATCCGCGCGGGCGCGGCACGCTCGCGGGCGTCGTCGACGTGCTGACGCCCGATCCCCACACCGCCGAGATCGTGCTGTCGCGCCCGGCCCCCTACCTGCTCGCGGCGCTCACCGCCTCCGAGACGCCGATCGTGCCGAAGCACCGCTATGACGGCGACGTGCTGGGAAGCCCGAACGGCAAGGCGCCGATCGGCACCGGGCCGTTCGTCTTCAAGGAGTGGGTGCAGGGCAGCCACATCCTCTACGAGCGCAACCCGGATTACTGGGACCCGGGCAAGCCCTACCTCGATAGAATCGTCGTGCGCTTCATCGCCGACGCCAACGCCCGGGCGGTGGCCCTGGAGACCGGCGAGGTGCTCTACGCCCCCGACACCCCGGTGCCGCTCGCCCAGCTCGACGCGCTCAAGGCCAACCCGTCGCTCCGGATCGAGACCCGCGGCTACGACTACCAGCCGATCGTCTACCGGCTCGAATTCAACTTGGCGAACCCGTACTTCAAGCAGCTCGCGGTGCGCCGGGCGGTGGCCCACGCGGTCGACCGCTCGGCGATCAACCGGCTCGTCTTCTACGGCTACAGCCAGGACGCGCCCTCGGCGATCAGCCCGGCGCTCAAGGCCTTCCACGATCCGGACGCCCCGAAATACCCCTTCGACCCGAAGCGGGCCGAGGCCCTGCTCGACGAAGCGGGCTTTCCCCGCGGCCCGGACGGCCTGCGCTTCCGGGTCCACCACGACTACATGCCCTACAGCGAGGCCTACCAGCAGCTCGGCAACTACACCCGGCAGGCGCTCGCCAAGGTCGGGATCGGCGTGACCCTGCGGGCGCAGGACGTGCCGACCTGGTTCAAGCGCACCTACACCGACCGCGCCTTCGATTTCATGAGCAACGGCATGAGCCACTCCTTCGACCCGACGGTCGGGGTGCAGCGGTTGTACTGGTCGAAGAATTTTCGCCCGGGCGTGCCCTTCACCAACGGCTCCGGCTACAGCAACCCGGAGGTCGACCGGCTGCTCGAAGCCGCCGCGGTCGAGACCGACCCGGACCGGCGCCGCGCGCTCTTCTTCGCCGTCCAGGGACAGGTCGGGCGAGACCTGCCGGACGTGAATCTCGTCACCGGCGCCAACCTGACGATCCTCAACCGCCGCGTCGCCAACCACCCGACCACGATCGACGGACCGTCCGACACCTTCGCCGACGTCTGGCTTGAGGCGTGAGCGCCCGCGGCAGGAGCTGGATCGACCTTGCCAGCCCGCAAGTGCCCTACGACGGCGCCGATGGCCAGATCATGACCCGGGCTCCGCCGCAATCGATATCCCGGGATGTCCAGCGCGGCACAGAACGTCCAATCGAGCGCGATCCCGTACAAGTCGACTCGGAGCGGCCCCGCTAGACCTTGAGGACGGTCGCGCTCACGGCCGCTGACGAGAAGGGTTCACGGATGCGCCTCCCGCCGATCGCCCCCGCCGACCTTTCCCCGTTACAGCGGCCGCTCTACGACGACATGAGGTCGGGCGTGGGCGCCAAGTACGACCTCTTCACCACCACGCGGGCAGACGGCGCACTCCTCGGGCCCTGGAACGCATGGTTGCACCAGCCCGAGGTCGGTGCGGCCTTCTGGACCGTCACCCAGGCAATGACCGCGTTCAAGATCTTGCCCGATGCGGTGCGGCAAGTTGCGATCCTGGCGGTCGGCGCACGGTTCGGCGCGGCCTATGAGATCTACGCGCATGGAGCGGTCGCGCAGGCCCGCCACGCGATGAGCGACCAGCGCCTGTCGACGCTGGCTGCCGGCGGACGACCGCAGGACCTCACGGACGAGGAGGCGACGGCGTTCGACGTCGCCCGCGCGCTCACCGGGGGCGGGATCCTGCCGGAGCCGACCTACCGGCGCGCCGTGGCGCTGTTCGGCCAGGCGGGCGCCAACGAACTGATCTACCTTGTCGGTCACTACTGCTTCGTCTCGGTGACCCTGAACGGCTTCGCGATCCCGGTCCCCGAGGACAAAGCGGCTGGTTCCGGAGAGCGGGCATGACCGGGCGTCGCCGCCACGGTGCGTCGACCGGGAGATTCCGGGGCCTCGGCGGCGCCTGCGCCCTGGCTCTCTGCCTGGTCCTGGCCGAACCGTCCGGCGGCCCGCGCGCGGCGGCGCCCCAGCTGGCCGAGCAGGCACCGGGCTTTTACCGCATGATGCTCGGGCGCTTCGAGGTGACGGCTCTCCTCGACGGCACCCACACCTTTCCGATCCCGACCGTGCTCCAGCGGCCCCGCGACGGTGGCGGCCCGCGCGCCCTCCTCTCCGAGGTCCGGCCGGGCGATGCGGAGAGTCGTCTCGCGCGTGACTTCCTCGCCCTGCCGTTCGAGGGCTCGATCAACGCGTTCCTGATCAATACCGGCTCGCGCCTCGTCCTGATCGATGCAGGCGCAGGCGACCTCTATGGATCCTGCTGTGGCAAGCTCGTCGCCAACCTGCGCGCCGCCGGCTACGCGCCGGAGGCAGTCGACGAGGTGCTGCTGACCCACCTGCACGCCGATCACGTCGGCGGGATCATGCACGACGGCAAGGCCGTCTTCCCGAACGCGACGATCCGGGTCAGCCGCCGCGACGCCAGTTACTGGCTGAATCCGGCCAACGAGACGGCGGCTCCGCCGTTCCTCCTGCCGATGTTCCGGGGCGCCCAGGCCGCGCTCAAGCCCTACCGCGACGCCGGGCGGCTCATTCCCTTCGACGGCGAAGGCGAGGTCCTGCCGGGCTTCGTTGCGGTCGCGACCCCGGGGCACACGCCGGGCCACAGCTCCTACCGCGTGACCAGCGGGGCCGAGACGCTGCTGGTCTGGGGCGACATCGTCCACGTGGCACCGATCCAGTTCCCCGATCCGCAGGTCACGGTGACCTACGACACCGACGGCGCGGGCGCCGAGGCCCGGCGCGAGGCGCTCTTCTCGGAGGCGGCTCGCACCGGCGCCTGGATCGCCGCCGCCCACATCTCCTTCCCGGGACTCGGCCACATTCGGGCCGAGGACGGACGGTTCGGCTGGATCCCGGCCAACTACACCACCGTGTTTCAGACCCATCCACCCGGAGACGCGCGGTGAGGGCAAGCGAGGCGCCGCTCCCGGCATCGGTCCGGAGCCCCGGTTCGACCGAGGACGAGCGGGCGTGACCGACTTCGCCTTCACGACGGTCCTGCTCTCCGCCGGGATCAGCATCGTCACCGGCTTCCTCGGCGCGCTGCTCAGCCAGGGCTGGGTCCGGCGCCAGGAGCGGCGCACCTACGGGCTCGCCCTGCTGGCTGAGATCAAGTCGATCCAGCGCAGCCTGCTGCGCTACGAGGCGCGCCTGAGCCGGGCGGGGACCATCGTCGAGGGCCGGGAGGCCGCGGCCCTGCGCCTGTGGCGCCACGACCTCGCGGTCTTCGCCAACAACTCCGGGCGCATCGGGCTGTTCTCGTCGCGCACCGCGGTCGAACTCATCGAGTTCTACCATCAGATCCGCTGGCTCGAGGAACGAGGAACCGAACTCGACGCCTCGGTGGCACGGACGAACGGTCTGCCCGACTGGCTCGCCGGCCAGCGGGAGGCCATCCACCGCACCCGCTCCCGGACGCGGGCGCTCACCCGGTCGCTGCGGCGGGAATTGCCGCCGACGCTCGCCGACGCCCTCCGGGGGCTGGGTCGCGGCGCAGGGCGAAGGTGCCGGGCCCGGGCTGCGGCGGGCCGTGTCCTTGCACGGGCAAGCGCTCACGGAGACGGCCTCGATCGATCCTGCCGGCCGAGTCGTCACGGCCCTGCCGGGAGCAGGCGGGCCGCCGGATGAGGGCCGCTCAGCGCTGGCGCAGCGCGTCGATGCCGAGCTCGCCCGCCATCCGCACGAGGTCGGCGAGCGACCGGGCCTCCATCTTCTCCATCACCCGCCGCTTGTGCACCTTGGCGGTGATCTCCGAGACGCCGAGCTCGGCGGCGATCTGCTTGTTCATCAGCCCGCCGATCGCGAGGTCGAACACGTCGCGCTCGCGGCCCGTGAGGGAGGCGAGCCGGCCCGCGAGCGCACCTCGGGCGGCCTCCGCGGACAAGGACGCCGCGTCGAGGGCGAGGGCGCGGTCGATGGCCGCGAGGATGTCCTCCTCCTCCGCCGGCTTCGTCAGGAACTCGACCGCCCCGCCCCGCATCGCCCGCACGGTCATCGGGATCGTGCCGTAGCCGGTCAGGAAGATGATCGGGATCGTGGTGCCCGACGCCTGGAACTGGGCCTGGACGTCGAGGCCGTCGGCGTGCGTCAGCCGAACGTCCAGGAGGATGCAGGCCGGCCGCTCGACGTCCGGGTTCGCGAGCAGGTGCGACGCGTCGGGGTGTCCGGTGGCCTTGAGCCCGGCCGAGCCGCAGAGCCGGACGAGGGCGGTTCGCAAGGCCGCGTCGTCATCGACGATGTGGACGGTGCCGGTCTGCATCGGGATCGGGGTGAGCGCGTCACTGGCGGAGGGCCCGCGCCGGAAGCGGGGCCGCCGGGGTCTAACACGGAATCAGGGCGTGTCGAACACGCGAGCGAGGCAGCGTTCCAACTCCTCCGCCTCGAACGGCTTGGCGAGATACGCGAAGGCCCCGTAGGCGAGTGCGCGCCGGCGGTTCGCGTCGCTCGGATAGGCCGTGACGAGGATGACCCGCAGCCGGGGACGGCGCAGCCGCAGCTGGCGCAGAAGGTCGAGGCCGGAGAGGCCCGGCATCTGCAGGTCAGTGACGACGCAGCCCGGCTCGACGGCACCGAGGGCGGCAAGCAGATGGCCGCCGGTCTCGAACGGCATCGGGGCGTAGCCCAGGGACCCGACGAGCCGGGTCAGGGCAAGGCGGATCGCCGGGTCGTCGTCGACGATCGCGACGGAGCGGGGGGTCAGGCCGGAGACCGGCATGCGGTCGGAAGCCGGACGTGGAAGGCGGCCCCGCCACCCGGCGCGTCGTCGAGCCAGAGGTCGCCGCCATGGGCGTCGATGCAGCTGCGGCAGATCGCCAGTCCCATGCCCATGCCGCCGGGCTTCGTCGAGTGGAACGGCTCGAAGATGCGGGCCCGCTGCTCCGGGGGCACGCCCGGGCCGGTATCGCTCACCGTGACGCGCACCGCGCCGGGATCGCCCCGCACGGTGATCGCGACGTCACGGCGGCCGCTCGACCCCGCCATCGCCTGGGCGGCGTTGACGAGCAGGTTGACGAGCACCTGCTCGATCTGGACGAGGTCGCCGGTGACTGCAGGCAGGTCGGGATCGGCGGTGATGAGGACCGCGGCGCCGTTGGCGCGCAAGTCCCGTTCGGCAAGCAGCGTCGCCTCGCGCGCCGCCTCGACGAGGTCGACGGGCGCGAGCGCGAGGGAGGCCGTTCCAAACAGTGAGCGGGTGCGGGCGACGACGTCGCGGGCCCGCCGTGCCTCGGAGACGACATCCTCCAGGGCAGCCGTCACCTCGGCGAGGTCCGGGTCCGGCCGCTTCAGCCAGCGTAAGGAAGCCTGGGCGTTGGCGGCGATCGCCGCGAGCGGCGTGTTGACCTCGTGGGCGATCGACGCGCTCACCGCCCCGACGGTGATCGAGCGGGCGGCCCGGGCGAGGTCGCCCTCGGCGGCAGCGAGCCGCGCCTGCGCCTGCTTGTAGGCCGTGATGTCGAGGGAGGTGATGAGCAAGTCGGAGAACTCGGCGCGGTCGCGCGGCAGCATGGCGGTGAACAGCACGTCGCTCTGCTGGCCGTCGGCCCGGACGATATGGGCCTCCGAGCGGAAGAAGCGGTCGCCGCGACCGAGCGCGACAAGCCACTGCACGAAGGTCTGGTCGGTCTCCGGCAGCAGCCGGTCGAGCGGGCCGACGAAGGCTGCCTTGTCCGGCGCGCCGGTCTCCTCCAGCGTGAAGGCGTTGACGTCCTTGATCAGCACCCGGCCGCAGAGCTCCCGCAGTTCCGAGGGCCGCGCCGCGTAGTGGCCCTCGATGTCGGTGACGCCGGCGAGGCGCAAGGCGGCAATGGCCTCGCCCACCGCGCTCCAGTCCTCGCGCCACATCGAGATCCCGGCGCGCTCGAAGATCGCGGAGAACTGCGCCTCGCTCGCCCGCAGGGCCCGCCGGAGCCGCGCGACGTGCAAGGTGCTGAGGAACGCAGCCAGGACGCCCGCAACGAGGAGGCCCGCCATCGCGACGGATGCCGGCGGTCCGGCGGTCAGACCCCACCCGACGAGGAGCACCGGGATCAGGACCGCCAGGACCGCCTTCGCGCCGTCCTCGACGAGGTCCGGCCAGCGGCGGCGGGGGATCGAGAGCATCCAGGCCGGCAGCGCGTCGGCGGCGGGGGAACCGTCACTGGCGGAGGCGAGGCTCGGCCATCGCGAGAAGACCTGCCCCAGGCTTCCCCGCCCCGAGCCTCCCTGCCTCGAGCCTCCCTGCCCCGAGCCTCCCTGCCCCAAGCCTTGACTCATGCGGTCCTCCGCCCGGGGCCCGGTTTCGGGACCTCTTCCGATGCCCCCTCGGCGACGCCCGACCACCGTCGGCGCGCCCCGGCCCTCTCGGGGCGGGCATGAGTGGCGAGGCTCTAGGCGAACCCGGCGCCCGTGTCGCCGATACGGGTGTATAATAGCGTAGCCGTGCCGCGGCTTGGACATTGTCGCGCATGGATCTGCATCGACACGGCGCGTTCAAGTTTCCCAATGCGGGCCTCGTCGCCTCGTCGCAGGGGCGGGGTTGGTCCGGCATCGCGGCGGAGCTGCGCTGCCATCCGCCCGGAGAGTTGCCGGCGATCGTGCCGACGCAGATGGAGATCACCATCGCGACGCGGCGCAGTCCCGGCGCCTATGTCAGCCGCAAGGGGGCGGGCCAGCGCCAGCGCACCGCCGTGGAGGCGGGCACCGTGTGGTTCTGCCCGGTCGGCGTGGCCGAGGACGACATCGGCATCTCGGGCGCCCTGCACGATATCCTGCACGTCTACCTGCCGGTCGAGCGCTTCGCCCATATGGCGGACCTCTATGGCGACCCGCGCATCCGCGCCGACGCCGTCCGCTACCTCGCCGATGTCGACGACGACCTGGTGCGCCAGCTCGGCCTCGCGATCGGCCGCGAGCTCCAGGCCGAGACCTCCGCCGGCCGGATGCTGGTCGAGGCGGCCTCGCTGTCGCTGGTGGCGCGGCTCGCTCAGATGTACGGGCACGACCGCCCGGAGCGGGCCGAGACGGAGGCCGGCTCGACCTGCCAGACCCGGATCCGCCGGGTGACCGAATTCATCCGCGACAACCTCCACCGCGAGCTGACGGTGGCGGAACTCGCCGAGGTTGCCTGCCTGAGCCCGTTCCACTTCGCCAGGATGTTCAAGGCGGTCACCGGCAGCACGCCGCACGGCTTCGTCAGCGCCGCGCGGCTTCAGGAGGCACGCCGTCTCCTGTCCCGCACCGCGACGCCGCTCGGCGAGATCGCCCTGCGCTCGGGCTTCTCCGGACAATCCACCTTCACCAGCGCGTTCAAGCGCGCCACCGGCTGCACTCCAGGGGAGTATCGTCGCCAGCAAAGCCCGCAATAGCAAGCCCTGCAAACGACAGAGCAGGAATCGCGAAGACGCTTGCGACAGAGGATGAGATCATGAGCCCGTCAGAGCCGGGCGATTGGAATGATTCTCAAAGACTGTCCTAGATCTTCCCTTGACCTTACATCCCACGATCGCCGCGAGGCGAGGCCGGGCGCCGCGTACCGGCTCGACCGGGTCAGGTCCCTCCCCCCGGGCCGGGCGAGCGGCCTCAACGGCGAGCGCATGGCCCGTCATATCGGCGTCGCGGCGGAATCGACCCTGACGATGGCTCATCGCGGCAGCCCCGTCGTCGTCACTCGCCTGCGCGGCGTCCTCGCGCCCGGCACCCGGACCGCACCGCTGAAGCAGGAGGCGGCCTACAGCATCGTCGTGCAGCTCCAGCCGCTGCAGCACCACGCCTTCACGGTGGGCGGGCGCCAGCGGCATTGCGGCGCCGTGCCGGAAGAGGCGGTCAGCGTCGTGAGCCTGACGGATTCGCCGGTCTCGACGATGAGCGGCCCCCTCGACGTGGTCCAGTTCTACCTGCCCCACACCCTCGTCGACACCTTCGCCAGGGAGGAGGGCCTCGCCAGGCCCTCGCGCCTCGCCTGGCCCCGGGCGGATCGGGATCCGGTCGCCGCCGGCCTCGTCGACCTTCTGCTCCCGCAGATGGCCGAGCCCGATCCGGCGCGGGCCATGTTCGCCGAGCACGTGGCGATGGCCTTCGTCGCCCACGCGATCGAGCGCTACGGCGACGGCCCGGCCCCGGCGCGGTCGCCGATCCGCAGCGGGCTCGCGCCCTGGCAGGAGCGCCGTGCCAAGGAGATGATGCTGGACCGCCTCGCCACGCCGCTCACGATCACCGAAGTCGCGGAGGCCTGCCGGCTCTCGCCGAGCTACTTCGCCGCCGCGTTCCGGCGCAGCACCGGCCATTCGCCGCACCGCTACCTGACAGCCTTGCGGATCGCCGAGGCCAAGCGCCTGATGCTCGGCACCGCGCTGCCCCTGGCTGAGCTGGCGCTGCTCTGCGGCTTCGGCGACCAGAGCTACTTCACGCGCGCCTTCTCGCAGGCGGTCGGCACCAGCCCGGGGCAGTGGCGGCGGCTGCATCGGGAGCACGGCGACGCCTCTGACAGTGCGCACGCCGTCCCCGTGGCCGACGCCCTGGCGACGGCGCGGGCCCTCAGCCGGGCGCCCGCGCCAGCCTCTCGCTGAGGAAGCGGATGAACAGCCGCACCAATACCTCTCGGGCCTGCCGCTCGCCGGCATCGCGCTCGCCCGCGGTTTCCACGGCCGGAGCTCCTTCACCCGAGTCTTCTCCCGGATGGTCGGGACCAGCCCCGGCCAGTGCCGCCGCCTGCCCGCCCTGCCCCTCGCGGAGGGGCTGTCACGGCCCTCACGCCGGCGCAGCCTCCGACCCGGCGAGGACTGGCGGAAGGTTCTTGGCCAGGAAGCCCACGAAGGCCGCGACCTTCGGGCAGGCGACCTGCCCGCCTGGCCAGACGGCGGCGACCTCGCGCCGGTTCACGGTCTCCTCGGCGAGCAGGACGCGCAGGTCGCCGGTCCGGATCGGCTCGCAGGCCCAGAATTCCGGGATGCAGGCGATCCCGGCGCCGCCGAGGGACGCAGTCAGGAGCATCCCGTCATGGTCGGCGATGCAGCGCGTGCGCAGGCGGGCGCTGCGCCGGGCGTGATCGGGGCCGAGCGGCCAGCCGTCGAGCTGGCAGGTCGAGGCGTTGCGGCTGCGCAGGCAATCGTGCCGGTCGAGATCGTCGAGCGTGACCGGAATACCGCTGCGGTCGAGATAGCCGGGTGATGCCACGAGCACGAGGCGGAAGCTGCCGAGGCGGCGCATGCGCAGGCGCGAATCCTTCAGCATCCCGATCCGGAGCGCGGCATCGAACCCCTCCTCCACCATGTCGACGAGGCGGTTGGTGTAGATCAGCTCGAGTTCGAGTTCCGGGTGGGCCGCCATGAACGCCAGGAAGACCCGGTTCCACGACCGGCCAACCAGCGGGACGCTGACGCGTAGCTGACCCCGCAGGGCCCCGCGCGACTCGGCGATCTCGCGCTCGGCCGCGGCGACGGCCTCCATGATCGGGCGGCCGCGTTCGAGCAGCCGCATCCCGTCCGCCGTTAGGCTGAGGCTGCGGGTGTTGCGGTGGAACAGCCGGACCTCCAGCCGCTCCTCCAGGCGCAGGATCGTCTTGCCGACGGCGGACGCCGTGAGGCCGAGCACCCGCGCGGCGGCCGCGTAGGAGCCGGAATCCGCGACCTGCACGAACACCGATAGGCCGGCGAGCTTGTCCATCACTTGTCCGGTCGATCCGGGCCGAGCCCCCCGGATGCCACGCGGGCGGGGGCGGAACAAGCCGCCGGTCTCACCCCCGATGCGCCCGCCGCCACTGCCCCGGGCTCGTCCCGACCCCGCGGGTGAAGATGCGGGTGAAGTAGCTCTGGTCGCTGAAGCCGCAGGCGAGCGCGATGTCGGACAGGGACAAGGCCTCGTCCCGCAAAAGCGCCTTGGCGTGCTCGATCCGGATCCCGATGAGGTACTGGTGCGGGCGCTGGCCAGTGCTGCGTCGGAAGGCCCGCGCGAAGTGGCTCGCCGTCAGGCCGCATTCCCGGGCGATGTCGGTGATGGTCAGCCGTGTCGCGAAGCGCGTCTGCATGATCTCCCGCGCCCGGCGCTCCTGCCGGGCCGCCAGGCCGCCGATGCAGGGCGCGCCCGGCCGCATCCGGCCGTAGGTGCCGGCGAAATGGGCGAGCAGGCTGAGGCAGATCTGCTCGACGAACACGGCGTTCGCAGGGCCGGCGGCAGGCGCCGCGAGCAGGATCCGCGACAGCGACGCCACGATCGGATCCGGCGTCTGCCGGCACCAGGCCAGCGTGTCGACCGGGGCTGCATCGTTGTCGCGTGCGAAGGCGTCGAGGGACGCCCGGGGGACGTAGTACTGCACGGCATCGACCTCGCCGCGGAGCCGGCACCGTACCGGCTCGCGCAGGTCGAGCACGCTCACAGTGTCGGCTGCGTAGGCGCCGCCGAACACGCGCCGGCTCCCGCTCCACCGCTCGTGCAGGTCGAGGCCGCGGAGCAGGTGGACGATACTGAACGCATCTTCCTCGACGGTCGGGGCCAGCCGCTCCTCCAGGGCGTGCCGGCCGACCAGCCGCGTCACGCCGATCCGCATGTCGTCCTCGCGGTGGACGCAATGTAGGCAATCGCCGGTGACGCCGACATGCGTGGCGAATCGCTCGCCGAGAAACAGATCGGCCGGCGAGAGGCTGCTGGTCACCACCGCGTCGTCTCGATGTCAGGCTTCATCCGCGCCGGTATGTCGGCTGTGGGGGAAGCCGAAAATACGCGTCCCGTCCGGACAGAGCGGACCAACGGTCCGCACTCGCGGGTTTCCCGCGGGCGAGGGCGATTCCGCACAAGCCGCGCCGCGATCGTCCAATCCCGGGTAGCGCCCCGGCCCTATCGTCCCCGCGGCCAACGGGGAGTTTCGCAATGACGACGATCACGACGAAGGACGGAACCGAGATCTACTACAAGGACTGGGGGACGGGGCAGCCGATCCTGTTCAGCCACGGCTGGCCGCTCTCGGCCGACATGTGGGACGCGCAGATGCTGTTCTTCGCCGAACGCGGCTACCGCACGGTGGCGTTCGACCGGCGCGGCTTCGGCCGGTCGGGCCAGCCCTGGGGCGGCTACGACTACGACACGATGGCCGACGACATCGCGGCGCTGATCGAGGCACGCGGCCTCAGCGACGTGGTGCTGGTCGGCTTCTCGATGGGCGGCGGCGACGTGACCCGCTATATCGCCCGGCATGGCTCGGGACGAGTCGCCAAGCTCGCGCTCGTCAGCGCCATCACACCGATCTTCGGCAAGACCGCTGACCATGACGGGCCGGACAAGTCCTTCTTCGATGCCCTCAAGGCCGGCATCGTCAAGGATCGGGCGCAGTTTCTCGACGACTTCAACCCGATCTTTTACGGTACCAACAAGGGCATGAGCGTCTCGCAAGGCGTCTTCAAGCAGACGCTGCAGATCGCCCTGATGGCCTCGATCAAGGCCACGGTCGACTGCGCCACGGCCTTCGCCGAAACCGACTTCCGGCCCGACATGCAGAAGATCGACGTGCCGACCCTGGTGGTCCACGGCGACGCCGATCAGGTCGTGCCGTTCGAGTCGACGGGCAAGCTCGCCGCCGACATGATCCGCGGCGCGACGCTCAAGGTCTATCCGGGCGCGCCCCACGCCACCGCGACGACCCACGCCGACCGCCTCAACGCCGACCTCCTGGCCTTCATCGAGGGGTGACGGCGCCGGCGCGGCTTGTCACGCGCCGGGATCTCTTATTCGGCGAGCCGGTAGACCTCCAGCGGCTCGCCGACGCCGCGCAGCGGAAAGCTCCCGAGGCACGCCAGCGCCGTCGGCGCGGCGAGGAGCGCCGCGAAGGCGCCCGAGACCAGCACGTCGGCTTCGAGCGCCTTCGTCAGCCCCTCCAACCGGGCGGCGACGTTGACGGCCGGGCCGATGACGGTGAAGTCGAGCCGGGTTCGCGAGCCGATGTTGCCGTACATCACCGCGCCGGCATGAACCCCGATCCCGTAGCCGAGGGCGTCGAGACCTTGTGCCGCGCGGACCCGGTTGAGGTCGCGCATCGCTCGACGGGCCTCGTCGGCGGCTCGCAGGGTCGCGACGCCGGCATCCGGCCGGTCGAGGGGAAAGATCGCCAGCAGGCCGTCGCCCATGAACTTCAGGATCTCGCCGCCGTTGCGCTCCACCGGGCAGCACACCGCATCGAAATAGTCGTTGAGGAGCGCGATCACGTCGTCGCGCGGCCACAGCTCGGAGATCCGGGTGAAGCCGCGCAGGTCGACCACCATGATCGCCGCCTCGACGGTGACGCCGCTGCCCCGCCGCGTCGCGCCGTTCAGGATCATCTCGCCCGCATGCGGCCCGACATAGGTATCGAGGAGGAGGCGGGTCAGGCGGTTCCGGTGGCGCACCTCGGTGACGACGGCCAGCGCCGGAAGGAGCTCCGTCAGGAGGGTGATCTCGGCCTGCGTGAACCCGCCCGGCCGGTCGCTCGCAAAGGAGGCCACGTGCCGCCGGCCCAGCGTATAGCGCATCGGCCAGGCGACGAGGTCGGTCAGGCCCTCGACAGCCATCAGTCCGGCGACCTCCGGATGCGCGCCCTCGCCCGTCTCGCCCTGGCGGTGTCGCACCATCTCGGCACCGGCGAGGATCCGCGCCGCCGGGCTACCGCGAAAACCCTCCGTCCCGAACAGCCCGTAATCGAGGTTGCGCGAGCGCGGCCCGCGGCAGCCATTCCGCCACAGGATCTCGATGCCGAGCCATTGCGGATGGTTGGTGCGCAAGTGCAGCGTGGCATGCGCCACCGCGACGCCGTCGCGGCGCAGCCGGTCGCAGAAGACCGCGAAGACGTCGTCGAGGAAGCGCTCGTCCACCGCCTCGTGCAGCAGCCAGCGCAGCACCGCGTCGCGCAGGCCGCGCGCGGGTGACTCGCCCGTGTCGTGATGCTCGATCATGGCCTTCCCGGTGGGCCCCGCCCGCCGAGGCGGCGGGCGCGGCCAAAGGATCTGGCGACGGGCGGCCCCGGGTCTTGTCGATTCTCGCGGTGTTTTGTCGGTCCGGGGGGACTGCGCCTGGGCCGGGCTTCCCGGTCAGACCCGTGGCGAGACGGGACGACCCAAGCCTCGTCCGGCTGTCGACGACGGCATCGAGCCCATCCCGAAAAGGTTCCCCGCAGCGCACCGTCGGGACGCCGCGACAGCGCATTCGTCCAAGCCACGCGCAAAGCCTCCAATCCGCGTGTCCCCGGCCGGACTAGAAACCAGGCAACGCCACCGACCGGAGAGCGGTGGCGCAACGGTCACCGTCCGCCAGGACGAGCGCAAGGAGTCCGACTCATGGCCATCAAAGCGACACCGACGCCCGGAAAGCGCCTCGTCACGCCGCACGATCACACGCTGATCATGATCGACTTCCAGTCGCAGATGTCCTTTGCGACGAAGTCGATCGACGCCGTGACCCTGCGCAACAACGCCGCCCTGGTCTCGCGCGCGGCCGCCGGGTTCGGCGTGTCGACGGTGCTGACGACGGTGGCCGAGAAGAGCTTCTCGGGCCCGATGTTCGAGGAGATCACCTCGGCCTTCCCAGAGGAGAGGCTCCTCGACCGCACCTCGATGAACACCTGGGAGGATGCCGCCGTGGTGGCCCGGGTGTCGGAGATCGGCAAGGACCGCCTTGTCTTCGCCGGCCTGTGGACCTCGGTCTGCATCGTCGGCCCGACCCTCGACCAGGGTTACGAGGTCTACGTCATCGCGGATGCGTGCGGCGATGTCTCGGACGAGGCGCACGAGCGCGCCATGCAGCGGATGATCCAGGCCGGCGTGCAGCCGATGACCTCGCTGCAATACATGCTCGAGTTGCAGCGCGACTGGGCCCGCACCGAGACCTACGAGATGACCACGGGCATCGCCAAGAAGTACGGCGGCGCATACGGGCTCGGCATCATCTACGCCAAGTCGATGTTCGGCGCGTCCGAAGGCCACTGAGCCCGGGGTTCATCGAATCAAGCCGGCGCGCGCGATGCTGCCGTACCTCCTCTCCCTCGGCGCCGGCCTCGCGGTCGGCGTCGCCTACGGGCTGATCGGCGTGAAGTCGCCCGCGCCGCCGATCATCGCCCTCGTCGGCCTCCTCGGCATCTTGGCCGGCGAGATGGCCGTCTCCTACTGGCGCGGCCACCCGGCCGTCCTGTCGAGCCTGCTCCACCGCAAGAGCTTCGCGGTCGAGGAGGCGTCGAGACGCCCGCCGGCCTGACCTCAGCATCATTCGGCCGGCCGCGAGCGGCCGGTGCCGAAGGGGTCACCGGTTCGGCGACAGAATGATGCGAAATCAAGGAGTTCCGCAGAGCTGCGCCATGCAGCTCTGCGGAGCCCGGCGGCCCCACTTCATTTCCGACCGAGGAGCTTCGATTGAGCGCTGTGGCTCACCCCGACCTGATCCTGCGCGGCGGCCTCGTCACCACGCTCGATCCGAGCAATCCTGCCGCCTCGGCGGTCGCGATGACGGACGGCGCCTTCACGGCGGTCGGGTCCGACCGCGAGGTCATGGCGCTCGCCGGCCCGCGGACGCGGGTGGTCGATCTCAAGGGCCGCCGGGTGCTGCCCGGCCTCATCGACAACCACCTGCACCTGATCCGCGGCGGGCTCAACTTCAACATGGAGCTGCGCTGGGACGGCGTGCGCTCGCTCGCCGACGCGATGGCGATGCTCAAGCGCCAGGTGGCGGTGACGCCGCCGCCGCAATGGGTCCGGGTCGTCGGCGGCTTCACCGAGCACCAGTTCGCCGAGAAGCGCCTGCCGACGCTGGAAGAGCTGAATGCCGTCGCCCCCGACACGCCGGTCTTCCTGCTCCACCTCTACGACCGGGCGCTCCTGAACGGCGCAGCTTTGCGGGCCGTCGGCTACACCAGGGACACGCCCGAGCCGCCGGGCGGGTCGATCCTGCGCGATGCCGCCGGCAACCCGACCGGGCTCTTGCTGGCGAAGCCCAACGCCGCGATCCTCTACGCCACGCTCGCCAAGGGGCCGAAGCTTCCCTTCGAGTACCAGGTCAACTCGACCCGCCACTTCATGCGCGAACTCAACCGGCTCGGCGTGACCGGAGCGATCGATGCCGGCGGCGGGTTCCAGAACTATCCGGAGGATTACCGGGTCGTCCAGACGCTCGCCGAGGCCGGCCAGCTCACCGTTCGGCTCGCCTACAACCTGTTCACCCAGAAGCCGAAGGCCGAGAAGGAGGACTTCCTCGCCTGGACGCAATCGTCCCGCTACAAGCAGGGCGACGACTATTTCCGCCACAACGGTGCCGGCGAGATGCTGGTCTTCTCGGCGGCCGATTTCGAGGATTTCCGCCAGCCCCGGCCCGACATGGCCCCCGAGATGGAGGGCGAGCTCGAGGGCGTGGTGCGGGTGCTGGCCGAGAACCGCTGGCCCTGGCGCCTGCACGCCACCTACGACGAGACGATCTCCCGCGCCCTCGACGTGTTCGAGCGCGTCAACCAGGACATCCCGCTCCAGGGCCTGAACTGGTTCTTCGACCACGCCGAGACGATCTCGGAGGCCTCGATCGACCGCATCGCCGCGCTCGGCGGCGGCATCGCGATCCAGCATCGGATGGCCTACCAGGGCGAATACTTCGTCGAGCGCTACGGCCACGGCGCCGCCGCCGCGACCCCGCCCGTGGCGCGGATGCTGGAGAAGGGCGTGCCGGTCTCGGCCGGCACCGACGCGACGCGTGTCGCCTCCTACAATCCCTGGGTCGCGATCTCCTGGCTCGTCACCGGCCGCACGGTCGGCGGGATGCAGCTCACGCCCCGCCGCAACTGCCTCGACCGCGAGACGGCATTGCGGATGTGGACCGAGAAGGTGACCTGGTTCTCGAACGAGGAGGGCCGGAAGGGCCGCATCCAGGTGGGCCAGCTCGCCGACCTCATCGTGCCGGACCGCGACGTGATGGCCTGCGCCGAGGCCGACATCGCCGACACGGTGAGCGACCTGACGGTGGTGGGCGGCAAGGTGGTGTACGCGGCGGGCCTCTTCGCCGCGCTCGACGAGACCCCGCCCCCGCCGGCGATGCCGGACTGGTCGCCGGTGCGCACCTTCAAGGGCTACGGCGCCTGGGGCGAGCGCCCGGTCCGGGCGGAGGCGGTGGTAGCACGGGAAGCGAGCACGTCCTGCGGCTGTGCGATGTCCTGCGGGCTGCACGGGCACGCCCACGCCGCTGCCTGGTCGTCGCAGGCGCCGGTCTCGGACCTGAAGAGTTTCTGGGGCGCGCTGGGCTGCGCCTGCTGGGCGGTGTGAGGCGCTGCACCGAACCCTCCCCCCTCTGCGGGGGAGGGTGGCCTGCGGAGCAGGCTGGGAGAGGGGAACCCCGTTTCCGGAGAGGTCGCGACCGTGGTGACGGGCGCCATGTCCGGCACCGTCGCGCTGCCCCTCTCCCGGCCCCTGCTGACGCAGGGGCCACCCTCCCCCGCAGAGGGGGAGGGTTCAGGGGCGCTTCACCGACTCCCCAAAATCCCTTTTTCGGCCAACCGCCTGGAGCTCCCCATGACGCGCATCCTCGCCGCCCTCCTCGCCTCCGCCCTCCTCGCCGGACAGGCAGAGGCCCGGGACGCCGCGCACGAGCACACGGTTGCCGTCGCCCCGCAATACGACACCACCCACGTCTACGTCGCGCCCGAGGACGTCGACCGCTTCGTCGCGAGCTTCACCGCCACCTTTGGCGGAGCCAGCACCAAGCAGGTCGTCGCGACCGTCACGCCGACGCCGTCGAGCACCACCTCGCAGCTGATCCAGACCCCGGTCGGCACCGTCTCCCTGTTCGGCTTCAAGACGCCGATCCCCTACCCCTTCGGAGCCGAGCGCACCGGCTACCTCGTCGCCGACATGGACGCGGCGGTGGCGGCCGCCCGCGCCGCCGGGGCCGCGGTGATCGTCCAGACCTTCCCGGACCCGATCGGCCGCGACGCCGTCATCCAGTGGCCGGGCGGCGTCAACATGCAGCTCTACTGGCACACCACGAAGCCCGACTACGCGCCCTTCGCGACGGTGCCGGAGAACCGCGTCTACGTCTCGCCCGACAGCGTCGAGGCGTTCGTCGGAGGATTTCGCCGCTTCTCGCAAGGCCGCATTGTTTCGGACGAGCCCAAGGCCCCCGGCGTCGAGATCGGCCGCCCGGGCGACACCTACCGGCGCCTGCGCCTGACCTCGGAGTTCGGCCGCCTGACCGTGCTGGTGACCGACGGCCACCTGCCCTACCCCTACGGTCACGAGACGACCGGCTACGAGGTCGCCGACCTCGCCGACACCCTCGCCAAGGCGCAGGCCTCCGGCGCGAGCGTGCTGGTCGCGCCTTACTCCGCCGGCGACCGGAAGGCCGCGATGGTGCGCTTCCCCGGCGGCTACGTCGCGGAGATCCACGCATCCGGCGCAGCGGCACAGTGAGCGGCACACGGCCGGGCGTGGTCGTCGCGCTCTGCGTGCTCCTCGGCGCGGGCGCGCGCGCCGAGGATGCGACGTCCGACGCGGTCACCCGTCCGGCGACGAAGACGAACCGCTGGGCCGAGGACTGGTCGGGGCTCGCCGACCCGGCCAAGCGCACGCAAGCGTTCGACGACCTGAAATACATCCCGCTCTTCGCGGCCGACCCGAAGAGCTACCTGTCGCTCGGCCTGACCCTGCGCGAGCGCGTCGAGAGCAACCGCACTCCCGCCTTCGGCATCGGCGGTCCGCGGGGCGATGCCTACCTGCTCCAGCGCCTGCAGATCCACCTCGACGCGCGCCTGAACGAGAACTGGCAGATCTTCGCGCAGATCGAGGACGTGCGGGCACCCGGCAAACGCGTCATCACCTCGGTCGACGAGAACATCCTCGATTTGCGCCTCGCCTTCCTGTCCTACAGCCGGACATTTGAGGACGGAACCGTCAAGGCGCGGGCCGGGCGGCAGGACTTCGCCTTCGACCTCCAGCGCTTCGTGTCCTCGCGCGACGGGCCGAACGTGCGCCAGTCCTTCGACGCGCTCTGGGCCGACTGGGAATCCGGGCCGTGGCGGGTGCTCGGCTTCGTCAGCCAGCCGGTGCAGTACCGCTTCAACGAACCCTTCGACGACATCTCCACGAGCGCCTTCGCTTTCAGCACCCTGCGGGTCGAGCGCAGGGTCTTCGGCGACCAGGAACTCTCGGCCTATTGGGGCCTCTACGAGCGCGACGGCGCCCGCTTCCTCGACGCCACCGGCAACGAGCGGCGCCACGTCCTCGACATCCGCTATGCGGGCAGCGCCGGCGGGTTCGACTGGGACCTCGAGGCGATGGGCCAGTTCGGCCGCGTCGGCCGCGACGACATCGCCGCCTGGGCGGTCGGCAGCCGCGTCGGCTACACGCTCGCGGATCTCCCCTGGCAGCCGCGCCTCGGCCTCCAGGGCGACGCCGCGTCCGGTGACGGCCGTCGCAATGACAGCGTCCTCGGCACCTTCAACCCGCTCTTCCCGAACGGTTACTACTTCACGCTGGCGGGTTACACCGCTTACGCCAACCTCCTCCACCTCAAGCCGTCGCTGACCGTGCACCCGGCCGCCGGCCTCGCGGTCAGCGCGGCCCTGGGGCTGCAATGGCGCCAGACCACGTCCGACGCGATCTACGTCCAGCCGAGCAACCCGGTGCCGGGCACGGCCGGGCGCGGGCATCTGTGGAGCGGCGCCTACGGCCAGCTGCGGGCGGATTACGTCTTCGCTCCCGGCCTCACCGGTGCGGTCGAGGCGGTGCGCTTTGCCGCCGGCGACACGATCCGCCGGGCTGGGGGCAAGGACGGCACCTATCTCGGCGTCGAGCTACGCACCGCCTGGTGACTTGCCCTCCCCTCGAACGGATCACCAACCCATGCGCCCGTCCCTCCCCCAGATCCTGAGCTTCGTCGGCGGCTACGTCGACACGCTCGGCTTCCTCGCCCTCCAGGGCCTGTTCACCGCCCACGTCACCGGCAACTTCGTGACCTTCGGCGCCGCGATGGTGCACGGCGCCACCGGTGCCTGGGCGAAGCTCCTGGTGCTGCCGGTCTTCTGCGTCGCAGTTCTCCTGACCCGCTTGGCGAGCCGCCGCCTGGACGAGACGGGCCGGCCGGCCCTGCGGGTACTGCTCGCCGCCCAATGCGCCTTCCTGTCCCTCGGCGCGGTCCTCGCCGTCGCCCTCGGGCCGTTCGCGGATGCCGACCGTCCGGCGGCGCTCCTCACCGGCATGGTGCTCGTCGCCGCGATGGCGATCCAGAACGCGGCGCACCGGGCGCACCTGCCCGAGGCGCCGCCCTCGACCCTGATGACCGGGACGACGACGCAGATCATGATCGACCTCGCCGATCTCCTGCGCGGCGTGCCCGCCGAGCACGCAGGCCGGCGCCGGATCGCCCGGATGAGCGCCGCCGTCGCGGCCTTCGCGCTCGGCTGCGGGCTCGCGGCCCTGCTCTACGTCCTCGTCGGGCTCGTCGCCCTCGCCCTCGCCCCGGCGCTGATTCTGATCGCCGCCACGGATCCCGCCACGGCGAAGGCCGCATGACCCGGCGCTGGCAACACGTCCAAAACACCGCGCGATCCTGAAAGACGGCGGGCTGCACCGCGCCATGCTGCGTCCTCGCTCACGAGACACGACGAGGGACGGAGCTTGACGGCGATCACGCATCACACCATCCGGGCGAACGGCATCCGGCAGCACTACCTCGAGGCCGGATCGGGTCCGCCCGTCGTGCTGCTGCACGGCTTCCCGGAAACGAGCTACGCCTGGCGCCACCAGATCCCGCCGCTCAGCCGGCACTACCGCGTCGTCGCCCCGGACCTGCGGGGCTACGGCGAGACCGACAAGCCGGCGAGCGGGTACGACAAGCGCACGATGGCGCAGGACCTCGTCGCCCTCCTCGACGCTCTCGGAATCGACAGAATCGCCCTCGTCGGGCATGACCGAGGCGCCCGCGTCGCCACGCGCTTCGCCAAGGACCATCCTGGTCGCCTCGACCGCCTAGTCGTGATGGACAACGTGCCGACCCGGATCGTGGCGCGCAGCATGAACGCGCAGATCGCGCGGTCATACTGGTTCTTCCTGTTCCACCTGGTGCCCGACTTGCCGGAGGCCCTCATCGCGGGCCGCGAGGATCTCTGGCTACGCCACTTCTTCTCGGACTGGTGCTTCAACCCGCACACCATCTCGGGCGCCGATTTCGATGCGTACGTGGCGGCCTACCGGGCACCCGGCGCCGTACGGGGCGCGATGGCGGATTACCGAGCCAACCGGGAGGACAATGCGCAAGACCTCGTCGACGCCGAGGTGAAGATCGGATGCCCGGTTCTATCCCTGTGGGGAGCTGATTTCGGCGCCGTCGGACAGGCTTTCGACATGGAGGCTGTCTGGGCCGAGATGGCGAGCGACTTGCGCACCGCGGCGATACCGCGCTGTGGCCACCTCCCGCACGAGGAGCAGCCCGAGGCGGTCAACCGGCTCCTCGTGGAGTTCCTGGCCGGTTGGCAGGGGTGATTCGACCCATATCGGGTGACCCGTGAACGCGGCTTCGGCTGGTCGTACATCCGGGCGAGGTCGATGCTTCGGGATCAGGCGGCAGGATCTGAGCGACCTGTCCTGGCGGCCGACAGAAGAGATCGCATGGACAAGCGTTCTGGGTTGTCGGCATCCGTTCAGGTTGCCGATTCAGGCTTCTATGCGGGCGCCGCGCGGGCACTCGGGATCACCCCGTTCGCCGCCGGCAAGACGATCGTGCGGTTGGAGGAGCAGCTCGAGATCCGGCTCTTCCATCGCAATACACGCACCATCACTCTCGCGGCCGAGGGAGCTCGATTTCCCGATCGATGCGGCGTCATCATGGACGCCGTCGCCGTGGCCGAACGCGAGCTCGCGATGTCGCGCCGCGACTTGCGAGGCAAGCTTCGCGTCGGCGTTCCTCTGGTAAACCGGCTTCGGAGCCGGGTGCTGCTGTCCTTCACGACGGCGCCAGCGTGGTCGCCAAGCTCGGACGCTCTCGGTGACCGACATCGCGACACGGACTGAGATGCACGTCCAGCGGGGGTGTGCAGATCGACGTGATGGTGGATCGGCTTGAAGCGCCCGTTGTTCGACTGCCGCGCGGAGCAGGCGGTCAGGCCGGCGACGGCGTCGGCCTCGGCCTCGAAGACGATGCGGTCGCCGGCCCGGCTAAGCGGCGGCTCGACGCTGAGCGTCCCCGTCGCGCCGTCGACGACGACGTTCATGAAGACGTTGAACGCCACCGGGATTCGGTCGGCCGCGATCCCGAACGGCTCCAGCGCCGCTGCGAGGTTGCCGAAGCAGCCGCGATGCGGTTGCGTGTCGCCTTAGATGATGCGGAAGGTGTCGGCCGAGCAGGGCATCAGCAGGAAGTCATGCCGGCCCACCGCGGCCTCAACGATACGCAGGAGCACGTTCGAGCGATTCGAGTAGAGGGTATCTCCCGGCGTCAGGGAGATCCGGCTCGCATGATCGAGGGTGCGTCCGGAGGAGATGACCTCGTCGACGTCGTGCCGGTTGAAAGCGAGGAGGTCCGCCACCTGCTCGCCCCGCGGGTCGATGCCGGTCAGGCGGTCGCCCTCGTCGATTGTAAAGGCCACGCCGGATCGCGACGCGATCGTCAGAGCCCATCATGGTCTCCGGCTCTGGAGTCGTCTCCTTGAGGGGCGCTGGTCCGGGGCGCTCCGGCGGGGTGGGCAGCTTGTCCCGGCGGCCGGAATGGGCAGCGCCAGCTGTCTGCGACGGCGCGGCCGCTATACTGGCGCGCCTCCGAGACCTCGCCGTGGCGCGCCAGCATCGGGTTGACCGAGCCCGCCAGCGCCACGTCCCGCTCCAGGATCGAGGCGCGCAGCTTCTCGTAGCGCCCGGTCTCGCGAAGTTGCTCGAATTGCCGGCGAGGATTGAACACCAGGGCGGGTGAGGAGAAGCGCCGCGCCGGCCGGCTGGCCCCGGGATGCAAGCCGACCACGAAGAAGGCCTCGCCGGCGAAACTCACGGAGAAGTGCGGGTTGCCCGGATCGGCCGCAACCCGCTTGTCCCAGGGGTGGCCGAGCCAGGCATCCTTGTCGGCGAACGATTGCAGGCGCTCCCAAAGGTGGCGCTCGAACGCCTCCTCGCTCAACCGGCCCGGATCCTCGCCGTCCGGCCCCTCGAACACGACGGCGAAACTCTGGAACAGGTCGGGCTGCACACGGTACCGCACCGCGAAGGCGAGGAGGGCCGGGTAGATCCGCATATCGTCCCAGGCCGAGGTCAGGCTGCGCGCGACGAGGATGCGCATCTGGCCGCGGGACAAGGCCGCCTTGGCCCCGACGCACGGGAAGCCCGCCTCGCCGATGAACGCCCGGAAGGCCTCGGCTCGCGGGTGGTGGCGGTCGTCCCGGGGCAACGGCAGATGAGCCGGCTCCGAGGGTAAAGGATCGTTGCGCGACAATCCTGCGGCGGCCGAGCGCTCGCGCGACACCGGTCCTTGTCCGGTCAAGGTGCACGAAGCTCCTTGCACATGCATCCTCATGCGTGTCTTTGTCCCCCGCGCAGGTCCTGTTTCCCGACGCTGGTCTTGGGATCCGTTTCCACGCCTCGTTCGGCGTCCACGTGCACCGGCAGCGTCAGGGGCTGCGCAGCAGGTGCAGGCTGAACACGCCGAGCTCGTCCAGCCACACCGCCTCGGGAATCCAGCCGCTCTCCCGCGCGATCTCACGAAAGGCCTCGGGCGCGTATTTGTAGGAATTGTCGGTGTGGATGCTCTCGCCGGCCGCGAAACGGTAGATCTCGCCGTCGAGGCGGCATTCCGTGTCCCGGGTCGCCACCAGATGAGCCTCGACCCGGAACGGCTCGGGCAGAACCCGCGCCTCGTGCCGGAAGACATCGAGGTCGAAGGTCGCGCCGAGCTCGCGGTTGGCCCGGGCGAGCAGGTTCAGGTGGAGCGCCGCCATCAGGCCGTCGGCACCACCATAGGCTCGCAGCAGCCGGTCGCGGTCGCGGGTCGGATCGACGCCGATCAGGAACCAGCCCGACCCGAGCGTCGCCCGGGCGCGCTCCATGAAGGCGACCGCCTGCGGGCCCGAGAAGTTGCTGATGCTGGTGCCGGGAAAGAAGCCGAGTACCGGCCCGCCCGCGAGGTCGACCGGGAGCGTGATCGGTCGCGAATAGTCGGCATGGACAGGGATCATCTCGACGCCAGGATAATCGAGGCTGAGATGGTCAATGGCGGCCTTGAGGAAGTCCCACGAGATGTCGAGCGCCACGTAGCGGGCAGGCTGCGCGAGCGCGTCGAGGAGGACGCGGATCTTGCGACTCGCGCCGCTGCCGTACTCGACGACGGTGGCACCGGGCCCGATCAGGCCGGCGACCTCCGCCGCGACCGCGGGCAGGAGCGTCATCTCGCGGCCGGTCGGGTAGTAGTCGCGCGTGCCGCAGATCCGGTCGAACAGCGTCGAGCCCTCGACGTCCCACAGGTACTTGCCCGGCAGGGACCGGGCCTGCGCCGACAGGCCGGCGCGGGCATCGCGCAGGAAGGCGGCGGTCTCGGCGATGTCGGTGGCCTTGGGCATCGGCATGGTTGCGCTCCGCATCTCAGGTCGGCCGCATCGCCGTCAGCACCGCGAGGGCGATCCGGTCCGCCGCCCCGTAGGCCGGTCCCGCGAGTTCCTCGCCGTAGACGTCGGGATCGACCTCGTCGTAGGCGCAGGACAGCCCGGCCTCGGCGCACAGGTGTTCAGCCGACTCGCGGAAGGCATCCCGGCCCGCGACGATGACGGTTCCGCTGAACAGGACCAGCGTGCCGCCGGGCGCGAGCCGGCGCGTCGCCGCCGCGACCACCGCGAGGGGCAGGCCAGACCCGTTCTCGCCGCCGCCGTCCCGGTAGGCGCGCCCGGCCGGGTCGACCATGAAGGGAGGGTTCGAGACGATCAGGTCAAAGTCGCCCGCGACGCCCGAGAGCAGGTCGCTGGCTCGCGGCGTGACCGAGGCGACGCCGGCCGCGCGGGCGTTGAGGGCGGCCGCGCGCAGGGCGGCCTCGTTGATGTCGACGAGAATGACCTCGGCCGCGGGCGCCCGTTTGGCCACCACGATGCCGGCGGCACCCGAACCGCAGCCGATATCCACGACACGGCGCGGAGGCGCAGGGCGCTGCCCCAGATGCCCTGATACCGCCCGGACGAACCGGACGGTATCGGGCCCGAAGAACACCGCGTCGGCGGCGAGGGGCGGGAAGGCCGAGTGCAGGAACAGCTCGCCGTCGAGGCTCGACAGGCGGACCGTCGGACGCCACAGCGCGCCGTCGGGCACGGCTGCGCCGGATTCCCGCATCAAGCCGAAGATCTCTCGTGGCAGCAGATCCGGCTGGAACGGCCGGCTCCAGCCAAGGACGTCGCGGAGATCGCGTGCCTCGGCGTTGCCGGATCGGCGGTTCACCGTCTCGTGCGTGGCGGGCGTCACCGTGGTGAAGGCGTATCCGGTCGCGCGCACGGCTTCGACGAGGGCGAGGAGCGCCACCTCGTTTCCCGGAACCAGGAAGGGGTTCGGCACCGTCATCGGCAATCCGCCTTTCCGGCGGGACGGATGCCGCACCCTGCGCAGGGCCGACCGTCCGAGCCGGCCCACCGATCGCGCCTGACGTTGATATCTCCGGCCTGCGGCCCGCGCTGGCACATCACGTCTGGACGACCTCCCTGCTCCGATTCGGCCGAATACTCCAACACAGTATGCTGGAGGATCCACCGCAAACGCCTGAGAAATGCCTTGGTTCGCAGCCCCGGCCCCGGCCATGCACAGCAGCCGGCGTGGCGCGTTCCGCTTACCCCGAACCCATCCCTCTTGCGGCGAGACCCCGGCTTCACCGGCCGGGCTGGCCGCAGTGGGCCGCGCGTCGGCGGGCTGGGTGATCAGCCGCGACCGGCGCCCAAAGATTGCGCCGTCCCAGATCCGGCTCAACGCGACGGCGATGCAGTTGCGGGCTCCGATCAGGAAGTGGACATGCGCAACGCCCCAGAACGCCCAGCAGGGTAAGGGCCTGGGCTGCCTCCAAGCCGGCGAATCGCCCGCCGAGGATGGCGACGCGACAAGTATCCGCCATGACTCGTTCCGGGTCGTCCCGCTCGGACCGGCTCAACGGAAGCTGCCTGAGTTGGTTCCGGCTGCGTCCCGGGCTTTCATCTCGAATATCAACATGCAGCGAATTTTAAAGAAGATGGAAATGGCTGGTCGCACCGATAGCTGGAGAGGGTTTCGACTGGGTATCCCAGTGGCTTCTTGAGTGATGTACGACGGTGTGGGTGGCATCTGCATGTGATTAGGCGTGGAATAAGGACCCCGTTTCCGGGGTGATCGGCGTCCAAACGGGGTTCATCCGCACTTTCGGTGCTTACGGGTGCTTGTCCAGCCAAGCTCTGGGGGACCCGGGTTAGGCGGCATGCAGCACTCGCTGGCGGAGCAGGTCGAACTTGGCTCGACCATACATGCTGCGCTTGATCAGCTTGAGGCGGTTGACCTGCCCTTCAACGTGGCCGTTGCTCCAGGGCTCGGCGATCGCCGCGCGCACGGCATTTTCATCCTGCCGAAGCCCGGTGACGAAGCCACCGAGTTCGCTGGCAGCAGCCTCCAGCCAAGGTGTCAGTCCGGCCGGATCGTCCTGGTGCAGGAGATCGGCAAAGGCGCGTACATCCTCGGCCGCCCGCTTCAAGCGCGGAGCCGCATTGCAGAGTGCCTGGGTGAAGGCCCGATCCACGGGCGATAGCACGGCTGGATCGCCCGTCAGCCACCGGGTGATGCGGCGTGTCGAGGGGATCCGGGCTGAGGGCGGTCGAGCCGGGGCCTCCGACTGCTGCCGTGCGACCCAGCGCCGGACGATGTCGTAGCCGCCCGTGAAGCCCTGCGCGCACAACTCGCGATGGAGACAGGTGGCGCTGCGCTGACCCTCCTGCCAGCGCGCCTCGACGACGGAGATGTAACGGTCGAGCTGGCTCGGACCTGGGGCACGACGGTAGGGCACGAACTGGCCAGCCCGGATCCAGCGACGCACGGCGTTACGAGATGCTCCGAGACGGCGGGCGATCTCCTTGGTCGGTTGACCTTCGCCATGGAGCCGTAAGGCTGCCTCACAGCGATCACGTCGCCGGCTGCTCGTCTCCGGGGCGGGCTCGGTCTTTGCTGGATCAGGAGGGAGAGAAGGCTCGGGCCTGGAGTGGATCGCCACGGCTCTGATCTCGGACTGGTGACGCTCGACGATGCTGCGCAGTGCCTCGGAGGCATTGACGAGCAGGTGCCAGCGATCTGCAACCTGCATCGCCGCCGGGGCGCCTGTGCGCGCAGCCTCGGCGTAGGGTCCGGCGCGGTCACGGCTGACGACGGCGACGCTCGGATGGGCGGCAAGCCAGTCCCGCACCGGTGCCGCAGAGCGACCAGGCAGCAGGTCGATGACGCGCCGCCGTTCCAGGTCGCAGACGATGGTGCCGTAGGACTGACCGCGCCGCCACGCCCAATCATCGATGCCGACCACGCGCGGCGCCGGCGAGGAGGCGATGCCGCGTCGACGGACCAGGCGCAGAACCGTGTCGCCGCTGACCGGCATCGCCAGTCGTCGCGACAAACGAGCACCGGGCTCGCCGCCGAGCACCATGCCGATATCGGTCTGCGCCTCAGCCAATCGTTCGCTTCGACGCGCTTTGCGTGAACCCATCCCCACTGCTGGTTCGGCGAAGATCCGCCCCGGGCAGTGGCCGCAGCGGAAGCGGCGCACGCGCAGGTGCCACGTCACAGTCCGATCTTGCCACGGCAGGTCCTTGAGGGTTCGCCAGTACGTGCTGTGAACGCGAGTCGAGGATCGGCCGCAGCTCGGACAGGTCGCCTGGTGAGCGGTGGTGTGGGCGGTGATCAGCAACCCGGCTGTGTTCAGCGTCAGATCATCGACGTGAAGGCCGTCCGGGACCGACGGCATCGACGGGTTCGAGATCGGCATCGTGCTGCCCTACGGCTGCCATGCGCATCAACGCCCGATCCCCTCCACCAGCACCGAAAGTGCGGATGAACCCCGTTCCGATGCCGTTTGACAGCTAGGAGTGCGCTAGAGTGCTTTCTGACCCCCCAGCAAACCGTTACGGGCGCAGGGCAATTTTTTGGGCTGCGCTAGCACTGCGCTAGGAAATATTGCCGTTCTGGCGCAAGGGCAAGGCAATGAAAAACCCCGCTAACTGCTTAGCGGGGTTGAAAAACTTTGGTAGCGGAGGAGGGATTTGAACCCCCGACACAAGGATTATGATCTGGACGCGAGTGTGTCTAAGTCATTGATGAAACAAGCTGCGCCGGTGAGCTGCGCTAGCACTGCGCTACCTTGCAGCAGCTGGGCTGTCCTTCTCATGCTCCACGCCCACGATGCCGAACGCACTGATACGCTGAAAGCAAATCACCCGGGCGGGTGCTATATGAGCCTGAGACAACTCCAACCCCTGGCGCGAGACGTGCCTTCACCGCTTGTCATAGCAAAGAAGTACCTCGGACGGATTGATCGTTGGTTAAGTCCCATGCCGATGACCTCGAGGGAAGGTTAGTTCATCGCTGGCATCAAGTACGCCACCAGCTTCCTTTTGACGGTCGTACTCTTTGCCGATGTCTTGGCATACCACTCTCTTTTGACCGTGTTCGATTGATTGCCGCCCAGAAGCTCTACCTCAGTATCAGTCCACCGAGTAATAAAGCCGACGTGACCATTTCCGTTCTTCCAGGCGGCGTCGGCAAATGGCGCATCACGGAACACTCCGATACAGCCGTATTGCGGCTTCTCCAATTCTATGAAATGGCGGTCCTTGTTCCAGAAAAAGGATCGGGCTCCGGGGTGCCCAGTGCCCCTGTAGCCTGCTCTCTCAAGACAATAGTTGACGAAAGAGGCGCACCAGTGGACTTCGTCACCTCCGTCCTTCATTGGATCAAACCAGGGTGCGGCCACTCGGATGTAATTCAAGATCCGCGGGTTCTCTCCTGGATCGGCCCACTCAGAACGCTCGATCGGAGGTAGCGATTCCTCTCGGAGTGCGACTCGCATCCAATCTGTTGCAGCAGGGGCGGCCGAGGACGCTGGCCCTGCCGCTCTGGCGGAAATCGACGCCCGCGGCTTGTCGGCAGAGTATTGCTTGCCAGGCGTCCAGCCCTCAATCTTTTGAATAGATTTCGCTACGTTAGACAGATCGGCATCGGTTAGACTCGACAGAACAGTCTTAGTGTCGATACCAGTGCGCTTGGCGACGAAGTCGACGTAATGCGCCGTGTGATTCTCACTGGGGGGTGCATATCGATTGATTGCTTCCGTCAGACTCAGATTCCGATATGAGGGCGCGCGTAGTAGCGACATCACGGCCAGCAGGCCGACCTCCTCACTGGGAAAGATTGCGAACCTCGTGTCGGCACCGATCGCACCATGTTCGATGGCGAACGACCCGCTGACGATGTTGCCTGGATTGTTGTTGCGCCAGGCGCGGGAGCCACCTTCTCTAATGATCTCTGTCGCATCCGCGCGTCGATAGATTACCTGGAGCGGTATCGGCGATCGCGCGGCAACGAAGGTCGCTTCGTCCTTACCAGTGCCCGGACTTCCTTCGCCCGACTGCGAGTCCCCGCTTCCTTTAGAGCCATCCGTGGGCGGTGCGTCGGCTACGACCGTGTAAAGTTCATCTTTCGGTCCTATCGTCACCGGATTGTAGCCCTGTAGGCGCAAATCGGAGAGAAGATCCTCAAGCTCTTCTTCCGTAACGTCGGTAATCGTGTATTTCTTCACTTTCTATTCTCCCTGTACGATCACGGAATGGCGAGCTCCCGGATCATCCTCGACTGAGCCTCAAACATGCCCCTGCTCGGTCGCAGGAAATCCCCGATTGCCATCCCGATGTTATTTGAGGACAACCAATTCTCGACCTGGTTTAGATTCTTAGTGCTCGAGTGCATGAACGCTCGAATCCGGGATGCATGCACAGAAGTGGCAGAAGGTACTATTTCGTGAGCTGGTTGGGGGCGCCCTGCTGACGGGGGCTGAGCAGCCGATGTTGTTCGCGGTATTTGTCGCGGCGGCGCTGTGGCACTCGTAATGCCGAGTTCGGCAGCAATTCGTCGCTGCGCCGCTGCATAGACGTCCGACCGAACGAAGATGCCGACTGGGGCATCAATGCTATTGCGGACAAGCCAACTTTCGACGGCCGCGCGGTTCTCAGGGCTTGAGAGCCAGAAGGCGCGAATCCTCGGCCCCAGCGGTGTCACTCCAAACCGTACCGTGACCGCTTGATCCTCTACGATGGTCGCGTTTCGAAGCCTTACACCAGAATCCTCTGATAGTCCGACAAGTGCTCCGGTTAGGGTGCCAGCGCGGTAGTAGGATTCGATATCGCTAAGCGCGAGTTCAAGCGGGTATACGTCTATACCTAACGCCAATCGCTCGATGATCCGGGCCCTCAAGAGCTTGCGTTGTGTGCGCATCTGCTGCTCCAAAAGGGCTATCGTCCTATCAAGCAGGATATCTCTATCATATGCTTCCCTAACACCAGTCAGCCCAGCTGCCGCCGTCGCGAGAATCGTCTTGAGTTCTGTCGATGCTACTGTCGCTGCGGAGGTCGTCAGTCCGAGAGTAGCGACCGTCGTGAGGAATGGAATTTCCTGTCGCTCTCGGGTAAGTTGCGCTTCATATTCTGAATATTTAAGATCTATTCCGTACATTTTGCTGTGTACGATGGCGTCCCGGAGTTCGCGCTTTCTAACCCCACCCGCAGTTGCATAGGCCAAATAGCTCTCTGGCCCGGACGCAGCCTTGACGAACTCACCCTCAGCTTCAATAGGATAAATCCGCTCAGGCCCCCCTCGCAACGAGGGTGTACAAGCCGCTAATAGGATAGCAAAAAGTGTTAGTAGCACCAAGCGCCGCGGATCTAGTTCGACCACATCAGGAAGCGTTCTCGACATAGCGCAAGCATCTCGAGTGGTATCCATTTCAATACGAATTGAGCACGCTCAGCGCGCCACTTGCAATGGGCAACCGCAGCTTGTTCGAATAGGTTGGTTACTGTTGCGTCGTAAGCACAGCCCACCTCGTTCGACCGATTTCAGGACCGATCCGCCGATGCAAGGAGGGTCTGCTGAGCGTTCCAATGGTCTTTTATTCTCATGAAGCCGATTTTCCCCAGAAGTCTTGCCCAATCATCTTCCGATCTTAATCCTTCGGTGTAGCTGCCATAGCTTTATCAATAAACAATGCTAATCCGGACGAGGTAAAGCGGCTCGTTAGGCAAGGTCACGCCCGGCCTTCACGCCAGCCAATCTTAAGCCGCGTGGCCGGCGCGATCTACGATACCTCAGACATGCTCATATTATCTTCTATGATATAGATCTTTCACCGTCAAATGCCGACAGTGACGCCGGAAATATCTGTCGCGTTTAAGCGCATCCCAAAAAAACAGGAATAAGCCTCACGGCACACCAACCATTTTTCGCGGCGCTACATATTGATGCTTCCTATCGAAGCAGCTACATTCTCTGCTCTACCCAGTCAGAGAAAGCAATTTTTGTTCGCGAAGGAGCAACTAGAGATGGCAACTCCGGCATTTAACTGGGCACTTGCATTTGCTGCGCTGTTATTAGTATTCACTATTATAATTATTACCAAATTTCGATCAAGCCACTTTGTATCATCAGCATTAACTAAATCCAATTTAAGATCAGGATCAAGTGGTGGGTCGAGCGGCGATGGGATCGGAAGCTCGTCTATATGGATAGGTACGTGGGTGCTTGGCTTTGGCATATTTGGCTTTGTAATAATCCTTTCATGGAGTTACGGCCAAGGCGGCGGAGAGGGATTTACGGCTAAGTTCTGGAGTATCTTCGGTACCGACAGCATGGTAGCGATAGCTTCAGCAGGGATAGGCGGATTATTAGGTTTTATATTTGGGATACCAAGAACGCTGGATCCCTCGACACGTGTCGCGGTCGCGGCGGCGGCAAGTTCGGCCAGCCCGGGCGCGGGTTCGCAGGCGGCTCTGGCCGCCAACACCAATCTAGAACGGATTTCTGATTGGTTCACAACACTTCTGATTGGCGCTACACTGGTTCAGGCACAGAATGTGATCGAATGGATAGGAACACTCGGCACTAAATACAAGGCGGGAGATGCTGCTCTAAGCAATGAGGCGATGGTGCCGCTAATTGTATTGTATTTTTCTGCACTATCTTTTCTAGGAATTTATTTAATAACGAGGCTTTATCTTACTTTTGCTTTGCAACAAACGCTTGCGTTACTCACCGGGGTGATCGATACGGCAGCGCCCATAATTCTCACGCAAAGTCTCCCCGATGCGACTTCTGGGTCGATGTATGCAGCGTTTCAACTCCAAGCTACAGGAGGTACTTCGCCTCTTCGATGGTCTTTTATTCCACGACTTCCCGATGGTATAGAGCTCGACGGGAGCACTGGCCTCATTTCTGGTACGCCGTCAAATCCCGTCGCGAAATCGACTTACCAGATCGTGGTTGTTGATAGCGCAATACCCCCAAAATCTGCCGCAACTAATGTCGATCTAATAGTCAAATGATATGTGTCTTCTCGGAGCAGCGCGGTACGATAGTGTCTGTCAAGTTTCTGTCGTTAGCCTCCTAGTGCATTGACGCATTCAGAGGATTCGCGGGGGGGCCTGAACCGTGCGAGTCTGAAGCATGGCTCAGAAAGTAATTTCCCACGGTGTGCGCACGAGGGCGGCGTGACCCACGAGCGGGGCTCCTGAGGGGTGTCCGCCGGGCCTCTTGCCGGGAGCCGATTTCGCTGACTCCGTCGTGAGATGAGCCGCGGCGATCTTGAGCGTTTGAGCAAGGAGGAGCTGATCGAGCTGGTGCTGCGCCTGCAGCGCCCGGAGAAGACCTCGCGCATCTCCTCGAAGCCGCTCTCCACCGACCGCAAGGAGCGACGCGAGCAGGCCAAGCCTGGCGGCGCCAAGCCCGGTCACGAGGGGCATCGCCGCACGCTCAGCCCCGACCCCGACGAGGTCATGGCCCACCGCCCGGGTCAGTGTTCCTGCTGCGGCAGTGCCCTGGCGGCGGATCTGTCGGCCGAGATCGTCAGCGTGTGCGCGCGGATCGAGTTGCCCGAGGTGACGCCCGTCGTCACCCAGCATCAGCGGCTCGCGGTGCGCTGCCCGTCCTGCGGCACCCGAGTTGTCGCCCCGGTGCCGCAGGAAGCGCGCGGCACGCCGTTCGGACCGCGGCTGCACGCGGTGGCGAACTACCTCGAGACTTTCCAGGCTCTGTCCTACGAGCGGCTGCAGGCAGCGCTGTCCGATCTGTTTGGGCTGACCCTCAGCCAAGGCGGGCTGATGAACCTGCTTCGCCGAGCCCAAAGGCCGTTCCGCGCCGGTCGCGAAACTGCGGTCTCGGCGCTGCGCCGGGCCGCGGTGGTCGCATCGGATGAGACTGGCGTGCGCATCGAGGGCAGCAACGCGTACCATTAGGTCTTCCGCTCGGACGAGGCGGTGGTGCATCACGCCGCCTCGACGCGAGCTGCCGCAGTGGTGCACGCGATGATGAACGGGCACCGGACCGCGGTGTGGATCTCGGACCGCTACACCGCCCAGCAGGGGCACGGCGAGCGCCACCAAAACTGCCTGGCGCATGTGGCGCGCGATGTCGCCTATGCGGTCGAGGTCAGCAACGATCCCGTGCCGCTGCGCCTGCAGCTCTGGCTCGGGTCGGTGTTCAGCCTGGCCGAGCGTGTCACCAACCTGGCCGCCTCGACCCTGGCTGGCAAGCGCCGGAGGCTAGAGCGGCGGCTGTCGGAGATCCTCGCCGTCCCGAGCCAGTGCGATCTGACCCACGCGCTGCAAGCCAAGATCGGGCGGGCTCGCCAGCAACTCCTGGTCTTCCTCGACCATCCCGGCCGCGTGGCGGTCACCAATAACGGGTGTGAGCGGGCGCTACGCCCGGCGGTGGTACAGCGGAAGGTGACGATCGGCGATCGGGCCATTTGGGCGGCAGGCGAGGCGGACGTGGGCACCGTTGCCAACATGGCCCGGCTCTCGGGCGCGAACACCTTTGCCACCATCCGCAAGATAGTCAGCGCCTGAGCCCATCGGCATGGACGTCCGTAATTACCCCTGCGGAGCCCTGGCCCTTCGAGCTCATCTGTCAGACCTAAACGAAAGAGCTCAAACGCTTCAAGCTCGATACGCCACACCATATGTCAGAACCAGACATCTGCGTCGTCGCGGAAGTTAGATTTTTAACAGATAGTAGACAGTGATATTTTACGATCTTGCTTCAGTTGCGCCATCCAGCCGATGCACCAGAGACCGGCTGAGCACCTCCCTATTTAAAGAGCAACGAGATGAGCTACCCTCACCCGATATTAGTTGATGCAACTCGCGCCTTGTCAAGCAGTCACCGACGCAGTTGCTTTGGGCGAAGCAGCTGTTGCAGGGGCTGCTTTCGCTTTTCTTGTAATGCATGAGGCGCTCTAGACGTTCGTTGGAAAGCTCGAATCTTCCAGTCTCCTTATTGAAAGTTCCATATAAAAAAAACTCTCCAAGTTTGTGCGACTCCTTGCTCACTTCGTAACAGGACGAAATTGTACCGTCGCTCATAACCACAAAATTTGGCTCTTGACCAGTTGCTCCACAAAAATGCTTATGGGAAGTGGGGTTCACACATCCAGAATATGTAAGATTTAAGCCAATCTCTTTACCAAATTTCTGAGCTTTTATTAGTTCACTAGCGAAATCTAATTCAAAATTTCTATCGATTGCTTGTAATCCAACGCCACGTCCGCTATTAAAGAGAGGCTCAAGTTGAACGTCCTTTACCAAAGTTTCGCTTTTTATATATTCGAGAAATGGAATTATGCCGCCAATAGACGATCTCATTACGGTTAGTCTAACAGCACATTGAACACCGTCAGCTTTAAGACGCTTGAGATTTTTGCTTACAATCCCGAACGAACCCTCTCCAGAACTTGTGGGCCGTTGTGAATTTTGGATAGATTCAAGTCCGTCTAAAGAAATAGAAATACCGTCGAAATGTTTTGTTATAAAATCATATTGAGCTGTGCTCCACATTCCATTCGAGGTTAAGAATAAACCCAAACCGATTGACAGCTCATTTGCAACTTGTTGTGCGTAAATCACAGTATTCTTAAATAGTGACCATTTAAAAGTAGGTTCTCCTTCGCCATGAAAACTTACGCCGAAATTCCCAAAATTTCTGGAACGTGCATTCGATGCTACGAAATCTATCGAAGCCCTCGCAATGTCAAACTCCATCGATCCAGCTTCTTCTCCACCATGAATGTAGCAATATACGCAGCGAAGATTGCATTCTTTGGTTAACGATAAGACAACAGATGTTGGGGCATAGTGTGAAACAGCATCCTTATCCGCGTTCAATGATCTATTATGGCTGGGAGATTGAAAATCATCACTTCGAAGCTCAGTAAGGAACTCTAGCCAGTCCTTTCTTCCATCGAATTCGGTAACTGCATTACCGTTCAGCATTTCTCTGACGGCAGACGCTGTACGCGTATCTAATTCAACTACAATATCTCTAAGCGGGGCGTATAAGAAATGGCGTCCGTCGCGTTCATGAACGAAGACATTATGAGTTGTCGACATGGGGTTCTCCTCACTTATATAGAATTCGTCCTAAGAGAAGTAACATGCCTCGTATATTAGTGTCCAGCATCACTGGTGTCTGATGCGCTATACGACTTTGATATAGGCTACGTAGATCGCAAAAAGGGGAGAGCTCGGAAGGATAAACCGGATTCAAATCACTTCCGATGCTTAATTTTGCCGTTCAAGAGGATCCTTGCGCCGATGGCACTTGTTGTCAAGCGTGCGTGCTCTGAAGGGCCAGTCAGTAGTGTCTAACCTAAGGACATGGGACGAGATCTAGGCTTGCGGGTCGCCCGATTTAATGCTAATATACAGAATAACCGAGACTAAGATATGAAATCATAGGAGTCCTAGATGGACATGAAAAGCGATGAGAGCTTACAGCCACCGATCGATGAAGTGAATGAAAGAAGACGATTGCTCATATGGGCTGGAAAGCTGGCTGGTACCTTGGCCGTAACAACGTTCGGAGGCGAAGCTTACGCTCAAAGGAGCGGCTGTGAGCCTGTAGCTAGTAGTCGCCCTAGCTGCACGTGCGTAGGGAACACGTGTAACAGTAATGCACCTGTAAGATGTAGCTGTATTGGTAATTGCCCGTCATATCAACCACCGAGTAGATAGCGGAGGTTTCAGATTTCGCCTGCACTCAATGTGAAAAGCTCTGCGACTTTGCTGCCGCAGCCTAGATCGTAGTCCCGAAAATTGTCGTCACCGTTCGCGTTCGGGTACTTGTGCAGGAACAGTGTAAACTAGTGCATTGACTCAAACTGATGGTGCAGCGTTGCCGTTGACAGCATCAAGGATGGCGGCGGCCGGCTTGGTCCAGACGAAGGGCTTGGGCCTGTCGTTGTGCTCGGCGATGCAGCGGTTGATTGCAGCCTGAAGGTCGACGATCCCGCTGAAGCCGCCACGTTTCAGCCTGCGCCGGGTCAGGGCGGAGAAGAAATTCTCGACCGCGTTCATCCATGGAGCCGAGGTCGGGGTGAAGTGGAAGATCCAGCGCGGATGCCGGACCAGCCAGGCTCGCACCTTCGGGTGCTTATGCGTGCCGTAGTTGTCGAGGATCACGTGGATCAGTTTGCCCGCCGGCACCGCCGCCTCGATCGCGTTGAGGAAGCGCAGGAACTCCTCGTGGCGGTGACGCTGCATGCAGCCGGCCGATCACGGTGCCCTCCAGTACATCGAGCGCGGCAAACAGCGTCGTGGTGCCGTGGCGGATGTAATCGTGGGTCTGTGTCTCGGGGCGACCTGGTGTGACGGGTCGGCTCGGGCGGGTACGCTCCAGAGCCTGGATCTGGCTCTTCTCGTCGAGCGAGAGCACGACGGCGTGGCGCGGCGGATCCATATAGAGCCCGACGATATCCTCGACCTTCTCGGCGAAGGCCGGATCGTTCGAGCGCTTGAAGCTGCGCACCCGATGCGGCTGCAGGCGGTGCGCGTCCCAGATGCGCTGGACCGACCGTAGGGAGATCCCGACGGCCTGCGCCAGGGCGCGGCCGGTCCAGTGGGTGACTTCACCGGGCGGTTCGGAGCAGGTTAGGGCGAGCACCTCGGCGACGGTGTCGGTGGAGTGAGGCGGCTTGCCGGGCGGACGGGTCTAGTCGCGCAGCAGACCCTCGACGCCTTCTTCGGCGTAGCGCTGTTGCCAGCGCCAAACGGCTGGCCGGCTGACGCCGGCCTGTTGGGCGACGTCGAGGACGGAGAGGCGTTCGGCCGAGAGCAGGACGATGCGGGCGTGCTGGATGTGCTTGAGGGGCCGCCCCCGATCGGCGACGATGGCGGACAGGCGCGCCAGGTCGGCGACGCTGGGGATCACGCAGACAGTCTGAGCCATGCCTCAGACTCGCATGGCTCAGGCCTCACGTGAATCCTCTGAATGCGTCAATGCACTAGGAGACTGGAGCGAGCTGCCAGTTGCCGGTCTGGCCAACTGGAAGCGTATGGCGCAGTTAGAGATTGCGCAGGAGGTGGAAGCGATCGAGGACTTGGTGGGCCTGCGGGGCGCCGAAGCGCGTGCCTTCGACGAAGACCTCAGCGCGGTCATGAGCGACAATGGCGATGTCCGGATGCTCTCGCAGCCAAGACGCGACGCTCTCGACGGCGCGGTCGGGCAGAGGTTCGAGAACAGTGTGCCACTCCAGGTCGATGATTAAGGTGCTGTAGCTGAAGCCGCGCGGCCACACCCACTCATCGACGCCAGCGACGTGCGGTTCGGGATGGCTCGGCAAACCTCCGGCACGGAGGAGGCGAAGGAGCACGTCGCCGCTGACGGCATGGCCAGACGCTGCGCCAGCCTGGCTGCCGGCGCGCCGAGCGCGAGGGGGAGGTGGCGCTGGAGGTCGTGCAGGCGCACCGAGCGGCTGGCGTGCGGCCGGACGACGTCCCCACCCTACTCGCCAAAGGTGCGCCGTAGGCAGGCTGGGTTAGTGCAGAGCAAGCGCCGCACTCCGAAGCGCAGGGAGACGACCGGCCATGCCAGGGCAGATCAGCGGAGGTGCATTGGTAGGAGCCTTGCGGATGGCACGCGAGCCCTCGTCGGCCAGGGCAGCACGTTGGCCTCGAGCGCAATCTGACGTGGATTACAAGGCGATCGGGTGTGGGTTCGATGCCGACCACGCTGAGCCGGGGCGGCACGAGAGATAGAAGGCAGCGAGGCATGCCGCTCTCCGGAGCGCGCCCTGTGGTTATGACACGCCGACCAGCAACCGCCCCCGCGCCACACGAAGTGAGGAAGAACCAGGAAGCGCCCGGCGTCGACAATGACCACCTCGCGAGAAAACCCGCCTGCTCCAGCGCTGTGGACGGCGTGCGGACGGACATCATCGCTACAATCGGGCTGCACCAGGAGGAACACGACCACAGCCCTTGCTTCGATTTCAAACTCGGTACTAATCTGCAGAAGCAGCACGCGTTCGCGCGGAACAGAAGCGGGTTCGGGAGGGATCTTTGAATCGACGCCAGCCTCATGACACCGTGCCGGCGCCAGCGTCGGGGCGTGCGACGACTTTATCCCGACGAGCGCTCATCGCTGGCGGCCTCCTGCTGCCTTCTAGGTCGATGGCCGATTTGTTCGACGATTACCACAACAGCGTTTCGAAGCGCCTGTACGTGTCGTTTCTTGCTAGAAACAGCGAAGGTAGTTTGAGTAAGCCAGGGCACAGCTTCGTAGCCGTTGGGACAGAACTAGACAACGGGCTTCGAGTTTATGAGAAAATATTTGGCTACTATGTAAAAAATGACAATTTTTTTGAAGAGATCAAAGCGGTCTTTAGTAGCACGATTGGTGACATCACCTACAAGTTGTCGGATGTTTCCTGGAGCGTGGAATTGTATGTTCCAACAGATGAAGCTGGTCATATGGCCGTAATAGGCGTCATGAACGAGTGGTCGAAGAATGACCCAAAATATCAACTTTTTGCAAATGGCGGAAAGAACTGCTCAGTCTTTGCAGCTGAAGTCGCAAGAGCACTCGGATTAAAAGTGCCACAAGGGGCCGGTTCAAAATTTCCAGTTCGATTTATCTCTGAGTTACGAGATATGAATGGGGGGTAAGCAACTAAACGATTTCATTTTAGTTAAAACGACCATGATCTGTGCTTCTGGTCGAGCATGCTTTGCAACAGATGAGCCGCGATTTCTCGGCGCGCGTGCAACGTATCTGATTGATATCGACAGGAGAACAATGTGGTCGGGCAAGTCTGGTTTCGGATACTGGCGCTCGTGCGCTGCTGGTGGCAGGAGCCGATCGGGATTGTCGTGCCATTACTAGCGGCAGCCATCGTACTTTTCGCTCCCCAGATGCCGGACATGTGGGTTGCATTACAGAACGAGCAAAGCGGCGTTTGGGCACCGCTGAAGTTCGGTCTTGCGGCAGCCCTGCTCGGATTCACTTCTTGGTATTGGACGCGTGCCGCCCTGTTCGCGCGGATCGATCAGGATGATTACTTCACTGCGGAGCACTGGAGATCACTCGACTCACATGCAACATCAGGCAAGACGATCGATATCTTTGCGGCAAGCTGGGCTAGAAAGTGGGCGCCCCGTCTATCCGTTCTCGTTGTAGGCATTATTGCATTGTTGCCGGCCATCTGGGTTGACCGGAGCTCTGCAGCTGCTATAACGGGCGCACCGCTCCTAGGTATCGCTGGAGGAGCCGTCGGTGTTCTATTCGTTACACTATTGACCACGTTACGAGAGTGGCGCCGCTGGTACTACGGTGTCCGTGCACCGCGATGGATGTGGTGCATCCGGACCTCGTCGATCTTCGCTGCCGCACCCTTCGGTTGGCCAGTGGCCGTCGCTTGTCTGGCAGCCAGCTTAGGAGCCAGCTTTGTTCTCGGGATGTGGCCGCAATGGGTGCAAAAGTTCTTCCCGGCGCCAGTTGCCGCGCTGTGTGCACTCGCATTCGTAGTCGGGCCACTTGTTCTCGTTCTCGGCTTCATCCGCGATGTACTTCACCTTTTGCTGAGATTGATGTTCTGGGCCGAGTGCAAGTTAACGCGGCGAAAGTTCTCCAAGCCACCTCGCCGGATTTTGGAACCGCTTCGCGACGGGCTCGGGCCATTCATTTTGCTGATCTGGCTCTATGCTAATCCGTTCGGTGCAAATTTAACGGCGTATCATGTCCGCCTAGTCGACCATCTTGGCCAAAAGCAGGCATGCGCTGGTCAAGATTCACGCCCGAGCATGATCGTTGATTGCCGCCCTGATCTCTCCGGTGCACTTGAAGCCTGGAGCACTGCGCGATTTCCGGATTGGAAGAGGGACAAGCCCATCCCTGTCGTGATTGTCGCAGCGGAGGGCGGCGCGAGCCGCGCGGCGGCATGGCTTCTCGCTGCGATGCGCTACCTACAAGATCGAACAGACCAGGAATTTGATCGATACCTCTTCGCGATTAGTGGCGTTTCAGGTGGCAGTCTCGGTGCTGCTACCTACTTACAGGCTGCTGTCACATACGGAGAGACGGGCGGAGTTCTAAACTGGCGAAACAATCCGAAGGCTTACAAGGGGGCAACACAACTCGCAGGAGAAGACCTTCTCGCGGAAAGCGTAGCGACCTATTTTATCAACGATGTCTTTGGCCGCCTGATTGGTTCAGTTTGGCCCTTCGATGATCGTGCCGTAGTGCTCGAGCACACCTTCGAGCGGTTCTGGGCGGATCCCAGAGGGCTGGACGTCGGGCGCGAACAGGCTGTTGCCGGATTCCTTGATCTCTACGGGCGCAAGAAGGGCCTGCCCCAACTTATTCTCAACGGAACCGACCGGCAAACAGGCCAGCGGCTGATCACCGCGACGTTCCGGTTCAGCGACGGTGACGACATATTCGCAGGCAGCGATGATTTTCTCTATGTCTTAGGTCACGACGTACCAATCGCTACGGCGGTGACCAACTCCGCACGATTCCCCTATATCTCGCCGGCCGGCCACTTCCGTCGCCTGAGACCGTCGGCGGACTTCGGAGATAACGCCGTGCTCGACGGCGGGTACTTCGACAATTACGGTGCTCGCACGGCGTCGGAGCTTGCGAGAGCCATTGCTAGGAATCCGCTGTATAGACCGATCGTCGTCGTCATCAGTAACGATGCCGATGGAATTCGCAAAACCGATTCTCCCAAGAAGGGGGACAAGGCTCCTTATGTATGGCAATCGGCGATTCACTGCCGAAAATCGATCCCTTTGACGCCAGAACAGGCTGTTCTCAACAATCGTGCTATCGGACACAACGTTTTCGAGTTTTTGGCCCCGATCGTTGGACTAGCGGCAATCCGCGGGTCGCACAGCCGCGACGCCCTCTACATTCTGCAGCGCGAGCTCTGTGACGCCACGTACGATGGACCGACTTCCGACTCGTCGCGGCGGCCAGATCGCTTCTTCCATATCGCACTATCGCGTCCGACGAACGAACGTGAAGCGGCGCCTATGAACTGGGTTCTGAATGATCGCGCTAGGCATTTCCTTACTGAAACAGCGTTTCGACCCGAGCCAGAAGATTTCAATAATCAGCAGATTGCCGGCCTTCTAAAAACTATTAATGAAATAAAGATTAATAAGCTTTTGAAGGAGCCTGATACCAACGGGCGTTGATGATCATAAACGATATATCAAGTCGCGCAGTCTGAGGACCATCTCGATGCCGTTAAGGCAGCCACCAGCCGGCCGGTCCAGATCGCCACACTGGACGCAGACCACGCGATCTCATGACTGTTTGTGCACCGGGAGGCGGGCACCATTGAGTTTAACGGGGCTACCGCTACACGATCGTCAACGACGAGCCCGTGCTCGTGCATCCGCATACGCGCCGGATCGTCGAAGTCATCGAGTAGACGAGTAATGGCGCCTCAAACGTTGAGGCGAAGAACAATGTGTGTTCCGCACATAGCGCCGGGTGAGGGCCGATCCCCTCACCCGGCGCTTTCCTCCACGCCCGGATGAAGCCTACCCGGTCATCTGTCTCGCGTATGAGGTCCGCTGCACCATGGAACGGTTCGGCGCTCCTGATCAGCCCCCACGAGGTGGCCCGAGTGGAATGTTAGTTGAGATTGATCGATCGGCGCCAAGCGCGGGCCGGCGCGCGACGTGCCCCAGATCATTGAGCGCTGGTCGTCCGTCCCCACAAGGCCTTCCCACGTCATAGCTTGTGCCGGCGCGGGAGGGCTTCGTGCCGGAGCCTTCCTCAATCCACGACCTCCAGATCGTTCACATTCACGTCGCCATCCTGGGTGGTGAAGCTCGGTACCCGGCTGTTCGACTGGGAGACGCCGCTGATTCGGTGGTCGCCGCTATCGTAGGTGGCCAGCTTGCCGTCGGTCTCGACGAGGAGCCGCTGCTTATCGGGGAAGAACGCGTAGCGCATCCCGTTCTGGCCACCGCTGGTCGAGGGCTGCCCGAGTTCCTTCGGCCACCAGGGCTCCGAGCCCTTCATTGGCTCCATCGGCTTCATCGGTTCCATGGGCTTCATCGGTTCCATCGCGCTCGGTCCTCTGGCGGGATGTCTGAAGCCAACGCTACGCTCGAAGCGATGAAAGGTTTCCCAAAAAAACTAGGACGACGAGGTCAGCTGTTGAGCTTTTCATTGGGGGAAGTTGAGGTAGGCGCCGGGATCGCTGCGGAAGCGGGTGAGCTGGGTTCGGCCCTGCCTGCGGATATTTTGAGTGACCCGCATTAGCGGAGCTGCTCGTTGCAAGCTTGAAGCTGTCGTGCTGGGCTCAGAATGCCCCAAGACCAGCGGGGCAGCGCGGGAGTATCAGGACCAGCGGGGCAGCGCGGGAGTATGTCGAGCAGCATAACGCCCCTCGAACGCGCTGTATGACGGTCCTAAACGTCTCCGCGCCGGCTGCCCTCCCCTAACATGACCATCAGCAAGGCACATCATACGTGAGGCACTGCCCGCACGGCGCTAAACTTCATCATCTTTGCCGTCTGATTGTTAACTACGCCCAATGCGCTTTACGCTGAGTAACAAATTAGAAATCCGTGTCATGCAGGTATCGATCAGCAACACGGAGGCCCCGCTCGATGTCGAAGTTTTTCGCCACCAACAAGCTGTTTCAATTATGTGTTATGTGGTTGTTCCTTATCACGTCCTTCGCCTACGCGGCGGGTGATAGGGAAGCCGCGACTTGGTCTCTCCTATATGGCATCCCCGCAGGTTACATCTTAGCGGAGTTTTGGATCGCCTGCCTTATTCAGGGGGAAACGAAGAAGTGGATCTTGTTCCCGGCGATCCGTGGTTACCTCCGCCGGCAACCTGCCTGACGCGACGCCTGAAGCCGGGCCTTGGGAGCCTCGAAGCGCATTGGATAGAGGCGGCCATGGCCGTGCGGGCTCCTCTACCCCATGTCATGAACATCGGAGGCACTTTGAAGGTTCGCATGGGATAGCGGTGCTGCTCCATGAGAGGGAAGCTGTCGCGCTGGGCTCAGAATACCTCAGGACCGACGAGGCGAGGCATCAGCTGCCCCACTGCTGGAAGCCCATCGAACGCGCTGTACGACGCTCTCAGCGCTTCAGCGCTGGGTGCCCTCCCCCACGCGGGGCATAGGAGCTAACCAGCCCTAAGGGTGCGGCTCGCTGGAGACCCCCTCGACATCTCCCAGCGCCCGCAGCTCATGGCAGCAGCGAAGCCCCGGAAGGCTCCGCTGCTGCTGCACACATCGATCAGCGCAATAGCTGAAGGATGCCCTGGCTGGCCTGGCTCGCCAGGGACAGCGAGGACACCGCCAGGGACTGCCGGGTCGACAGGGCCTGCGAGTTCGCCGCCTCCTCGTTCATGTCGGCGTTCGTGAGGTTGGCCGCCCCCGTGGTCAGCACGTTGATCATCTCCTTCGTGAAGTTCTGCCGGTTCTGAACCGTCGACAGGTTGGAGCCGAACGTGGAGGAGATGGATTTGAGGTTCGCCAGCGCGTTGCTGAGCGCGTCAGCGGCCTTGGTGAGGTCGGCGTTGTTCTGGATGCCGATATCGGCGCCCGACTGAGCCGTGGCGCTGTCCTTGAACTCGCCGATGCCCAGCGCGGAGGAGGAGAGCGACGTGCCCTGGATGTCCAGCTTGGACTTGGCCGCGCCGGTCTTCTCGTTGAACGCGATGCTCAGGCTGTCGCCGGCCAGCAGGTTGGTGCCGTTGAAACCGGCGTCGCGGGCAGCCTGATCCAGCTGGGTCCGCAGCGCGTTGAACTGACCCACCAGGGCCGAGCGCTGAGCGGACGTGCCGCCGGCCGCCGAGGGCGTGGCGCCACCCGTGAGCTTGGCCGTCTCGGTGCCGTCCACCGCGAAGGCTCCCGACGCGGTCTTGCCCAGGCCCACCGTGAGCGTATCCGATCCGGTGCCGGTGATCTGCAGCTGGCCCTGCACGTCGATCGTCGCGGTGGCGATACCCGATTTGTTGATGTTGCTGACGAGATCGCTCACCGTGTCGGTGGAGCCGATGTCGAACTTGTAGGTGGTGAAGCCCGCGCTGAGCTGCATCTGGTTGGCGTTGCTCGTGTTGATGCCCACCACGCCAGGGGTACTCGAGGTAGCCGCCGCAGCCGTGCCGGCGAGCGTCTTGCCCATGGATACGTCGTAGATGCTCTTGCCCGTAGCGGTGGCCTCGCCGGCCGTGGCGAGAGCCCGGGTGCCTTGCAGCTTGGGCAGGTTGGGAGTGGCATTGGACTGCGCCTGGGTCACCACCGACTGCATCTGCTTGACGACGGTGGTGACCGCATCGACGCCCTTCGCTGCGGCCTGGATCGTCTGGATGCCGCTGGACTGGGCCGAGCGCCTGGCCGAGGGCGACGACGCGCTCCCGGGTAGGCGGATGGGTGTCGGTCGGGTGGGCCTGCTCGGCCTCCAGGTGAAGAGCCGGGTCGTCGAGGTCGCAGGCGACGGCGCGCGCGAGCACGGCGGCCACGAGGTCGGGCGGTGCTGCGTCCGGCGCCTCGGCCGCTGCAGCGAGGGTCTCGGCGATGCGGGGGGCGACCGCGCCACTGCGCAGGAGCGCCCTCGCCGCCGCCTCGGTCGAGGTCACGCCTGCTCCCGCGGCGTTGGCAGCGAACTCTCGCACCCGGCTCCCGTGGCGCACGGCGAGGTGGAAGCGCTCCATCACGAAGCGGCCCAGCCGCAGCGATGGGCCGAGCAGGCCGAGGGCGTGTCGCTCGCGCGCCGCCACCGCGTCGAGCGAGCGCGCGACCCCGGCATAGATCGGCAGGAAGCGCTGGCTGTAGGCGGTGTCGCCGCCGGCGTAATGCGCGAGCTCGTGGGAGATGATCGCCGCGACCTCGTCGCCGCGCATCAGCGCGAGGTGCGGCAGCGGCAGGTAGAGGATGCGGCCCGAGAGCCGCGTGCTGCCAGGCTCCAGCATCACCGGCCCGGCGGTGACGAAGAACCCTCCCGTCAGGCCGACGACCACAGCCTCGGGCTTCAGCGCTCCCATCCGATCGGCGAGCCCCTCAACGAGACGCCACAGGCCCGGTGCCTCAGCAGGCGCGATGAGCCGGCAGAGGATTGGCAGCGGGTCGGGTTCAAAGGCCCCAAGAGCGCGGCGCAGGCCAATGAGCGCACCGCCTGCCGCCAGGATCGTGGCGCCGACCACGACGATGGCGGCACCTAGGAGTTTCATCCCGTCGCCGGAGAGGCCACTCTGGAGCAGCAGCCCCGCCTCGAAGACCACAACGGCGACGAAGCCGACGGTCGCCGCTAGGATCTGGGCCCCAAGGGCTGCCGGGAGGAGCCGGCGCACCAGCGAGAAACCGCGCACCAGCGCGTCGCGCGAGCCGCGCCCGAGCCGCCCAAGCGACGCCCCAACCAGCAGCACGAGGAAGGAGAGCCCGGCGGCGATCCCCCCGCCCGCGATCGCGACCGGCGGCAGCCACCGGCGCCAGTCCATCACCGTAACGAGCGTTCCGGCCCCGTCCCGGGCCTCGCGCGCCTTCGCCACGGCGAGGGGCCCACCGTAGTTCCTGCCGTCGTGGCGGAACTGCAGACGGTAGTCGGGCCGCCCATCGCGCGGCGTGCGCGCCTCGAGATCCGTCACAACCCGGGCGAGGCGATCGTGCTCGGCCGCGAACTCGGCCCAGTCGTCGGCGCCGCGCTGCCGCTCCCACAGGCCCAGGAGCAGGATGATCAGCGGCAGAAGCACGGTGGCGGCGATTAGACCGGCGAGGGCGCGCGGCCGCGAGGGCACGCTCGATATCGTTGGCTCGGGGATGGTCGCCTCCTGAGCACGGGAGATCAGATGCCGATGCGGCACGGGACGCACCAGACGATCGCAAGACGACCGGGCGACGCCGTCAAAGGAGCGCCGATTGAAGGACCGGCAAAACGGCGGGAGATCGGGCGCAGCACGTCCGACGTCTCAACTGGTGGCAGGATTTCTACCGGCTTGGGAGCGTAGGTCAACCAGATGTTTCTAACCGAGCTTGCGAAAGGGGGCGGCAATCTGCAGTGTGGCGACGATCTGGAAGGCGCATGGCCCTACACCTTGGCGCAACGCCAAAGCCGGCCTCGTCACCACCGACCTCGTGCCGCTCGACGACGCGCCCCGGCCATTGTTCGATGCCCTCGACCGGGAGAGACCCGGAGCGTTGATGGCGGCGATTAACGCGCGCTTACGTCATAAAACTGGTTTTACAGATCATTGACATAGATCCAGCCAGAAAGGCGTTCTTTAATAGTTAACAATCAAATAATGGTATGCCGCTTAACGTGTTATGAGAGGCTATATGAGGATTAAAGGTGACCAATAATCTTTTAACTTAAGATATTGTAAATGAATTCAACGCGAATTTTACACACTGTAACTCGAATGGATAAGCGAGTTAGATCGCTTGACCTGAATTCCGCTGGTGGATTATGCGCCTATCAATTAAGTCATGCCTCATCGGCCTGTTCTGCATGACCGCCGCGATCTCTGGTGCTCAGGGTCTTATCGCAATAAGTCAGCTTGGATCTATACAGACGCGGATCGAGGAAGTAGCAACGAATTCCATTCCTTCAGTTGACGCGCTCCACCGCCTTAACACACTCACGCGCGATTACCGCGTCAAGTTTTATCGACTGATAGTCGCCTCAGATGATAAGACCGGCAGCGCAGAGAATATGAAAGTAGTAAAAAATACCTTAAGAGACATCACAGTTCTTAGAAAGGCATATGAGCCGTTGATTTCCTTAGAGGAGGAGCGCTCAATCTATAAACAATATACCGAACGTTGGGACATGTACCTGAGAGAGCTTGAGCCGATTTTCGCCGCTGCTGAACGCGGGCGCAGGGACGAGGCCCTTGCGAAATTGGCAAGCGGGGCGCGCGCTGTTGAGCTCGGCAAAGAGATTGGCGAGCTGTTGCAGAAGGGTGTAATTCTTAACAAGCAGGTTGCCGATGCTGCGGCGCAGAGCAGCCTGGTCAGCATCGGCTGGGCCGTGCACGTCGCGTACGTGTCGATGGGCATTGCCATCGTGACCTCGGTCTGTGCGATGCTGTTCTGCTTGTTGGGCATTTCACGCCCACTCGTACACATATCTGCCGCCATGCGTCGGCTCGCGGGGGGGGACGTTGCCGTCGTGGTGCCGAGCGCGGGGCGGCAGAACGAAATCGGCGCGATGGCATCTGCGGTTCAGGTGTTCAAGGATAACTTGATCCACACCCGCACCCTCGAGGAAGAGACAATCCTCGCCCGCGCTTCAGCCGAGGAGCAGCGCCGCGCTGGCATGCGCCAGATAGCGGACGTCTTTGAGCGAGCCGTTGGCGGCATCGTCCGCCAGGTTTCGGCCTCGGCCACCGAGCTTCAGGCCACCGCTCAGACTATGACCGCCACTGCAACACAGACCGCGGCCCAGTCCACCGCCGTCGCGGCCGCCGCCGAGGAGGCTGCGTCCAACGTCGGGACGGTTGCGGCGGCTGCCGAGGAGCTCGGCACTTCGGTCCAGGAGATCAGTCGCCAGGTCGACGGCTCGGCCCGCCTCTCCCAGACCGCCGTCGCGGAAGCCCGGCAGACGGCGCATCAGGTCCGCGCCCTGACCGAGGCCACCGCCCGCATCGGCGACGTGGTCGGTTTGATTTCGTCGATCGCCGCGCAGACCAACCTCCTGGCGCTGAACGCCACCATCGAGGCGGCCCGTGCCGGTGCCGCGGGCCGCGGCTTCGCGGTGGTCGCCGCTGAGGTAAAGGAACTCGCCGGCCAGACGGCCAAGGCGACTGAGGAGATCACGAGCCAGATCGCGGCGATCCAGGCCTCGACCGGCCAGGCGGCCGGCGCGATCGGCCAGATCACGGCGCGGATCGAACAGATCAGCGAGGTCGCGACCTCGATCGCGGCGGCGGTGGAGGAGCAGGGCGCGGCGACGCAGGAGATCGTCCGCAACGTCTCACAAGCCGCCGCCGGTACTGGCGAGGTGACCGGCAATATCGCGGGCGTGGCGGGCGCGGCCGAAGAAACCGGAGCAGCAGCCAGCCAGGTGCTCGCCTCTGCTTCCGAGCTCTCGCGCCAGTCCGAGTATCTCGGTGCGGAGGTCGCCCGATTCCTCGCTACCGTCAGGGCCGCCTGAGCGGCTACGGGCGCGCTGTTCGTACCGACGGACAGCGCGTAGGACATGGGCCGGCTACCGCGCGCCCGACAAACCACTCGCGGTCTGGACCACGGCCGTGGGCAGCAGCGCGCGCTCGAGGCACGCCTGCATGTCCCGCTCCTCGAACGCCGGCCATGACACGTCCCAGCCGATAACGAGGATCACCCGCCGCTCACCTGCTCCGCGCAGTACTCAGACACCTCCCCGAACTGCCCAAGGATCGCGACGCTCCCAAGCTCGCCGGTCTCGTCGTCCGCCCCGTCGCTCAGCCGCCGCGCCGGACGTCCATCCCGGCACCGCGCCACGCCTTCGAGCGCAGGCCCTTGTTCTGGAAGACTAGCGTGACGGTGGCGCCACTGCCGTGGTCCGGCCAGAAATACGTCTCGAAGGTGCCGACCCCGGAAATTGTCACGGTGCCGTCGATGGTGCCGCGGCAACCGAGCAGGCCCTCAACCTCCGAGAGACGCATCTCAGACTGGAGCAGCTCGAAGGCACCGCGGCTGACAGAGCAGTGCGTCCGCTCGGTCGGCAACTGGGGTGTGGCGACAGGCGTCAGCGCAGAGTGCCGCAGGACAGGCAATGCTGGATCGGCGGGCGACGACTGCGTGTGCCGGGCTTGGGCGGGCGGCGCGTCATCCCACTCATTGGGGGAGGCTGACTGCACGGCGACTGCTTGTGGCCCTTCTGCGTGCGGGGTGTCGCCGGGTGCCATGACGGGTCGCGCGCCTTCGGCTGCGACGCCGCCGCGCGATGCGGGAGTGAAGGCTGGCCCCTGCCGCAGCCGAACGGCACCCGCCATAACGCTACCGCGGTCGGACCCGTGATGCGCCTGATCTTTGGTCGGCTCAATGGGGGCGCGGGCGTGCCCAACGACGATGGCCCGGCGCAGGGCTATGTCTAGGCCGCGTAGATCGCGGGCAAGGCGCTCGCTCTGCCTAATGTCAGCCGGCCCAGAGCGGATCTCGCAGGTTTTGAAGGCGGAAAGGGCATCGCGAACCTCGCCCTCGGTCCACTGTCCGGCCGGCTTACCGAACAGGTCGGCCTCGCCCTGCGGCACGGCGGATACCGAAGCAGCGCTGAGCTGGCCGAGCCTCTCTTCCACAAGGGTGCGGTGCGCGCCGCAGCCGCCGGCCGCTGCGAGGGCAGCGCGGAACGGGGAGGATCCGGCAGCGAGAGAGGTGCAGCACGCGGCTGCGAGCAGGGCCAGTGCGAGAAGGACGCGCATGAGGTTGGCTGCCTAGGGCTGTTAATGCTACCTAAGCGAGTACTTTTGAGTAAATGTACTCTTACCTTCTGGATCCAGCAGCCGGGTTCTGGCTATCATGCCTTACCGTCTGTTGACGGCGTTGGTCGGAGTGATTGCACCCGGCTTCCACTACCGGCATGCAACCGCGAGCTCCTAGTGGGCTCGATCGTCACTGTCACCGTGGCGCCGCTCGCCAGTTCGCCCTCCCCGCTCCGCACAGGCCTCAAGCGCGGCCTTGACCGGGAACCCGAAGGCTGTTTGTTCTCTTTCCGTTCTAGCACGACGGAGGGCAGCGGGTGGGTCTTTTCCGGGTCGGCGATCAGGCGGCGGACAGTAGTGGGCTCGTGCGGATCCCGTTCATGCTCCCCACCCTGTGCGCCGGCTTTCCGTCGCCTGCCGAGGACTTCATCGAGGGCGCGCTGGAACTGCCGCGCTGGCTCGTCCCGAACCCGCCCGCCACCTTCATCTGGCGCGTCCGCGGCTGGTGCATGAAGGGTGCCGGGATCCACGACGAGGACTTAGCCGTAGTCGATCGCTCGCTCTCGCCCACCTCCGGCGCCGTCGTGGTCGCGGTGGTCGGCGGCGAGATGAGCCTGAAGCGCCTGGTGATGACCGGCAACCGCCTGGCCCTCACGTTCGACAACCCGGAGATGGACGAAGAATTCGCCGTCGAGGATCTGGAGGAAGGCCTGCTCTGGGGCGTGCTGCTGTTCTCGGTGCGCTGGCACCACGTGAAGGCCCGCGCGAGCCTCGTGCGATGAGCCGCGCCATCGCGCTTATCGACGGCAACTCCTTCTACTGCTCCTGCGAGCGCGTGTTCGACCCGAAGCTTACCGGCGTGCCGGTGATCGTGCTCTCCAACAACGACGGCTGCGCTATCGCCCGCACCGCCGAGGCCAAGGCGCTCGGGATCCGCATGGGCGAGCCATTCTTCAAAATCCGCGACCTGTGCCGCCAGAAGAACGTGCGGGTGTTCTCCTCGAACTATGCCCTCTACGGGGACATGAGCGCCCGGGCGAACACGGTCTATCGGCAGTTCGCGCTAGACGTGGAGATCTACTCCATCGACGAGAGCTTCCTGGACCTGTCCGACGTCCGCGAGCGCGACCGGGTGGCTTTGGCGCGCGACCTGCGCTCGACCGTCCGGCAGTGGACCGGCCTACCCACCTGCGTCGGGATCGGACCGACGAAGACCCTCGCGAAGCTCGCCAACCACATCGCCAAGACCGTGCCCGAGCTCGGGGGTGTGTGCGACCTGTCCGACGAGGTGGAGCGCGCTGCCTGGATGGTCGGGATCTCGGTCGGCGAAGTCTGGGGCATCGGGCGTGCCTCGCTCGCCCGCCTGGAGGCCATGGGCGTCGACACGGTAGCAGACCTGCGCGACCTCGATCCCCGGCCGGCGCGCCAGTCGCTGACGGTGGTGGGCGAGCGCATCATCCACGAGCTGCGCGGTCGGGCCTGCCTGCCGCTCGAGATCGTGCCGGCCCGGCGCAAGGGCTGCGCGGTGACGCGCTCGTTCTCGGCGCGGATCACCGAGCGAGCGGTGCTCGAGCAGGCTGTGGCGGCGCACGCGACAAGGCTCGGCGAGAAGCTGCGGCGCGACGGGCTCGCCGTCTCGGCCGTCACCGTCTTCTATCACACGAGTGAGCACGACCGGGGCGACCCGATGCGCTCAATCTCGAAGGTGGTGCACCTGCCTGAGGCGACGAACGACACACGCCACCTGATCGACGCTGCAATCCGCGGCGTGGCGATGACCTGGCGGGAGCAGGGTCCGACGCCCTGGCGCTACAGCAAGGCCGGGCTGGTGACGACCGACCTCGTGCCGCTCGACGAGGCGCCCCGCCCGCTGTTCGATGCCCATGATCGGCAGAGGTCCGGGAAGCTGATGGCGGCGATGGACGCCTGCAACAGCCGGTTCGGACGCGGCGCCGTGGTGCCCGCGCGGGCGGGGTTGGTCGAGAAGCGCACCTGGTCGACGAAGTTCGAGATGCGCTCGCCGCGCTACACCACCAGGCTTCACGAGATCCCGGCGGTGAGCGCGATCGGTGAAGCGGCCATTAGGCGGCCAGCGTCTTAGCTATCAGCCTTCTGGCCGCTGGTTTCGCGGCTGAGATAGGTCTTCGTGACCGGCTCGATGAGACGATCGATCGCCTCCGCCGCCTTCTTCTCCTCCTCGATCGAGGTCCGAAAGCCGGAAGCCTGCGCACCCTGGCCAGCGGCTTCTGCAATCACGATCAGGGAGCGGTAGGCAGCGATTTGGTCGTATTGGTAGGCATAGCCAGCATAGAGGTTCTTCAGCGTCTCGTCGCCCGCCACTGCATGAACGGCGGCACCGACCGTGCCAACGATACCAGCGACAGTCTCCTTGAGAGAGGAGGCACTTTCACCGACAGCGCTCAGGGCAGCGTCGAGACGAGCGAGTTGGCTCTTGGTCGTCGGAATGTGTGCTCTCAAGACGGCCGCGTACTCGGGATAGTTCTCGAGCCCTGATACCTGCCGCTCCATCTGCTCAAGTCCCTGCTTCTCCAGAGCGCGGGTGTTACGCAGAGCGGTCACGTAGATGCTGTTGATGTCGGAAGTCATGCCTTCGTCTCGTTCGTTTGATGATGCAATCGCGCATCAACCACAAAGGGGCAGGCTGGTTCGCTGAGGAATGGTGCGACTTCCTGACCCTCGGGTGAGCTCTCAAGGAGACGCCTATGACGTTTTGGCCTTCGTGCGGCTCGGCATCTCATCGGCGACGACAAGGGCTCGCGCGATCGCAACAGTGTGTCGCCCTTGGTGACGCGCAGCATTGAGGTCTTCCTGCCGCGGCTTCCCTTTCTTGGCGCCGACGATCGTCGAGGCGCCATAGGGCGAGCCCGCCTCCAGCATGGCCTCGTCGGTGTAGCCCGTCGGCAGGATCACCATGCCGAGGTGCGCCATTGGAGCGTAGAGGGCCAGCGTCACCACCTCCGAGCCACCATGCGGCCAGGATGCAGCGGCGAACGCCCCTCCGACCTTGCCCGATAGGGTGCCGCGCTTCCACTGGGGGCCAAGGCGGTCGAGGAAGTTCTTCAGCTCGGTCGCCGGCGCCCCGAAGTAGGATGGGGTGCCGAACAGGATCGCGTCGGCCCACTCTGCATCCTCGTGCGTCGGCTCCGGGTAGAGGGCGTTCTGGCGGTCAGCCTCCTCACGCCACCCCTCGACCTTGGCCATGTCCTCGTCGGATGCGACCTCACGCGCGCGCCGCAAGCGCACCTCGGCACCAGCTGCACGCGCTGCTTCCCCAGCAGCTACCGCCAAGGCCTCGACGGAGCCTGTACGGGAATAGAAGACGACCAGCATACGAATCTGAGGTTCGACCATTGTCCTGCCTGCTCGTGGAGAGAGAGAATTGTGCCGGACAACAGAATTGAGCCCTTACAGCTCCCGCGCTGTTTGCGCACACCGCAACCGATGCATGGTCGAGCCTGGCTGATCGGCGAAAGCCTGAGGGTCGACGATAAGCTGCCTGCATGGGCACGGACGTAGGCGGCTTAGTCGTTAGCCCGGGCGTCCGCGCAGCAAAGGGACGAGTAAGTCTTGATCGGCTACGATCCCGGCCATGTGCAACCTCTACAGCTCAGCCCGCTCCCAGGACGAGATCCGGCGCACCTTCGCGGTCGACCGCGACGAGACCGGCAACCTGCCGCCGCTGCCGGGCATCTTCCCTGACCAAATGGCGCCCGTCGTTCATGTCGCTGGCGATGAGCGTGTGCTGACGATGATGCGGTGGGGCTTCCCACCGCCGCCGAAGCTCAGCACTCAGCCGGTCACCAACGTGCGCAACGTCGCATCGTCCTACTGGCGACCCTGGCTCAAGCCTGCGTTGCGCTGCCTGGTGCCGGTCACCTCGTTCAGCGAGTACGCCGACACGAAGCCGCGCAAGACCCAAGTGTGGTTCGCCCTCGACGAGACCCGGTCCCTGTTCGCCTTCGCGGGGATCTGGCGGCCATGGACGGGCTTACGCGGGCCGAAGCGGGACGAGCTCGTGTCGGGGGAGAACCGCCTGTTCTCGAGTTGATGGCTTTGCGCAGCTGATGCCGGTCAGCCGCCACGGCATCGCGACGCGGACTGCGCGGCGGTGGCCGGGTGAGATCGGGCAGAGATTGGAGCCGGCGTAAGCTGACACTCAGGGTATATATTGTCCATGGAACGCAAACAACTTCTTTGCATCGTCATAATATCCTCTCCATATAATGGATGATCTACGGTGTGATTGCCGAAATTAATTTGCGCAGAGCGAGATCGGTAGTTGCTTGACGTTCTCCAACTAGGATGAAAAGCGCCGTCGCATCGATCGCGGTATTCGGAGCGGGATTGCTATGTGGATTGCCCTCCCCGTCAGCGTAGCCGATAGGGATGCCGTAATTAGCGCCGAGCACCGCCTGCACGACACGCTCCCACGCAAGGCCACTGAATTGCACATCGAACCGTAAGCACTCGTCCCCTTCGCTGGAGAAAAGGCGCTCAATGACCCATTCAGTGCCAGGGGCAACGATCGCGCGGACGATCATTTCAGGATAGCCGCGCAGGGGGCGCACGATTGCCGACGCGCCGGCCTTCTTTAATCGCTCGCGGTTGAGATCATCGACACATTCCGCGACAATCCGTGCTGTGATCCCGCGCTCCCGGAGCCGATGGATAATGTCGAAGGTGCGGCTGTCGGACAGCCGGTCCCCTTCGTGCTCTGCGAGGATGACGAGTACCTGGGCATGGTCGACGCCGGCCGCCTCTAGCGCTGCCGGATCATCGAATCGTCCCTTCAGCTGCACAATCAAGGGATCGTCTTCGAGGTCCGGAGGAAGGCCATCGGCGAACGCCTCCGTTAGGATCAGAGAGGGGACGGTCGCGTAGTTGGCATGCGAACGGTGCAACTGGTCGAGCAAGCGCCGCAGGTAATCGCCTGGCTCGTCCGCAGGAGCGTTCACGAAAACGATGTGATCGCGCATGTTCCACCTCCACTCGCCGCGCCGCTTGCGATCGCGCCGCAGGATCCTGAACTCGAAGAAGGCGCTTCCGGCCTGGGTCAGCAGGAAGATGCCACTGAGATAAATCAGCACGATGGTGGAGGCGCGCCCTGCTGTGGTCTTAGCTGAGAAGTCGCCATAGCCCGTCGTCGTAATCGTGGTGAATGTCAGCCAGATCGCCTCGCCGAGCGCCAGATGCTCGAAGGCAATCATGGAGACGACATGAAGGCCAATCAGTACGAGTAGGCCGACAACGGCGAAGCGGATGCGGTTCTGCAGGTCGCGGACGACGCTGCGCCGAAACTTGAGCGGCCTCCGTCGAGTGGCCCTGAGACGTGTCATCGTTCCTAGTCCTGCTCTCTGGTGCAGCCCCCCCTGCACGCAGCCCCGCCAGAAGGTCATCTATTGCTCGAACCGAAAATCGTTTGAAACTGTCAGGGCTTTCGCTGTTCGTTCGTAGGGCTAGTCACGCACCTGACATCGATGGGAATTCTGAGCAAGGTGGCCAAGCCGAAGCGAATCGTCGGGTTGGGCACGTGCGGCCAAGCCCGCTACGCCAGAATGGCCGACGGAGAGACGATTTGGTGGGGTCAGTGGAGGATGTGCCTGACGCCGTAGCATTCGCCGCAGCGGCCCTGGCGGGCAAGGACAGCTTAGGGCAGCCGTCGTCCCTGGGGGTCGGCGGCGTTATAGCTCATACCCACCATCTGACTACGCCGAAACTAAAATAGTCGCGCGGCACGACTTGTAGAGTTCAGCCGCTGGCTCCCGCTGTTTCTCTGTCGACCGGGTACTCACGTTCTGGAACAGAGCAGTTGGGCGCAGCGCCCGCTGCGAGCGAGCCTGAGAATTCCGGTCAACAGTTGACGCTGCTTTCAGGCCCCACCGATAGGTTCTGTCACCTTCCCGGTTCCAGCGCATTCCGGACAAGGCTCATTGTGGATCTTGCCAGTGCCGTTGCAGCTTCGGCACAGGTTCTCACCCGTGCCTGGCGTGCCGGGTGCTGCCTTATCTCCGGGTTTGGCGGGATCAGCCGTCGTCATCGTATCTGCCTCTTGAATGCTGCGGGAAGATCAAAGGCTAGGATCGGGCACTACTCCTTGCTCCTTTTCGGATGACGGAGTCGGTCCAGCCTCCGAGAGCGCGCCCTCACCCTGTTTGTGGGTGTCATGCTCTGGTTTCTTGTTACCGGATCGGGCGGTGGCCTTTGGGCCTCCGCTCACGTCCGGCTGGTGCCCTCCTGATCTCCGGGTAGTTGCCTCGTCCGCCATGGCGCTCTCCCGTTCTCTAGTGCATTGACGCATTCAGAGGATTCACGGCAGGCGTGAGGTATGCGAGTCTGAGGTATGGCTCAGACTGTCTGCGTGATCCCCAGCGCCGCCGACTTGGCGGACCTGTCCGCCATCGTCGCCGATCGGGCGCGGCCCCTCAAGCATATTCAGCGCGCCCGCATCGTCCTGCTCTCGGCCGAACGCCTCTCCGTCCTCGACGTCGCCCAGCAGGCCGGCGTCAGCCGACCCGCGGTGTGGCGCTGGCAACAGCGCTACGCCGAAGAAGGCGTCGAGGGACTGTTGCGCGACAAGACCCGTCCGCCCGGCAAGCCGCCCCACTCCACCGACACCGTCGCCGAGGTGCTGGCGCTGACCTGCTCCGAGCCGCCCGGTGAGGTCACCCACTGGACCGGCCGCGCCCTGGCGCAAGCCGTCGGGATCTCGCTGCGGTCCGTCCAGCGTATCTGGGATGCCCATCGCCTCCAGCCGCATCGGGTGCGCAGCTTCAAGCGCTCGAACGATCCGGCCTTCGCCGAGAAGGTCGAGGACATCGTCGGCCTGTACATGGACCCGCCGCGCCACGCCGTCGTGCTCTCGCTCGACGAGAAGAGCCAGATCCAGGCCCTGGAGCGCACCCGTCCGAGCCGATCGCTCATGCCAGGTCGCCCCGAGACCCAGACCCACGACTACGTCCGTCACGGCACTACGACGCTGTTTGCCGCGCTCAACGTGCTGGAGGGTACCGTGATCGGCCGCTGCATGCAGCGTCACCGCCACGACGAGTTCCTGCGCTTCCTCAACACCATCGAGGCCGCGGTGCCGGCCGGCAAACTGATCCATGTGATCCTGGACAACTATGCCACCCACAAGCACCCGAAGGTGCGAGCCTGGCTGGCCCGGCATCCGCGCTGGATCTTCCACTTCACCCCGACCTCGGCCTCGTGGATGAACGCGGTCGAGGGCTTCTTCTCCGCCCTGACCCGGCGAAGGCTGAAACGGGGCAGCTTCAGCGGGATCGTCGACCTGCAAGCAGCGATCAACCGCTACATCGCCGAGCACAACGACAGGCCGAAGCCCTTCGTCTGGACCAAGCCGGCCACGGCCATCCTCGATGCCGTCAATGGCAAAGCTGCACTATCCGAATGAGTCAATGCACTAGCAATTACGAATGCCGTCCACACCACCAACTCGCCGGCGGTTCGACAGTTCGGGATGTCCCTTGGGTCCTCCAGCCATCAAACGCACGTCAGCTAATGCGTGCGTCAGGGCGCGTAAGCTCGAGAGAGCGTCGAATGTCTCGCGGAAGTGGCGTTCGTTGAGCCTGATGGGTGCTCGATACCATTGGTGCACCGGTGGCCGGACGTGGTTGGGGAGCTGAGCAATCCGGATGCCGGTGGGCCGGTCACCAACTGACATGCATTTCCGGTGTACGATGACTGAATATTTGATCGGAGCGAATTGTAGGGGCGGCCAGGATGCGCGTACATGAGCTCTATGGCGCTGAGTTCGTCGACATAGCCGACGCCATTCCGTTCTGAACATAGGTTAAACGGAGAGGTTCAATGAACGATAATGCCGACGCCCTCCCGCATGATGTCACGCTTACCGCCGACATCGTGTCCGCTTACGTGGCCAACAACAGCGTGACGGCCCACGATCTGCCGACGCTCATCGCATCGACGCACGCGGCACTGACACGGCTCGGAGCACCGGCTGAACCCGAGCCCGTGAAGCTTGAGCCACCGGTACCGATCCGGAGGACTGTCACTCCCGACCACATCATCAGCCTCGAGGACGGGCGACCCTATAAGACGCTCAAGCGCCACCTCGCCGGCCGCGGGCTCACCCCTGAGCAGTACCGTCAGAAGTGGGGCCTACCGCCGACATACCCCATGGTCGCCGAGCGGTACGCGGCGCAGCGCTCCGAGCTCGCCAAGAACTCGGGCCTCGGCCAGTCGCGCGCCCGAGCCGCAGCCGCCAGTGCCTCGCGCGACGCTACGGTCAGCAACAAGCCAGCCCGACGGCGCAAGGCCAGCGCGAGCGAGTAGAGATACAGGAGGCTCACCGCCCGTGCCGCGCCAGGATCTCGATCCCGGGTGCGGCACATGCGGCTGAATGATCGCTGAAGCACATCGTGGCGGAGATCATCGACCTCACCTTTCGCCGAGTGCCTGAAGCCGACGTGCGGGCCTTCCAGAGCTAAGCCGTGCCCAGGATGCATATCCCGGGTTTGCCGTGGCACAGACGATCGCGAGCGACGAACCGGTAATGCAGTAGCGCTGCGGCAACTACTCCTGCGCAAGCCCTTCAGCCCTTCAGCGCTGCACGGCGCGCTGATGCGAACGCGCATGCGCCAGCCGAAACTGGCATGTAGGGAAGTCGGCGGCCTTCAACGAACCGAGGACCTGCTTATCAACCCTACCGCCAGCGCGGCCGCCCTCCACATAGGCAGCACCACAGAGCTGACGGCATTCCTTCCGCGCGGCCTCGGCCCGCTGATCAATCCATCTGGCGGGGTCGACCAGATGTACGCCCTTCGCCGCCTTCTGGCTCGCCTCGATCCGGACCAGCGGCAAGGCGATCCCGCCGACGGAGATCTTCCGGATCAGCATCTCGGGCGTCAGGTGCGAGCAATAATCCCGGCACACGAGGCTGATCGAGATCACGGCCGCGCCGCCGTACTGAGCCAGCAGAAGGAATGCCGTGACCATGGGCTCGGGTCTTGCGGCTGGGTGGACGTCGGTTGCGGACTTGCGGGCACGCGGCATCGGTTAGATCCGGCGCCGCTCAGGAGACCCTCCGAGACCGTGTTGATGCCTCTGAGCCTAGTCCGCATGCTGGGCCGCCCACTCCTCGAACGGCTGACCGGCAGCCTCCACGAGGCCGGAGTGGCGATCAAGGGCCCGATCGATCGCCATGCGGTCCCACCGGTGGGTGCCCGGCATCGCTACCGGCAGGATACCGCGCCGGACCCAATCATCGAAGACCTCGACGGTCTCGCAGCCGGTAGAACACGCCACGGTCCAGATCGAAGTAGGAGCGGCCGGCCGCGGCCTCCCAGCTGGCCGTCAGCACCGCGCCGGGCCTGCTCGCCGTCGAATAGGCGAGCAGGATGAAGCGGGCGAGGTGGCGCATGGTGTAGCGGCCGACGGTCGTGTTGCCGGCCTTGCCGCCCTCTGCTGCTGGGCGATCACCCTCCCGGGCCCGCCAGGCGGCCCAGACCAGCCGAGCGACCTCCGAGCGCGACAGCCAGCGCTCGCGCGCCTCGCCCTTCTTGGGCAGGGCCACCTTCACGAGCTCGCGGTGGTAGCCCTCCCGGTGGTGGTGCCCGATCGCGGCCGAGAGATCCTGCAGGTCCCGCCGAGCGCCGCCTGGGGATGGCCGAGATGCCACGTAGGCCCTGCAGGTTGCCCCGGTGACCTGGGCCAGGGTCTTCGAGCTCCACCATGCGGAGAGACGGGCGATCCTCTTGGCGATCCGTTGCTGGTCGGGATGAGGCGTCACGACGTCGTCGACATAGATGCTCAAGACGTCGGCGAGCGAGATGGCATCGAGATCACGTTGCGTGCGCGCCGGCTGCTGGGCCTCTCTGAGATAGTCGGCGAGGGCTTGATGAGCTTCTGCAACTTCGCCTGCAGCGCATCCTGTGGGGTGCATTTTGGCACCATCTCGGATGACCCGTCGGGCGGCGCGAGTGACGCGACCGGCGGCGTCGCGGCGCGCGGGGACGAGGTAGAGGCGGGGGCTTTCGGCGGGACGCGACACAGTTCGCGCATCCGCTCGATCGCGGCGAGCGTGGTGAAATCCTTCCCGGCGATCCGTTCGATGGTAAGGCGCCCCTTGGCGGCCTCTCGGCGAAGGCTTGCGGCCGTCATCCCGCCTGCTGGAAAGGCGAGGCGAGCGGCATCGGCCAGCCGGAGCGGCGTATCGTCGGAGATCTGAGACCTTGCCAGAGGCTCCTTGGCGGGAGGCTTGGTCATGTCACGCTCCAAGCTTGGCGAAGAGGCTGTGGCCGGGCTGCGCGCCGAGGAAGATGATCCACCCGGCGCGCCCTGCTGAGCCCATTTTCGTGTTGCGCTGGTGTTGCGTGGAGCAGCCTACGCCACGCCGTAACCCGTTGTAAAACCCGCACCCGTGTTGCAGGCAATTGCAACACGCATCGACAGACTAACGGGCATGAAAAAGCCCGCTAAGTCATTGACCAAGCGGGCTAAACGGGTGGTAGCGGAGGAGGGATTTGAACCCCCGACACAAGGATTATGATCTGAGCTGAAAGCCCCCTACCCTTTTGATCGGATAGAGCTTTTTTCCGGCTGCGCTAGGCGTGCGCTAAATCGCTGTTCCATGGCAAGAAGGTTGGTGGGCGGATACGCCAACGTCACGGAAGCTGCCGACTTCTGTCGAGCGGTAGCGTTTATACCGAACGGCGGCGATCACGCCCCCCAGTGCCAAAGCGATTACGCAAGCGTCCAAGAGTTACGCCATTATCCCGCTCACACTCAGATTACCCTTCTGTCGCATCCGACTAAATGTGCATGGGGAAGTAAGTGCGCGGAACTTGTGTCATGTTAATATGAATTAAAAATGCTTACGTGTTAAATTTATAAATCTATTTCCAAGATATTTTACTTCAATTTTGATTACAACAGAGGCTGATCAACGGTCCGATGCGTTACAGCGGACCGCTGCAAAAAATGACAATTTTAGATTTAACACGACAACTGTATCTTATTCGGCCAAAGACCTAAGCACCATCATTCTTCGGTCAACAGTAGGATATAGATCAGACGACGGAACTTCGTTAATGCTGCCGCGAATTTTCGTGAGCAATTTATTATCAGCGTCCGAAAGAGAGCTTGCAAGTGCGTCTCTCATATTTGTATCATTTCTAACGATTTCGACACTCCGCCTATATTCAGCAATCGATATCGTCTCCCCAGGTAAATTTTGAACATCATCAATGCATGATCTGTAAACCTCATTGGGAGGAGCTTCGTAACCGAGCAAGAGCTGCTCGACGAGAAGATGCTTCAAAAAAACAATTCTTTGAGAAATTTCAATTAATTCGGCGTCTTTTATAATCAATGAGCCTAGCAGTTCACGTATCGTCCCAAAAACGATCACACTCAAATTTGTTGATTTTTCCTGATCTAGATACTCAGCCTGCAGCTGCATTCTCGCATTTTCAATAGTCGTATTTTGTGTAAATGCAAACCGCGTATCGGGCCACTGCTTAACTGATGCCAGGACGTCTTGTTTCAAATACATGTCGTTGTCTTTATTGGTGAAAACGCTTGGTCCACACACCGTTCCAGTTTCGTATTTTATAGATTTATCTTTGTTTGGGCCAAGCGACATCTTAACTGAGCGATCGATCACACCACAAACTCTGAATACTGAAGAATGATTGTTTACCTGCTCGATATATTCACGCCTAGCCATATCAAGAGTTGTTACATTCAGATCCACCTTTGATGTTTCAACAAATACTCTCGAAATCAAGATTTTATTCAAACGATCAATCTCTTTACCATAGAGATCTACGATATTGCTAGCCCCAAGAGATCTTAAAATCTTTATATCGCGCTTGATGGATTTTCCGGCCTCGATCAAATCATCAATACGAGGACGATCTTGCTTGATTATTTCTTCTTTGACATGTTTTTTGTGGATACTGAATATTTTATCGAACCGACTGAGTAGATTTAAGTATGCATCAACGCCTTTTGCCCACTCTCCTGGATTAGGAGAAATTTTGCTATTCCAATTACCGGCCGTGCTATTGTAGAATGATAATAAATAGCTATAGTTTTGACCGCCGTCGATCGTGAGATACAACCTGCGTGTGACATCATTGAGCGGGTCCTCGCCCAGCGCTCCACTTCCAGCTACAATATCGAGCTTAGCAACTTCCGTTGCATATCTCTTAAAACTAGCCAGACATGAAGTATAGCTTTCGATTGAAAGGTGCATAGATGAAGCTCCGACTAAACATCTATCTGCGTCAATTGTTAATGGGGATTTGACCAAATAAGCTAAAGCTGTATTATTAAGCCTCTGATTTATCCACGCAGATCCAGAGTTCAGCTTAATTAATTCAATAATAGATGAGAGTTTTTCGTCAAATCCATCAAACCTTCCAGTGACATAAGTTGAGAATTCATTCAAAAAAGAGAATAAAGTCGAAAAACTTCGTTGATTAAATTGGCCGATTGTCTTAACTTCCTCTCGCAACTGACCGATTTGCTCCAATATTATTTGCTCTTCAGACGGTCCTATTTTTCCAAATGACTGTATCAAGCTGTTTATGACACCTACAGCGCTTAGTGCGGCAAGCACGACAACAGTTGTAGATCCAGCGGCCATCAATATGCCTAAGTTAGCTAGCTTTGCAAAACTTTGAACCGCATTTGACAGATTGCGAACAGCAACGGGGTCATTAGCAAAAGCAATTTCGATAACTGCAACAAGAGCTTGTTGTGACAGATTGATTTTCTCTGATGCTTCTTGTCTAGACCGTTGTACATTTTGATTTTTTTTGACCTCTTCAAAATAATTTTTGAAATCATTCCTAATTAAAGAAAGTCGTTCATCCAACAGCTTCTGCACCGCTTCCTTCGTCATAATTGATTTGGTAATATTATTTAGATCTTTTGTTAATGAAGATTTTAATGATAATTCAAAGCCTAATATAGCAGTATTCAAATCAGATATCCTACCTCCAAACTCGCCCAAGGTCTTGTGAATACCTCCATATTGTAGCCTTAAGTCCGAAACGTCTCCCTCCAGCTGGGCATCACCGAGAGCGTCACGAAGGTGTGTCCCATATGCTGCCATGCAGTCGTCCGTCGCGATTTTGAAGCGACCCATGCTTGCAAGGCCATTTGTGCTCATTGCAATAACGTCAATACCTGTTCCACCGCTTACATCAAAACCAAAGTTAGCAATCGCTGTCTTCATACAGCCCGCATATTGAGGATCATCCCCCGGAGTTATGACAAATTGCCCGTCAGGGTTTTTCCTCTCGTTAAACCCTGTCAGAGGCAGCATCCCCTTCGGCAATACTATAATCGGCCCTTTTTCTGATTGTGATGCCATTAATTCTTTGACCTGAGTTTGCAGTTGGTTATACTTCTCTTTTGAAATTGGGTCAGCCCAAGACTGAGTAGTGTTCGCAAATATAACGACTAATCCTATGGCGCGAAACACAATCCTACGCATCTTCCCCCCCTCGCAAATCTAGCAGCAAGAGTGTTCAGCATATTGTAGATTGTCAAGATTATTTTCGGTAATTGCTCACCCCCGGTGTCCGGGGGTGTTAGGCAGTCTCTGGGAGCGTGGGCGTATTGAGGGCTTCGCGGGTGGCGTCGATGGCCCTGGCGGCGTGTCGTCGCGCGGTCTCGATGACGGAGCGGATGTCGGGGCGGGCCTTGCGGATCATGGGCTTGAGCTTTGATCCCGGCTGGATGCATCGGATCGGGGACCAAAAGGCCTTTGAGGCGACGCTCCAAGGCGGCCTCGTAGGTTCTCAGGGTGGTGTGCTTGAGCCTCGGCCGTCGTCCCCCGATGGAGCAGGCGCGCTTGAGCTGGCCCTTCAGGCCGGGCGCCAGCACCATGTCGCCGGCCTCGCGGGCGTACTGGACGTCGCGGATCAGGTGGGCGAGGCAGACCTGATGTCCCCTGCTGGCCCCACCTCCTTGCGCGCCGAAGCGGTCGGAGGTCTAGAACGCGGGCCGGCGCGCGACGTGCCTTAGATAATCGAGCGCTGGTCGTCCGTCCCCACAGGGCCTTACCGCGCCGTGGCTTAAGTTGGCGCGGGAGGGCCTCGTGCCGGAACCTCCCTCAGTCCACGACCTTGAGGTCGTTCACATTGACGTCGCCATCCCGGGTGGTGAAGCTTTGTGCCCGGCCATTCGACTGGGAGACCCCGCTGATGCGGTGGTCGCCGCTATCGTAGGTAGCCAGCTTGCCGTCGGTCTCGACAAGGAGCCGCTGCTTATCGGGGAAGAACGCGTAGCGCATGCCGTTCTGGCCACCGCTGGTCGAGGGCTGGCCCAGCTCCTGCGGCCACCAGGGCTCCGAGCCCTTCATCGGCTCCATCGGCTTCATGGGTTCCATGGGCTTCATCGGTTCCATCGCACTCGGTCCTCTGGCGGGATGTCTGAAGCCAACGCTACGCTCGAAGCGCCGGAAGGTTTCCCTTAAAAACAGCGCTGCGAAGTCTGCTGTTGAGCTGGTCGTTCGAGGCCGTTGAGATACGAACCGTGACCCCTGCGGAAGCGGGTAAGATGGTTCGGGCCTGCCTGCGGATGTTGAATGACCCGCATTAGCGGAGCTGCTCGTTGCAAGCTTGAAGCTGTCGTGCTGGGCTCAGGATGCCCCAGGACCAACGAGGCAGCGCGGGAGCATGCGAGCAGCAGGACACCCTCGAACTCCCTGTATGCCCCCCTAAACGTCTCCGCGCAGGCCGCCCTCCCCTACCCTGGCCATCGGCAGGGCACGTCACACGTGAGGCGGTGCATGTACAGCGTTGATCTTCATCATCTTTGCCGTCCGATTGTTAACTACACTCCAGGCGTATTCCGCCGAGTAATATATTGGAAAGCCGTGCTGTGCAGATATCAATTAGCAACACGGGGAACATGCTCGATGTCGAAATTTTTTGCCACCAACAAGATTTTTCAGTTTAGCGTGATGTGGTTGTTCGTTATCGCGTCCTTCGCCTACGCGGCGGGTGAGAGCGGGAAAGCCGTGGCGTGGTCTCTCCTGTATGGCATCCCATTTGGCTACATCGCGGCGGAGATATGGGTTGCATCCCTCCTCCAAAGGGAAATGAAGAAGTGGGTCTGGTTTCCGGCGATCCGTGGATACCTGCGCCGACAGGTTGCTTAATACAACAGCGTACCTATTCAATCGCTAAACAGAGCATTTCCAGGACGGCCCTTCTACTGCCACCGCGATTTTTACACCGCTGTTAGCCAGCTAGAGCAGCCGGGGTTGCGCGGTTGGATACATCACCAACGACGAGATGTAAATCTGGTGACAACAAGCTTCGTTCCGGTAACGTAAGGCTCAAACATCATTTGTCCGTTGACGGCAAAGAAAGACGAGATCCATGCACTTAGTAATCGACGATACATATGGACCTAAAACCAACGGGCAGTCGCGCTACGTGACAGGGAACCGAAGGACTTGTGTCGCATTGCGTTTCAAAGATGACGAGGTCGAATATGTACGAAATCAGTTAAAAGAATGCCTTGCGCATGTTTCATCTATCATCGGAAAGCCCTTGACGGAGTTTCATTTCACCGAAATTTTCAATCGACGTGGCCAATGGGCACAGACTGAGGATGGATTAAATCTAAAGATATTCGGATTTTTTGCAGAACTGTATAGCATTAAGCGCTGGCCCGTAATGCTCCAGACGGTGGATGACAGGACTTTCGTAGGGCATAACGTTAGTAACTGGGCAGGAAAGATCGATGGACTTGATCTAACTGATCGTTATACTCAGAGCTTGGTACTGCTCTGCATGCGATTTCAGAGGGAATTCCCCGAATGCGAAGAGCCGCTCACGGTATTAGTGGATCAAGGCCTAGGAAAGCCAGGCGCCCCATTCGGGAAAACTCTGTTCCGAAAGTGGAAAGGCCAATTCCGAGGCGAGTACGTTGCCTCGACCGAACCTCTTATGCAGTTGACTGACTTTGTTGCCTATTGCATCAATCGATCTACTATCCTTCAAATCAAATCAAATAGGAGCAAAACAGATTTATATTTTCTAAAGATGATCGAAATGATGAACTTAAACACAACAGATCTACAGTTTCACAAACTACCAGCGTCCTTTGATGCTCAAGATATCGATGAGCTTCATCGACTAGACCGTGTGGCGAAGGGGCTTGAACCAGCAAAAGACGACGATGAGGAGTTAGATTGAGAAATATTAGTGATTAACGCATCCGAAGGACGCTCAAGTTCACGCCATAGGCCGTGCGTTCTTCTATTGGAAGCGTTTAGCTAACCTCAGTTAGCTATCTCCTGCTTCGCCTGAGAGGCCTGTCACCAGTAGAGATGCCTCTTCGGAGCTGAAGCTGTCATGCTGGGCTCAAGATGCCCCAGGACCGACAGGGGAACGCAGCAGCTGCCCAGCACCAGGACGCCCCCCGAACGCGCTGTACGATGCTCCTGGCGCATCAGCGCTGACTGCCCTTACCTTCGCGGGGTATAGGGGCGAACCGGCCCTTGGGATGCTGCTTGCTGAGGGCGATCTCGACATCTCGGTGCGCCCGTCGCTCATGGCAGCAGCGAAGCCCCGTGAGGCTCCGCTGCTGCTGCACACATCGATCAGCGCAGCAGCTGAAGGATGCCCTGGCTGGCCTGGCTTGCCAGGGACAGCGACGACACCGCCAGGGACTGCCGGGTCGCCAGCGCCTGTGAGTTCGCCGCCTCCTCGTTCATGTCGGCATTCGTGAGGTTGGCCGCCCCCGTGGTGAGCACGTTGATCATCTCCTTCGTGAAGTTCTGACGGTTCTGAACCGTCGACAGGTTGGAGCCGAACGTGGAGGAGATGGATTTCAGGTTCGCCAGCGCGTTGCTCAGCGCATCAGCGGCCTTGGTGAGGTCCGCGTTGTTCTGGATGCCGATGTCGGCGCCCGACTGAGCCGTGGCGCTGTCCTTGAACTCGCCGATGCCCAGCGCGGACGCGGACAGCGACGTACCCTGGATGTCCAGTTTGGATTTGGCCGCGCCGGTCTTCTCGTTAAACGCGATGCTCAGGCTATCGCCGGCCAGCAGGTTGGTGCCGTTGAAGCCGGCATCCCGGGCGGCCTGATCCAACTGTGTGCGCAGCGCGTTGAACTGACCCACCAGGGCCGAGCGCTGAGCGGACGTGCCGCCGGCCGCCGATGGGGTTGCACCGCCCGTGAGCTTGGCTGTCTCCGTGGCATCCACCGCGAAGGCTCCCGAGGTGGTCTTGCCCAGGCCCACCGAGAGGGTGTCCGAGCCGGTGCCGGTGATCTGCAGCTGGCCCTGCACGTCGATCGTCGCGGTGGCGATGCCCGACTTGTTGATGTTGCTGACGAGGTCGCTCACCGTGTCGGTGGAGCCGATGTCGAACTTGTAGGTGGTAAAGCCCGCGCTGAGCTGCATCTGGTTGGCGTTGGCCGTGTTGATGCCCACCACGCCGGGGGTGCTCGAGGTGGCCGCCGCGGCCGTGCCGGCGAGCGTCTTGCCCATCGATACGTCGTAGATGCTCTTGCCCGTAGCGGTGGCCTCACCGGCCGTCGCGAGCGCTCGGGTACCCTGCAGCTTGGGCAGGTTGGCGGTGGCGTTGGACTGCGCTTGGGTCACCACCGACTGCATCTGCTTGACGACGGTAGTGACCGCATCGACGCCCTTAGCGGCAGCCTGGATCGTCTGGATGCCGTTGGAAACGCCATCGAGGAGATCCGACAGCGCGGACGCACGATCGCTGAGGCCCACCGCCGTGAAATAGTTGACGGGGTTGTCGAGGGCGGAATTCACCTTCTTGCCCGTGGAGAGCCGGCCCTGATTGGTGGCTGCCAGCGCGGCAGTGTCCTGCAGAGACAGCAGGTTTTGGCGAGTAGCAGCGGAGAGCGTGATGGAAGACGACATGAGCTGATCCCTCGGAATGGCCTCGCGTGGATCGCGAAGACTTCGGGGATTATTGCTGTCCGTGCTCAGTTGGGCGGTAAATAATTTGCGGCAAGCGCACTAACATTCAGATGAAGCGTACTATTCTGCCGACGATGCGTACTTGGCGGCGTGATGGCGATTGTTCCGATGCCGCCTGGACCCAATGGGTAAAGGCCGACTTGGCATTTGCTGTCGGCCTAGATAACGCCGGAATGCTATAACGACTTACGGAGATAGAGGTGACGAGTTTTTCTGGGTATTAAATCAAATATATTTTCGATAACTTTTACATCGAGGCTGTTTCGAAGCGGTACCAAATTTTTTGGAAGCCCGCCCCCAAGGACTAGACAAACTGCAACCCCCTCACCAAGACCGGCGAAGCTAGCGTGAGCTTCTAAGACGGCGCGGTACTTAACGCATTGAAACAGGCCCCTGATTAAATCCTGTGCCGGTGCATTTTTGGGTTTCACCTCGACAGCGCATATTCGCTGCCTATTATGAAAAATAACGTCGATCCTATCGCCGGACGGGATGCCTCTTTCAATCTGACCCTTTGGATGATTGACCGCAAGCCCGACGATAGCTGGATTTTCACTGATGAATTCTTTCAATAATTTGTGTTCCGGCCCTTCACCCTGACCTTTGCAGCCAGATGCTAGCTCAATCAAATCGGCCACATAATTTGGGGCAGGGATCAGATTTAGCTCTGATAGGACATCGTTCCAGTATGGATATTCGTAAATTTTTGTTCTGTATTGCTCAATTGCAGATCTTCTTTCCGAGCTATCACTCCATGTATAACCCTCGTCATTTAGAAACCCGTCAAAACCAGATCCCGGCAAGCCTGTTTGTTTATTAACAACAAGTGATTGAATATGTGGTATGGTCCCGCCCCAGCTTTCTGCTAGCTCGATCAGGGCCCTTCCAACACATCCTAGCGGATAATTCAACACGCGGGGGTTCGTCATGCTTAGCTCATCGGCGAGGGCTTCGTATGATAGAGGCCGCTTCGAAGCCGCTTGCCTTACCAAAATAGGCAATATCCTTCGTGCCCGCTCTTGGTACAGTTTCTTGCCGTGCAGATCCTGGGCGATCTCGTAGGTTTTGGACATTGTTTCTGCACTCGCCGTTTCTAAAGCCGATAAGTCAATATCGCGCTCGGCAATAACGAATGGAAGATCTAAATTTCGCGTAAGGCGGATCCCGTCTTGACCTGCCCGTTGCCAGCATCGAAGTGGCAACGCCGCTACAATCTTATCAGCCAGGTCAGCGGCAATGCTAAGCGCGCTAAAGCTCTCTCAGCCATCCCAACAATGGGGCATCAGCAGGCTGTGGTGCTCGTACCTGGGGACCGGGCTGCACCTCGCTGGGGTTCATTCCATACTTACGCCGGAAGGCCCGGCTGAACACGAGATCGTTGTGGAAGCCGCATTCGTGAGCGAGCCGCGCGATCTTGGGCCGCCGGCCCTCGCTGTGCCGCAGCCGCCGCATGGCCTCAGCCAGCCGGCGGTCCCGGATATACGCGTAAACGCCGCCATCAGGGGCAAACAGCTGGTACAGCGGCGTTCGGGAGAGCCCGAACTGGGCGCTCAGCATGGGCAGGTCTACCTGCGCCAGATGCTGCTCTATGAACTGCTGCACGGCGAACCGCAGCTGGGTTTCCTCCGGGGGCGCTGCCATGGCGCTGCCGCTGACCTCCCAGGCCAATGCCCGGCACAGGTCCACCGTAGCCGGCACCAGATGGTGCGTGAGCCCGGGTGTCGCCGACACGGCGCATTCGTTGAAATGCCGCAGGAAGTCCGACAGCAGCTGGGCCAAGGGGTAGGCAGACCCGGGGAGAACGCCGCCGTGCCGGAAGGCGAGTTCGTCGGCGCGATCCCCGAAAATGCGTCGCGGTAGGAACAGCGTTGCTCCCCGGCCCTGCCCCGTTTCCATGCGGATGGGCCTAGCCAAATCCAGCACGAGGAGATCGCCGGGAGCGGCCTCGACGGGACTGCCACCCACATCGACCCGGATGCTGCCGCTGACCGTCGTCCTCAGCACCAGATGATCCAGACCCTGATCGCGTATGCGTTCCGGGCCTCGCCTCACCGATTGGGCTGGCACCTCATCCGCGGCGAGCACCATCTGGCCGAGGTGCTGGTAGCGCTGAAATGCCGTGATCGGCACTTCGGCCTCCGTGGGAACCGTGGCATCGAAGATGGGGGCGAGGCTGGTGATCCAGGCCCGGCGGCGTCGACCGGGTTCGGCGATATGCTCGAAGCGATGTTCGAGGATCACGGCGTGGCTGCCGTGGTGAGCTGCCGGCCGCAGCGGGTGCCCTGCGGCTCAAGCTGCACCTGGGAATGCCGGGCGCTCACGCACACGCGCGAGAGTGCATCTCGGCATGGCGATGCCGAAATCTGGCCAATCTGGCTCATTTTTCAGAAGATCACTCTGTCTTGGCGGTGTCGCGAGGACGAGTGGAGTTTGCGTTGAGCGTGTTGCTGCGCCCGTTATCGATCAGAAGGCATGCAATGCATTTGCATATGCTGCGTACTAGAATGCCTACGTTACGTACTTGCGCCGGCTGTACGTGTGGGCCGCCGTAGATCGCGCTGCGGCAGTCTGCATCTGATGCTGCCGGCTATCTGCGACCAAAACCCGATTTCGCGCACTTGCTGTGCTGGGTGAGCCGACGCGCGCCTAAGCTGTTGTGGGATCGCTCGTTTTTTCTGCGGGATCGGCGGTTTTGACGACACTGCGCCACGCGGAGATCACCGCATCTCGGGGTGACGGCGCCGCCCCCATGTACGTGCGCCGTCACCGCAACGGGGTCACGCCGCCTTCTTCTTGCGGCGCTCCGCCATCATGAGACCCCGGGCCACCGCAGCCTCCTTGATCTGGGCGTCCAGCTCCCCTGCCCTCACCGCGTTGATCAGGGCGTCGATGATCGCCGGTAGCTTGTCGAGGGTGCCGATGCCGATTGCGGCCTTGCCCGGCTGCAGCGGCATGGGCTTGCCACCGACCCGGAGGATGAAGTGCGTGGTACCGGCTTCGTCCTGGAACCAACCGCGCCGCACACGCCGGTTGACCTCCATGCGTACCCGCTGGCCCTGGGCGTCCTTGCGCATGCCAAGGGTCTTGGGGGGCTGGTACACCCGGCCTTCGAGGGTGGCCGTCACCATCTCCTTCTGCTCGGCGAGCTGGCCCAGCAGCTTCTCCCGCGCCCGCGCGAGGGGGTCGTTGGCCGACACGGCGGGAGCAGCAGCGCTGAGCTTGAGGGTCTTGAGCACCGACATGTGTGTGTCCTTTGCTTGAGCACGACCAGTTCTCATGTCCAGAACATTACTGCCGTTGTCCTGCTGTTCAACCTGAGATTAGAACGTGATGATCTAGGACGCCGCTCCATCCGTGATTGATCGCAAAATGCACCAGAACGCACAAGGACACTGTCCAGTCAGGATCCAATTCTTAAGTAGTTGATTTTGCGCTCTAATTTTTCGCAATTTCGGGCTCTTTAGTGCCACTGCGGTGCATGCTCGCCCGCGGCACCCTCTCCCAAAGCCATTACGACCCAAAACCAGATGGGTAGACTGGAAGTCCGCGAGTGGCGCTCTCCACGGAGCGTCAGCGAAGTGGCGCCGCGAGCAGCCCTCGTCTGGCAAGACGAGGTGCGACAGCGCCTAACCGGCGAAGTTCCCGCGAGTGGGTTGCGAGCAGCGCGAGCAAACACGCCGCGAGAACTCGCAGGTAAGGACGGTGATATTTGTGCTAGTTTGGGTGGTAGTGGGTTGTGTCTATCTTCTACTTCGTAGAAGATGGATCCAATCTATTACTTCCATCTAGTGCGAATGTTACCTCCTCTAAATATACATACAACTAACCTATTATTGCAACGCTCGGCGCAGCCTACTGTGACAACGCCATCAGATCCTCGACGGAAAAGAAAATATCGCAAACTGGCGTGGTGCGCCGCTAAAAGGGTATATCGTCTAACAAGGAGAGCCAAATGACACAATTCAAATCGGAACGCGATCAGGAGTTGGAGAAATTTCTTCGAGGTCGCTATGAAAGCAGCAAGGCATATCAGGAAAGCGAGGGTCGAGTTTTTGATATTTCATGGGATGAGTACCTCGTCTTGTGGAAGCGTCAACGGTATTTTTACAACGTGCTCAAGCAGAAAATGCTGTTTGGAGATCCCATGGGTTTCATGCTTAGCGATGATGGCTACGTCCTAAGCTGGAAAAACAAAAATGCTTTCATGGACGGCATCTGCAGCGTCCATACGATGGAAATCAAAACAAAGGAGATGAGCAAGCGCGTGTGCCACATGCAAAGCGGCGACACTCACAGCCAAGAAAGCAAGGACAAAATTAGGGATGCGCGAACCGGTACCAAGCAGTCAGACGCCACCAAGCAGGCCATCAGCGCTTCCCTCTCGGGCGCTCCAAAAAGCGCTGAAACAAGAAAGAATATGAGTGAGGCGGCTAGTAGGCGCTGGGCGAAGGTGAGGGAAGACAAAGCAACAGCAATGGCTGCAATGCTTGGTAGTCACCCTCTTCCGCAAAATGTTGTGGTTTCAAATTTGTAAGCCGATCTTCTAAGCACGACCATATCCCAAATTGGAGACAAACAATTGAATGGCCCGGCTTGCATTTTTGCTCCGGGCCACTGTCATCCTCAGACCCCGGTCGTCAACTCAGTGGAAAGGCTCACTGATATCGTTTCCTTACCAATCTAGCTACTATCTGCTCAGATGGGAGGTTTCGACATGGATACGACTATTAAGCTATTGGACGAGGTGGATGCCATGCAGAAGCTAGGCATGCGCAGTCATGGCCGGTACGTTTATGCGGTGCAAGGCGACAAAACGCAGGAGGTAATCGATTGGGTGACCGCCGAGCCACTTCGAATTTGCATGTGCGCGGTGTGGGATGTCGGTGTTTTGCTGGCTGCTTATGTGATGTTCGATCGAGAGGCCCAGACAGAACGGAGAATGAAGGAAATCAATCACGCGCTGGAGATGTTCGTTATGACATTCCACGGCGCGGATGAATTTAATTGGCAGGTCCCCAAGAATGTCCCTCGGGCAACAAGGCGACCATAAACGAAATATTTGATATAATTCGCCTTCCGTTATCTTCTGACTGATCTATGCGGTCGCAATTCGGTGGCAGCAGCGCAAGGGTGCATCCGAATAGCCACCGCGTAAGTTTCTTGCGATGTGAGCCGGGAGCGGAGCACCGGCATTTGATCGGATGACCCGTTATCGGCCGGATTGCGTCGCAGTTCTGGCGAAAGAACGAACCAAGAAATATATTCTCGTTCATGGCACCAGCGCTGCCCTGGATCGGCGGTAACCGCCTTGCCAAGCTATGGCAGCGGCAACGGGTCGAGAACCCGAGAGGAAGCGTGAGCGTAATGGGCCCACCGAGGCAGGTCGACAGAGCCAATCCTGTCGAGGCTCTCGCGGGCACGGTCGAGCGTGTCACCTTCCACTCGCCAGAGACCGGGTTCTGCGTGCTCAAGGTGCAGGCCCGAGGCAAGCGCGACCTCGTACCGGTGATTGGCCACGCCCCTGCCATCGGCGCTGGAGAGTGGATCACCGCCACCGGTGTCTGGATCTCCGATCGCACTCACGGTTTGCAGTTCAAGGCCGAGACGCTGAAGGCCACGCCCCCTACGGGAGCAGCAGGCATCGAGAAGTACCTCGCCTCCGGCCACATGCGAGGGATCGGCCCTGCCATGGCCAAGCGCATCGTGGCCGTCTTCGGCGAGAACACCTTCGAGATCATCGAGGCCGAGCCTGATCGGCTCAAGGAGGTCACCGGCATCGGCCCTTGGAGGGCCGCGAAGATCATCGCGGGCTGGGCCGAGCAGAAGGCCGTGCGTGAGATCATGATCTTCCTGCACGCCCACGGTGTTGGCACGGCCAGGGCCGTGCGCATCTTCAAGACCTATGGCCATCAATCCATTCAGGTGATGACCGAGGACCCCTATCGGCTCGCCCGCGATATACGCGGCATCGGCTTCCGCACCGCCGACGCGATCGCCATGAGGCTCGGCATGCAGCGGGATGCCTCTCCCCGGCTGCGAGCGGGTGTCTCCTTCGCCTTGCAGACGGCCATGGATGAAGGGCATTGCGCGTTACCGGCTGAACGCCTCACGGTGCTGGCTCAGAAGCTGCTGGAGGTCGAACCCCAGCTGATCCGCGCGGCCATCGCCGAAGAGTTGCTACGCGGGGAAGAGGTGATCGCCGACACGATCGGCGACGAACCCTGCGTATTCCTGAAGGGCCTGCATGCGGCGGAGCGCAGCATCGCCGAGCGCTTGATCGCGAGAGCCGCGGGATCGGCTCCCTGGCCTCAGATCGACCTGGAGAAGGCGCGGCCATGGGTGGAGCAGAAGACCGGCAAGGTGCTCTCTCCCTCCCAGGCCGAGGCGGTGCGCGTGATGCTGGCGTCCAAGCTCTCGGTGATCACCGGCGGACCGGGTGTGGGCAAGACGAGCACGCTGGACACCGTGCTGCGCATTCTCATCGCCAAAGGGGTTCGCGTGGTCCTCGCCGCCCCCACTGGCCGCGCAGCTAAGCGGATGACGGAGCAGACCCGGTTGGAGGCCAAGACCATCCACCGACTGCTGGAGATCGACCCCAAGCACGGCGGCTTCTCGCGCAACGAGGAGACCCCTCTGGATTGCGACCTGCTGGTGATCGATGAAACGTCAATGGTGGACGTGCCGCTGATGAACGCGCTGCTCAAGGCCGTTCCGGAACGGTCAGGGCTACTGCTGGTGGGCGATGTCGATCAGCTGCCATCGGTGGGCCCAGGGCAGGTGCTGGCCGATGTGATCGCATCCGGGCGTATTCCCGTGGCACGTCTCACGGAGGTATTTCGGCAGGCCGCCGAGAGCCGGATCGTGGTGAATGCCCATCGGATCAACGCTGGGAAGATGCCCCAACCGGCCGGGGCCGGCGAGCAGACGGATTTCTACCTCATCGAGATTGCCGAGCCTGAAGAGGGAGTGGCCAAGCTCATCGAGGTGGTGACGCGGCGTATACCCAAGCGGTTTGGCTTCGATCCCGTTCGGGATGTCCAGGTGCTCACGCCGATGAACCGTGGCGTGCTCGGCGCCCGCAACCTCAACCACGAACTCCAGGCGGTCCTGAACCCCAATCCGCCTGCCATGGTGGAGCGGTTCGGTTGGAAATTCGCCCCTGGCGATCGGGTGATGGAGACGCAGAACGACTACGACCGCGAGGTGTTCAACGGCGACCTCGGCGCCGTGCTGCGCATCGACGATGATGAGGGGGCGCTCGTGGTGGAGTTCGACGGGCGGGAGGTGGTGTATCCCTATGGGGAACTCGACACGCTGGTGCCCGCCTACGCGACGACGATCCACAAGAGCCAGGGATCGGAGTACCCGGCGGTGGTGATCCCGATCGCCACGCAGCACTGGACCATGCTGGCGCGCAACCTGCTCTACACGGGCGTGACGCGCGGCAAGCGCCTGGTGGTGCTGATCGGACAGCGCAAGGCGATCGGCATGGCTGTGCGCGGGGGCGCTGCAAAGCGCCGGTACACGAAGCTGCGCGAGTGGTTATCCATCGCGGTCGTGGAACATCAACGGCGGTGACGCTGCCGCCGGCAGCAGCTCTCCGGCGCGGGCTACGCGCGCCATCGAGTACCCATAGCGGAGCGGTTGCGGCGTTCGTCGCGGACCCTCGACATGACGTCAGGCCAAAGGGTCCATCGCTCGGCACCGCCCGCGGGTATGAGGATGCCGGCATGTGCCGCAGCGCTCATCCAGGCCTTGATGGCCTCTGCGGGTAGAGCGAAGGAGGGATCGACCTGCTTCAAAGCCTGGGCGTCAGCCGTCGTGAGCCGTGCGAAGCGCGACCGAAGCCAACCTCTCTGTTTGAGTTGCCGGAGGGCATCTGCCGGGGTGATGACAGGTCGTCCCCCCGCGAGGGCTCGGTCGATCATTTGCTCCAAGATCGCGGCCTGCCAATCGGAGGGCGAGACCGTAAAGCAGCCAATGCCCGGGACGGCCATGCCGATCGCCTGAGGGAAATCGGTGGCGAGGCGACTAGCCGCCATCGTGATCGATCGGCTTGTTCGCGCCTCCGCGTGAGCTGCGCGGTATGTTCGAGCCAACGACACAGCATTTACCGCGGCAGACGGCTTGAGCAGGTCCACACTCGCTGGCCGGAGCGCGTTGGATAGCAGCAGCCTGGGGTTGTGTAGCCAGCGCCGCGGTGCCTCTTTGAGGATTGCTTCCTCCAACCCACTACGGCTCACATCTCGCGGGGCCCACGACAGGTCAATCTCAACCGCCGCCACGTTCAGCTTGACGAACTTCGCGATTTTGGTCGCATCGCAGGGGTGTGTGACGCGAAACTCCACCAGCAGGTCGCGGCCACCTCGGCGAGCGATCACGTCCGGAACGATGCCGCTCAGCCGGTGCTCCAAGGCCACTTCATCGAGACGAAGGGCTCCACCGGGGTAGCCCTTGCCACCTGCGCCTTCCGTCTCCTGCCAGCCGGGCAGGACCAGCTCCAAACGTCGAGCGAGACATGCCTTAGCGAATTTATGAAGGGCTGTCTCGGGCCCGGTCGCGCAGCCACTGCCGTCTGCCCAGCCGTAGTGGCCGAAATGGTGATCGAGGTGTTCGCCCCGGCGAGCAACCAAAGGTGCGCCACAGCCGGGACACCGACATCCGCAGGCCAGCCCAGAGGCGACCTCAGTGATGTGGACGATGGCACCGTCCGGCGTCTCACCGAAGACGAGGCTGCTGTCACCATGGGCTTTCATAGGGCCTGGAGTTCCGCTCCTTCGATCCAGCGCGGCCTTCTTGCCACCCTACCCTATCATGCCTGCCTTCCAAATGGATCGACGGCACGGTCGGCGACCGTGCCGTCGAAGGAGCACGTTGGTATCCGTCTCGATCTCACGCGGCGAGCACGCGATCGTAGAGGGCTTCTCCGGAGAAGAAACGCGAGAGTTGCTGCTCGCATGCTGTCAGGCTGTACCCACCGCTGACCACGCGATCCAGCACGGCCGAGAGATGCGCCACCAATGCCGGCTTGTGCCGCTGGTACGCCGCCCAGCTGGCTGTCCACTCCGCGGGGTACCGGAACTCCTCGGGGTACATCTCGCGGTAGCTGAGACGATCCGGCACCATCGGCACTGCCCCCGCCAGCATCCCCTCATAGCAGCCGATGCCCAGGGTCTCCTGCAGGCTGCACGAGAACACCACCCGGCTCCGAGCGAGCAGGTCGTGGTAATCCCCTTTGGTGAGAGCCATCTCCTGGCACGTCAGGAACCGCCAGCCGGGGAACGACCCCGCCAGATCCTTGAAGATCTCCAGCTGTTTCTCGGGTGCCAGCCGGTGGGGGAACAGCACGATGTTCTCCTTGGGCTGCCCGAGGTGCGGCTGTAGCTCCGCCGCCAGGTACTCCATGGGCCACCCACACACGGCCACTCGCGGATCATCCGCCGCCACGCTCACCCCTGCGCGGAACAGCTCGGCATGGGCTTGCGTCGCGAACATGCTGACATCGTAGGCCTCGAACAGCGCGCGTTCCATTGCCTTCGCCCATGCGACGTCCCGGGGTGCGATCCGGCCGAGGAAGTCGTTGGGGTCATAATGACCGGCGTGGAACAGTCCGATCAGGCGCACTGGTTTCTGGAGCAGCGCGCTCATGTACCGGATCTGATGCACGCCGGGATGCCATGCGTCGGTGATCAGGAACGTGTCGCCCGGCTGCACCTCCCCCCGCTGGAACCGCCGAGCGACCTCGGCGATCTGCGTGCTCTTGAAGATGTTGGTGCCGGCGAAATCGAGGAAGGCGCCCGCCAGGGGCACCGGCGGGGGCATTTCACCCTCGATCTGGATCACGCTCGCCGGCACGCCGCGTGCCGCGGCTGCCTGCGCCAGCTGCACGGGGAGATGGTGCAGCCACTGCCCCGTGTAACGCTGCTCATGGCCCTCGATGGGCAAAATCCAAATGGTCACTTGCGTTGCTCGCTGGCCGAGTACTGCGAGTAGCTACCGCACTCTCCGTCCTCGCTTACCTCGATCCAAACATCGCGGCCGGGGTAGTTAGCGGCAATGTTTTCGTACAGCTCGTCACTAATTGTCTCGCAGCTCTTTCCATCCAGCTGGAGTATACTGCTTTGATATAGCCCCTCCAGCCATTCGAGAAACGTATGGAATTCTACTTCACGATCACCGTGCCATACCTGTATCCACACACGGAATTTGAACAGGTGGCGGTGGGTGGCGGAAAGGTACGCGCGGTCCCCAGATGCCTCGGGCCAACGATGGAAGCCGGCGCGCTGGAACGTCACCCAGATCATTCGAAGCGGGGTAGCGGATGCGATTGTTGCAGCAGCGGTCATGTTCATTCAGCCGGGGCTAGAGAGCTACGCTTGTTGTGCAGATGCCAGAGAACCAGCCAGATCACGAATGTGGCCAGCATTTTTCCTGCGTAGTGTGAGATATAATTGGGCCAGGTGAGCTCATTAAGCCCATACAGTATGAGGGCCCCGTCGAACAACGTTGCGACGGCGGACGACCAAAGGATGCGATCTTTGAGATCCTCTTTTTTGAGGAAATGGAAGGCTATCTGGTCGATCCCCTCACTTACGAGAAACGCCAGTGCACTATAGTAGGCCAGGTCTCGATCTACGCAGAAATATACGATGATGGTCGCTATGAGCATGAACGCTGCGACCCAATCGCCGATGAGCCTTTGCGTGTAGTCGCGCATTACAAATATCAGGCCCACCAGCAGCGTGCCGGGAATGAGCGGAAACGACACCGGCGGGTTGCCGCTGAATGGAACTTTTACGGGGTATACGGGCAGATATTTCGCGAATGCATTGACCGCCACACCAGATGCAACATACATCACAATGAGCATGATCGTAAGATCGATATTATCATTCCATCGAGGCTTGTAATCGCCTCGAAAAAATCCAGTAAGCTCTCTTCGTCTAATCATCTCGATAATTCCGCGGCTATTAGGCTTGCGACCGATCACGGGCGGCTTAAGGCAGGCTTGCATTCGCAGCGGATCTGGCACTGCTGGGGCCGTGTCGTTCGGATTTGAGTGCTCTACAAAACGAGCGCGTCCAAACGCTGTCGATTTTGTTCGATGAAATCATGCGCCTTGTAGGGCGAGACACTTGCTATCGGCGACGGGAACTCCGCCGTTGGATAGTCCACCTCCAGCGGCGGCTGTTCGTTCAGCTCATCCATAAGGCCGAGCACGCGGTTGGGTGCAAAAATTATTTCGATAAGGCTGCGGATCACCAGGAGATCGACGGGGAAATTATTCCGTGTCTCGCCATCGTCGCTGAGCCAGTTGGCAGTCACTTGTTCAAGCGCCCGCGTTGCGGCATCCACATTGTGCGCGCACATGAGCAGTGAAGTCTTACTATCTGGCTTGACGATAAAGTTGCGGGGATCTGGGTCCTGGCGATCATGCCGCACCACCGCAATATCATTCACCGCAAGGTGCTGGCCGATGATGCTGATACCGGCATTAGGCGTAGCCCGGCCATGCATGGCGGGATATGAGCCCTGCGCGTCTTTGATTAGCCTGTGTGCTTCAGCCTGCGCGCGGGCGTGACACCAATCGTTGATAGCGAACGTCAGCTCGCTATGATGCCGAAACTCGCTGAGTTCAGCGTCGGATGGGCGATTATATTCGATCGAAAGTGATTTGTTATCAGCCACATAATAGGCGAGCAGGCTGTAGCGCTCGTTCGCCTCTTGAAATGGCGTAGCCGTATCAAAAGTGATCTGAAGGTCTGGATTGATGCTTGCTCGAATGCATCGCTGGATCGTCGTCAGCACACATGCGCTTGCAAGCGTACCCCTTCCAAGAACATGAATGTGCTTGATGCGCGCGAGCGTGCCGTCGTCGCGCATATCGACGAGGCGGCGCAGCATCAGTCGGTAGCTGATATTGCTGGTACCAGCGAACGCGATGCCCTCGGCGGCATCAATGAGCGGCTGGTGGACACGATACCACTCGCGGCTCTCGGGCTCACTCGTGCCCTGCAGCACCACGAGAAAACCTCGCTCGGGCTGCCGGTGGATCAGCATGGTCTCCGTGTTGATGTAAGTCTGCCGAAGGCATCCGTTGAATGCCACGCTCAATCCGTTGGCTCGGCTCATGGCCTCGAGGTTTTCGCCGTCCACATGGATGAGCCGATGAATGTGCGCGGCCATTTTGCCCGTGGCGATCCCCCCGGTCGGGAAGTCGAGGGCCATCACGAAATCGCCGTGCTCCTCCTGCCAGCGGAGTGATTGCAACACGGTGTGCGTGTAGCGCCAGGGTCCCAGCGTGCCCTGCTGGATCTGAAAACCTCCACTATCCGCGACCACGAACGAGGTTTTGCGATTGCGCTCGGTGATGTTCGTGCGCGCCGTGCTGAGGCTGCCGCTCTCCTGCATCACTTGCCCGGCACTCGCGAGAGTTGCTGGGTAGTGAAACATACTACCTGACCGCAGATAGTTAAGCATTGGACCTAGCAGGCCCTCCGCCTGCCACGTCACATCATTCGCGGATTTGGCATACCCGTGGCTAATCGCCGGCAGGTAGCGAGCCACATTGGTTTGGTGAGGGAAAAGGGTATCCAACATGTAGACATGTGTCGGCGCGTGCCTATTAACATGCCGCTAATGCCGCAGCGATACCCAGGGTCTCCAAAAAAATTTTAGATATCTAAAAAGTTGCAGGCCCAGGATGAGCGCAAGCCATAACACCCAGCAACCCTCCCTGAAGAAGGAGCTGGACGATATTGATAGCCGGCTGAGCGCCGCTCAACGTCACGCGGGCAAGGCTCGCAAGCACGAGGACGCGTTTTGGTCGCGCGTGTATGCGGCGCTGCATGACATCTATGAGGTCTGGCAGCCCCTGATCAATAACGACGATCTAATTAGAGCCTATTGCGATCGTCATGGGCTCAAATGCAATAGTATTAAGCTAAACAACCGATTTTATGCGCCCGTCCAGCTGTGTTTCAAGAACGCGCGAAGCGCTACAGCTGTAACGCAGTATGCCACCACGCTTCTTGAAGCAGATCGACTGGGGAAAGCACCAGTCGATCTAGTCGGATGGATCAAAAGCATCGGCAGCCCATCAGATGTTTATGATAGCGTAAGGAGCGCCACTAAGGGGCCTGCACTCGGTTCCGGTCACGTTCCCATTACAGCGCCGCAACCTGCAATGAATATCACAGCCTCAAGTGGAGGTGCGTCGCCAACTGCTAGTGCCAATCTGCCAGCTTCCACACATGCGCCTGCCGCCGTCTTGCTGCCGCCGCAAACCATTATCTCTAACATCCTTCAGGGCTGGGTCACGATCAAGCGGCTCGTTGACGGAAAAGAGAAAAGAGGCAGCGGTGCCGATAAACGGAAAATTCTCATTCGGAACATGTCTATTGGGGGCGAGACGTTCTTATGCTTGGAGAATATAGATACGACTTACACGTTTACAACGGCACGAGTGACTTTGCCATTTGAGTGGGCGGAGTTGGGGGATCGCTGGTACACGCTCTCGTTCCGTGAGGCTGACCGCCTGGCATTTAATTTTCCCATTGCATCCGGATGGAATGCCACAATTGCCGTGGATCACGTGGAATTTTCTGCCTCTAACGGAGTTCGGGTTGTCGCAGAAGTGTTCAATGATATGGACACAGATTTTCAACATATGGCTGTCCCAGTCGGTTATGGCCCGCATTTACAACTGACGGCAGAACGAGCGACCTCTTTTTTGAAATGGCACAACATCATAACCGGCAGCATCAAATTCAAAGCTCGTCAGCTACGACAAGAAGTACGACATCAAATTGATCGACATCAAGCAGTTTTGTCAAATCTATGGAGGCAGAACCGTCATATCACTTATGGCGCGCGGACGATAATGCACGTGCCATCGACAAACAAGCATCTCGATCATCGCTCATACGAATATCAAATGCCTGGAAAGGTTGAAATACCTCGCGCTCTTGATCTTTCAAGCGATAGCTTGACCTATAAGGTACCGCTAGAAAGTAGCTCAAGCTACAATAATGAAAGAGAAAAAACGGTAACAGAATATTACATCGACGTGCATCACTTTGCAACATCCGTGTTGCCTTGCGATAGTCGCGCAGACAACATGAAGTGCCGGCTGTTCGATGCCGTGGGACCAGTTCCCATCGATCAAGATGTTCGGCTGCCAGTCCTGGAAATGGCAGGCCTGTGCAAGCTCCTCAAGGAACACAATGTGGGAGCGAAAGCGCAGTTCGTAAATACGGACGACCGCCAAGCCGCTTTGCTGGTTGAGTTTTCCACCCCTGATAGTCGGGTCCGCTACATGGTACCCACCGTCAAGTCGGCATCCATGCTCCGCCGACACGCTTGCGAGCCCTTCAGCAAGACGGCGCCCGGCAGCGTGCTAAATTTCGCCGGAGCAGAAGCGCAATTCTGTGCCTATATCACGTCGTACCGTTCGCCTGATCCAGCTAAGTGGCAGCTAAGGAGCGCGAATTTCCTTGAGCAGCTGAATTGGTGGATGGAGGAAACCGACGTATCCATAGCGATATTGCTTAGTGGGTGGAGCCAGAACGACATTGACAGCTTCAACGTCCAAGGCAATGGTATCTTCGACGAATTGAAGGCCCGATTTGGTGATGCTGCCATTCGCGAAGTTGAGGGACGACCGCTCATCACCAACCGTATTGAATGCTTGGAATGGTTTTACAGCAGTACGTACGACTGGGGCATCATGATGGATGACGATGCCATTCTTGGAACCAAATATCATAAGAGCACTGATATAACGTTTTTTGATGAAATGGCTTCGAATGGCCCCTCGGCCTACGCTGGAGTAGATATTTTCTTTCCCTACTGGGACGGAAAAGACCCACGGCACCCCGCCGCGTTCTGGAATAAAGCCGGTCGAGATTACGACACCAATCACATTTTTCACAAAAATCCCGACTTAAAAGGTAGCCTATTCGTTTTGCGCAATTTCCGAAAAGAAGGCCGTCGTGAAGTCTTCCCCAACCCCACGTATGACATCCATGGAGAGGATACGCTGCTCGCGACAGAGGCTATATCGCTGGGCTATACGGTCATGATGTGTGCCAACATCGTGCTGCTCGAACTCAATGGGCCGAGCTATTTCGAGAAGGATCGCCGCGAAAATATGCGGGCCGCGCATGTGAGAATTGCAGAGATGTACAAGCATTTCGGGTTGAGGATGAAGGACCCAGCGGATCCCGAGAACAAGTCGTTTGATAGGTCAGAATTTTACGATCGCTGTTGGGATCAGCCCAAGGAGCAAACTGTTCCAAAGCCCTGAGGCTGCAGAGTGAGGCGCCTTCGCAGCTCCCCCGTTCCGCCGGAGCACGGCGCAATCACTGCACCGTCGCACTGGCCGTCGGCACCTCATTTAGCCGTGTGGTAAAACGCAGTGAGCGCATCTCGAACTTGGTGGACCAGCTACGCTTCTCCACCAAACCCGCCCGCGCAGGCACCACGGCTCCGCGCCCGAACCGGCTGTTGCAGGCGTCCATTGCCGCCATCAGCGCACCGGACTTCTCCCGGTCATGTGCGTCGAACAGCGGGCGGGGAGCGTCGTCCAGCGGCACGAGGTCCGTGGTGACGAGCCCGGCCTTGCTGTAGCGCCAGGGGGATGGCCCCTGCTCCTTCCAGGTCCTCTCCACCCCCCGCAGCGCCGCCTGGATCAGGTGCCGGCTGTCGTTGGTCGCCTCGGGCATATGAACGACCGTCGAGACGGACCGCATGGGGTCGCCGCGGTCATGCTCGCTGGTGTGGTAGAACACCGTGACCGCCGACACGGCGAGCCCATCTCGGCGCAGCTTCTCCCCGAGCCGCGTTGCGTGTGCGGCAACGGCCTGCTCAAGCACATCCCGCTTGATGATCCGGGTGGAGAAGCTACGGGTCACCGCGCAGCCCTTGCGCCGGGCCGGCACGATCTCGAGCGGCAGGCACGACCGTCCGCGTAGCTCATGGATGATGCGCTCCCCCACCACCGTTAGCGACTGACGTGCCGGCCGGGGATCGAGGTCGCGCAGATCAGCTACCGTATCCACGCCCATCGCAGTAAGCCGGGCTAGCGAGGCACGCCCGATGCCCCATACCTCCCCTACCGAGATCCCCACCATCCACGCTGCACGTTCCGCCTCGTCGGAGAGGTCGCACACGCCGCCAAGCTCCGGGATCGATTTGGCGATGTGGTTGGCCAGTTTGGCGAGGGTCTTGGTAGGGCCGATACCCACGCAGGTGGGCAGGCCGGTCCATCGGCGCACGGTGGAGCGGAGATCCCGAGCCAGCGCCACCCGGTCACGCTCCCGCACGTCGGAGAGGTCGAGGAAGCTCTCATCGATGGAGTACACCTCCACGTCCCGCGCGAACTGCCGGTACACCGTGTTGGCACGAGCGCTCATATCGCCATACAAGGCGTAGTTGCTGCTGAAGACGCGCACCCGCTGCCGCCGGCATAGGTCACGGATCTTGAAGTAGGGTTCGCCCATGCGGATGCCGAGCGCCTTGGCCTCGGCGGTGCGGGCGATGGCGCAGCCGTCGTTGTTGGACAGCACGATCACCGGCACGCCGGAAAGCTTGGGGTCGAACACGCGCTCGCAGGAGCAATAGAAGCTGTTGCCGTCGATGAGCGCCAGGGCTCGGCTCATCGCGCAACACCCGAGCGGGCCTTCACATGGTGCCAGCGCACCGAGAACAGCAGCACACCCCAGAGCAGCCCCTCCTCCAGATCCTCCAGGGCGAACTCCTGATCCATGTCGGGATTGTCGAACGTGAGGCTCAGCCGGTTGCCCGTCATCAGCAGGCGTTTGATGCTCATCTCGCCATTCACCACCGCAACGACGACAGCGCCGGAGGTGGGCGACAGCGACCGATCCACCACGGCCAGATCCTCGTCGTGGATGCCGGCGCCCTTCATGCACCAGCCCCGCACGCGCCAGATGAAGGTGGCAGGTGGGTTGGGGACCAGCCAGCGCGGCAGTTCCAGCGCGCCTTCGATGAAATCCTCAGCGGGGCTCGGGAAGCCCGCGCACAGGGTCGTCCGCATGAACGGCACGCGGACGAGCCCGCTGCCATCTGCTGCCTCCTCGCCGACCCGGTAGAAACCCACTTGGCGCTCTCCGTTTCAGAACGAAAAGAGAACAAACAGGCCCGTGGTTCCCGGTCAAGGCCGAGCTTGGGTCGGTGGGGAGCGGGGACGGCTCGATCAGGTGATTGTGAGAGGGCGATGGTCGCGATGGCGTAGATATGCGAGATCCGCCGGATGCGGGTGAGCCCGAGCATGCCTCGGGCCTTGGACAAGCTGCGCCCCATCCCGTCGTGCGCACAGCACCATCAATCTGCGGATGACCTGTCACGGCAGCTGACGCCGGGCGGCGATGTCGCGTGATCGGCGGTGGGGCGCGCTACGCCTACACGGCCCGCCTGATCCCCACGTCGCAGGGCGGCATAGTCCCTGAGATGCGTTCTACCCACTTTTAGGGCGGACGCCAGACGCTCGTGTTTGTCCGCTGCAGGGCGAAGTGATAAGGTCTCGCCATCACTTCAGTACAAGATCATAATCGGAAAGCAGGCCAGTACAATCTAGTTCCCTTTCTAGGAAAATTGCATTATCGGATTGCGCTCCAGAGTTAGGCGGCAAACACATCGTTCTTAGATTATGCATCAAAACCTTTGCGTTTGGTTTTGAAATTCCCATCGCAGTAGCGAATATCTGCTTGTTGAAGACAATTTGGGAGGGTGGCGGTGTCAATATCTTGATATTTTGATCATGAAATCCGAACCCGAGAAACACGATGCTCTGCGCACCAGATATCGCCTCAAGAATATCCGACCGCAAATTTCCATCTTGTATGTTCTCCGTGTAAGTTATTATTTCATTTGCTGCTTTGACTGAGCTGTGAGGATAGTCGTCGCATCCTCCAAATTTTATAATATTCCTAGTGCCTGCGGAGCCAGGCAAGAAGCCAACTTGTCCGTATGGATGCAGTATCTTTATATTTTTAACTACATTATTGGCATATTCAGTGTCGCATAAAAAATATTGCCGAAGTGCATTTGTTAGAAAGAACTCCAGACATCTATCATAATTGAAGTTTATAAACGTTATGTACTTGAATGCGTCTGCCATGTTTGAAGATGGCACGCCGTGCGTCAGGGTAGAGAACAAACTACTGTACCATGTGCGCTTCGTTTGAGAAAAATCGACAAATTGTCTTCCGTTGAACTCATTATACAACAAGCAATTTCTTTCTGCTTTAAGAATACATTCTGCGATTGCTATCTTAGCCACAGCGACCAGATTTTTGTTTTGCTGATGAGTATTTACAAAGTCGTCAATTGATTTAGCAAGATTGATCCCGAGACTAATATCACTAGAAATTTTATAGTATTTTTCAATTACATCCGGGTCTTCCATATCATCGTTATTATGAGCATAGTATCGAAGCATATCAGAAAATTTCTGATCGCATGGCTCTGGCATGCCATAGGCGCCGTTCTTAACTGCCGTCAAATTTGATATATTTTCGGCTAGTTTCGTGCCTAGTGGCATGTTGATGTCAAAGCCTGAGCCCGCTCCAATCACAAAGACAATCTTTCTGTTTATCATTATAGTCCCCCTAGCTGCACGGCGCCCAAGCCAGAACCATGCTAGCGCAGTTTGCGAGATGGGCAATGCTGGCTATGTGATGATACATCTAGCGAGATCCGTGTCTGGCCATCATCGGTAACAGTCCCCACCAACTAATTAGTGCGCGCTTTGTTGCCGGGCGTCGCTGCATCACTGCGCCGCGCCGACAGCGCACGTACGAAACCGCCGCCGCTTTGCTGGGCGCGGGGTGCTCGTGTGATTGATGAAGGTGGAGCGTAAGACCTCCCGTGACGGTACCTTGCCGAGGGCTACTGTACCGATTATGTTCAAAATATTTCAAGAAAACGTATAGACGACGCCTTGCTGGAAACGCGCTTAAGCGATCAGTTTGCTGGAAACTGCAAGATAGGCTCATTTACAATTTTTAACGGCGGAACATATGAATTTGCTGGGCTGGCAAAGGCCTCTGATGATGTCTCTGGATCTTATCGAATTTTCGAGGATGGCAAAATTCTCGATGGATCAAGCACCTCGGGTTACCCTGTTGCTATAGAAACGTTTCACACGCTGTGCCTGGGTCAGGCAGCAAAAGAGTTCTAGTTTAATTCCAGGCTCGCCGCTGATGAGTTGTTATGATCCTCCAGCTTTTAGCCAGGTCGGAGTGAGCAGAAGCATGCTCCACTAGTTGTCTTTAGAGCCGCCGCACCGGCAGGGTCCACGCCAGTACTGCATTGGCTATAGCGAAGAGTGCGATGGTCGAGAAGGCGGCTGAGAAGCCGCTTTGAATGTGTGTCATTGCTGAACCGCGCGACGCCTCTGGCAAGCTCGCCAGGGCGGCGGGACCGTGTCGAACGGCGTCGGCGAAGACATCAGCAATCGCGGCGTTCCGACCCAGCGCCACGAACAGCACCCCCATCGCGATGGTGACGCCGATGGCCGAGCCAACCGACCGCGACAGTTGCACGGACGCAGACGCAGCACCCAGCATGGCGGGTGGAGCCTGCGACTGCATGGTGATTTGAGCCACCGGCATAGCCGAGCCCTGAAACACCGCCACGACCGCCAGCATCGCCGGGAGACCCCAGGGGCCGAGCACTGCCCCGACCGGACCCATCCCGAACGCCACGAGCAGCAAGCCCAGCGCGGCTGCGGTCTGACCCACTGCGGGGAAAATGGCGACACGCCCAGTACGCGAGACCAGTCGCCCCGTGATCAGCGATCCTACCCCAACCGTCGCAGTCAGAGGCAGCATCATCAGCCCGATCTCTCCTGCCGAAGCCCCGTCCACCGCTCGCAAGTGGATCGGCAGGATCGTCGCTTCGCTCACCAGCAACGCGCCGGAGCAGGCAGCCATGGCGTTCGCTCGCCACATGGCCGGGCGACGCAGCAGGTCCAGCGGGAACAGCGGGTGCGCCGCTCGCCGCTCCTGCCGCCACAGCAGCACGAGGCAGACCAGGGACATCCCGATCCCGAGCAGCGTCGCAGGTTCGACGCTCTGTAGCTGTTCCAGCGCCAACAGGAGCGGCACCACCGATCCGGCAAACAGGAATAGGCCCGGCCAGTCGAACTTCCCGCGCTCGCCGCTGCCTTCGCGGCTGGGTAGCCGCACAAGAAGCACCATAGCCAGCAGGCCGAGCGGCAGGTTCACCAGGAAGACCGAAGGCCATCCGAACGCCTGCGTCAGCGCCCCGCCTGCCACCGGACCGAATGTTGAGGAGGCCACGATCACGGCGGCCATGAACCCTTGGGCTCGACCGAGCTGATGGCGCGCGACATTCTCGGCGAGCACCGCCTGGCTCAGCACCATCAAGCCTCCGCCGCCGAAGCCCTGCAGAATGCGCGCCCCAACCAGCGTCAGGAGGCTATGAGCCAAGGCGCACAGCACGGACGCCGTGACGAACAGCACCAGGGCCAGCAGCAGCATGCGTCGCCGCCCGAGAGCATCCCCCAGCCGACCGTAGACGGGTGCCGCCACGGTGCTGGCCACCAAGTAGGATGCGACCACCCAGGAGACCCGCTCCACGTCGCCGAACTCGCTCGCCATCGCCGGCAGCGCCGCCGTGATGATGGTACCGTCAACCACGGCTACGAATGTTGGGAGCAGGATGGGCGGAAACACTCGCCGGAGCGGCAAATTCATCGGTGCCATTCTCAGATCGGACCAGCTGGGACAGGGCTGGCGGTGGCGGTTGGGGAGAGCGGTACACGGATGTGGCAGGCGGAGATATGGCCCCGCTGCTCGCCGCGGTTGCACGCACATCAAGGCCAGATCGTCCGCCGATGCCGTCCCTAATCATCACGGTGGAGTGGGTGGCTTCGGTCGGGTATGGCGTCGGCGCGGCCACCGGAATGCATCCCGGGGGTAACCGGATCGGCGGGATGCGGCGCGATTGGTCGCACGACCAGGGCGGATCGGTCGCCGAACTCTGATTGCCCCCCGCTGCTCCAAAACGACGAAGGGTAGGAAACCGTGGCTGTGAGTGTGGGGCGTGCCGCCGTGCCGGTGGGCGCCATCGGTGGCATCGTGATGATGCTGCTCGGCGTGCTGTTCTTCGCGTTGAACGACACGATGGGCAAATGGCTGCTCGGCACCTACGCGGTGGGTCAGCTCATGCTGGTCCGCAGCATCTCCGGCCTGTGCGTGATGGCGCCTGCCATTCACCGGGTCGGGCTCAGCGGCTTCCGCGATGCACCGCGCCCCGGATTGCAGCTGGTGAGAGCGGGCTTCTCGACGCTCGAAGCCTCGCTCTTCTTCTGGGGCGTCAGCACGCTGCCCCTGGCTGAGGTCATGACCTACTACATGGCGGGTCCAATCTATGTGACCGCTCTCTCTCCCCTGCTGCTAGGCGAGCGCGTTGGCTGGCGTCGCTGGGCCGCCATCGGGGTGGGCTTCTGCGGGGTCGCCCTTGCCCTCCATCCCTCACCGGGATCGTTGTCCGTGGGAGCGGTGTGCGCCCTCGCCGGCAGCTTCTTCTACGCGCTGTTCCTCATCACCACCCGCAAGCTAGCGGCTGTTCCCGGCACCGTTCTGATGACGGGCCAGCTGGTGTCGTCGCTGATTTTCGGTGCGGTTCTGGTGCTGGCCTATGGGTGGACCTCCACCGGACCCACGGACTTCGCGCTGATGCTGCTGCTGGGCGTTGGATCGCTGTTGGGAAATTTATGCGTGAACCAGTCGCTCCGGCTGGCGCCTGCGACGACGGTCGTGCCCTATCAGTACACGTTGATCCTATGGGGCATGCTGTTCGGCTACATGTTCTTTGGCGAGATGATTGGTCCGCTCACAATAGCTGGAGCCGGCATCATCTTTGCCAGCGGTCTCTTCATCTTCCTGCGGGAGCAGCAGTTGGGGCGGAGGTCGAAAGCCCGTGATGTACCAACTGAGCCAGCGATCGCGAAACTGCATGATCTCGACTGAGCGAGAGCAGCCGATTGCCTCTTACCGCATGACCAGCGAGGTGACAGCCGTCGGCTACCCACGATGAGTGGCGGCTCAGGCGACCGCCTGTGTGGATCTGTCCCTTTGAGAAAGAGAAGATCGCCCTAAATAGAATTGAGATGGGGCACCGAGGATGCATCATGATCGCGCAACCTGCCCTCACTGACCCCCTTCCGCTCATAGCCGCACTGGCGGAAGAGCTTGCCTTCGCCATGACCGAAGATCTCATGGCGGAGCAGTACCGGAAGCCGAGCGCGGCCCTTGATCGGCTGGCGGCGGCGAAAACCTATCTCGAACGGCACCAGCACCCTGTGGGTCCTCATGCGCAGGAAGCTGTAGAGATCGCCACCGCGCAGGGTGGCTTGCCTGCACCTACGACCGCGGAAGCCGGGAACACCGGCTCGACCTCGGAATGAGGGAGAAGGCTGGTGAGTAGCCGCCGCCAGCATTCTCGAAGCCTCATCTTTATCCTCCATCCTTCCGCTCGCCCCGAGCGACCTCGGTCATCATCTCATCCGGCAGGGGCCGTTGTAGCTGAAGCGCCTCCTCGGCTGGCGCTTCGAGCCACGCGCGCCACTCCTCAGGGGTCGTCAGGAGGACCGGCATCGCCTTGGGGTGAACCGGACCGACTATCCCGTTGGCCTCCGTCGTCAGGAACGAGAACAGCCGGTGCTCCTCCGGCACGGGCTCGTCCCGCTTCGGTCCACGCACGCCCGTCCAGGGTCGCCAGATCCCCGCGAAGGCGAACAGCGGCCGGCTCTCGTCAAGGGCAAACCACACCGGCGTCTTACGGGGCTTGGTGTCGGCGTACTCGCTGAACGAGGTCACCGGCACGAGGCAGCGGTGGGCCGGCTTGAGCCAGGGTCGCCAGTAGGGCGAGGCGACGTTGCGCACGTTGGTGACCGGCTGCGTGCCAAGCTTCGGGGGCGGTGGGAAGCCCCAGCGCATCATAGTCAGTACCCGCTCACCGTCAGAGGCGTGAATGACGGGCGCCATCTGGTCCGGAAAGATGCCGGGCAGCGATGGCAGGTTGCCGGTCTCGTCGCGATCGACCGCGAAGGTGCGCCGGATCTCATCCTGGGAGCGGGAACTGCTGTAGAGGTTGCACATGGACGGGATCGTAGCCGATCGAGCCCCACCAGTCCCCTGATACAGCTCAAGGGACCATGTCCCACTGAGGGGCTGCTCCGGCCCGTTGCAGGCCCCGACAAGGCGCAATACGGTCTGCTCTGCGCTCGCATCTAACGACTGACTGATAGGAGATAATATTGCCCGTCAGAGATATAGCGGTGGTTTGGGTCGAGCCGGCGACCGATCCTCGTCCATCCTACCAGCCGCAAACGATCTACCCGACACTCCGCCAAGCTATACAAGCAGCTCAATCACCCCAAGAGCAAGCTGCGCATCCTGGTCGGGTACCTTGGATACGTGCAGGAACTGGAAATGGGTCGGAAATTGTTGACCCAGCCGGGATTGAAATGCTCCGCGAGGCATTTAATGAAGGGGTGCATCACGGGAACATCATATAATTGGGATATTTGTGCAGGCTTCGATCAATCGAAACGGGGGCGCCCCACACCCCGAAGGATCTCTCGCTCGGTTACACTGAGCGGGAGGAACTAAGGTCGACGATCCGCCCGGCTTCGCGCGCCGCACGTGCATAGACGGATATGGCATGAGTAGGTCGGAACGAGGTATCCCGCTCCAAGCCAATCGCGAGACCCGCGCTCACCTCCTCGATCTCAGCGAGGCTCACATAGCCGAGTTCGGGCTCGCCGAAGCCGAGATCACACAGCCCGAAGAGGGTGTCGCCATCTGCTTCCATCGCGCAGATCAACCACGTGGCAGGCCCCATGGGGTTGAACAGCTTGACCACTGGGTGGTGGTCACCGTCGCGATCCCGGCCGTTGGCCAGCAGCAGTTCACGGGTGGCGGCATCGATCAGGCGCATAAGAGGCTCCTCGCTCATGGCGTTAGGAAGCCGTGCAGCCATTGGCGAGGGAGCGCGAGCTTGGAGGGCGGATCAGCTGCACGGGCAAAACATCATAAAAGTAGAATTCTGTGATGTTTGCGGCTAAGCCGTTGATCTCATTGAGCGTACCTGCGTGCTCGACCTCGCACATGCCCGGAAACATCATACTTTGCAGCGAAACAGCTTGAAGTATGAGGTTTCGGTGAAGCAAGCGACGGTACCCACTGAAGCCGAGTTCCGGCGCTTCGCGGCGGTAGAGAGCAAGGGGCGCTACGATCCTCGCCATCGGATTGATCGCCCCGTCGTTGCACGAGCCAGCGCCGGGCGACTAGGCTGGCGTAGCCTCGCTTGTAAGCTGTGATACTCGGCTTTAGGTGGAAGCCGGGGCGGCAGCGCCCTCGTCGTACGACGCCCTTTTCCATAAGCGCATCCAGGGCGAAATGCTCCTGCCGCAAGTCAGGCGTCAGGGCAGCCGCTATAAGCCTCCGCGCTCGGCACGCAGATGCAGCTTTGGTCGAGAGCCGGCCCTGGCAACGCCCGAGCGCCTAGGGCGTCTCTGCAAAGGGGTTCACATGGGCGGGGTGAGCGCCCACGTGATTGGAATGCGACGCTTTGAACTGACCGACGCGCAGTCGGAGCAGATCGCCCCACTGCTGCCGCCGCAGAAGCCGCGTACCGGCCGGCCTGCGGAGGATCACCGTCGGGGCCTCAACGGCATGCTCTGGATCCTGCGCACGAGCGCGCCGTGGGAGGATCTGCCGGCGCGCTACGGCGCGGTCGGAACCGTGTCGAGCCGGTTCTATCGTTGGCGCAAAGCCGGCGTGTTCGACCGGGTGCTGCAGCGCCTGCAGGCGCAGGCCGATGCCCGTGGCGATCTCGACTGGGACCTGCACTTCGTGGACGCGACGGTGGTGCGCGCCCACCGCCACGCCGCCGGTGCGCGCCGGTCCGGCGCCATCGGGGGGTGAGGGCACGGTCGAGGGTGTGGGCGAGGCGCTCGGGCGCAGCCAGGGCGGGTTGGAGAGACGCCCTAGCGCGAGACAGCGCAGCTGCGCTAAACGAAGCAGTGACGAACGTACCATGCGGATATGAGTTGCTGCGATGATCGAGCCTGAGGCATCCCCGCGTGATGTTGTCAATGAACTCTGGGCACTGTGCGATATTTTGCGAAATGATGGTGTGACGTCGCAGGATTACCTAACAGAATTAACATACATCCTTTTCTTGAAATTGCTGAGCGAGCGAAATTTAGACAATAGGCTACCCAACAATGTCCGATGGAAGATGCTTGTAGACTGCAGCCCGGATCTCTCTCTCAAAAATTATAATGCTATGCTTAAGGCGCTTGATGGACACGAGAATGCTACAATATCTTCCATCTACTTAAATGCAAGAACCTCCATTCGCAGCAGTGATAACTTCCAAAGGATATTAAACGTAATCAACTCGATGTCATGGTATGCCTCTGATTTCGAAGTTGTCGGCGAGATTTATGAAGGCTTACTTGAAAAAATTGCAACAGATAGAAAAAGTGGCGCTGGACAATATTTTACGCCTAGACCCCTAATTGACTGCATCATCACGGTTATGCGGCCAAAAGAAGGCGAAATAATACAAGATCCTGCCGCGGGAACTGGTGGCTTCTTAGTAGCCGCCAGTCGTGCGATCAATGGACAGTCATCCCCCATTAAAAACAGGGCAAAGATTGTCGGATGCGAGATTGTGCCAGAGACATTTCGACTATTACTTATGAATTTCCTGCTTCATGATATGGATGTATCAGGGCTGATATCGGGCGATGCCATGGCGGAGGCAGGAGCCGCTTTACCGCGATCAGATGTGATCTTGAGCAATCCACCATTCGGGGTATCCAAACGCGGTCGGAAGCCGGAACGTGCCAATTTAACGCTCACTGGCGCTAGCCGAAATAAGCAACTCGCTTTTATCGAACATATAGGCAGAGGATTGAGCCCTAACGGCCGGGCAGCTGTTATTGTTCCTGATAATGTTCTCTTCGCTGGTGGCGTTGCTCGTCAGGTACGGACTTGGCTATTAGATAACTTCGTGCTGCACACAATACTTCGTCTTCCGTCCGGCATTTTCTATGCCCAAGGAATACGCACTAGCGTACTATTTTTTAATTATATTCCAGGAAGTTCTACTTCGGCAACTTGGTTTTACGATCTCAGGGCAGGGCTTCCCGCCTTCGGACGATCTCGACCGTTACGGTATGAAGATTTCTCAGATTTTATTTCAAAATTTGGCGAACTTCCGGACGGGTCAATTCGGCCCCCCGAGGCTGAACCCGAGCTGAGCCGGTTTCGAAGATTCTCCCGGGACGACTTAGCATGCAGAGATGACACCCTGGACGTAGTATGGTTGACAGAGCCAGACGCCAGTGAAGACATATTAGAAGATGTTAATGATCTTCTCGAAGCCGTGAGAGAACACTTGCAGCGAGCGTCAGCCGCCGTGGAGGTCCTCGCTGCCCGGACAGACAATGATATAAGCGTCCAATGACTCTCAGATCGCCAAATTTCGAATTCATACAATCATCCACCGATCCACTTCTTAATTGCGCGGAGCGATGGCCTCGTGTGGAACTTGGCAAAATTGCGGAGATAAAATCAGGCTTTGCGTATTCTTCGCGATATTTCAATGAATTGAGTGGTACCCCTCTGATAAGAATTCGAGATATTGGCAAAAACACGGCTGAAACGCTTTACTCAGGACCTATTACTGACGATTTTTGGGTTAATACAGGCGATTATCTCGTCGGGCTCGATGGTGAGTTTCGATCGGCGAACTGGAATGGACCTCGAGCCCTTTTAAATCAACGCGTTGCCAAGATTACAGTCGATTCTCCAATATACCGCCAATCGTTCCTCGAGCTTATATTGCCAGGCTATCTCAAAGCAATTAACGCCAATACATCCTCCGTCACAGTAAAGCATCTCTCAACACGTACCATTTCATCTATACCATTACCACAGCCTTCATTATCTGAGCAAGACGAAATTATTACCTTTATGAAAGACGTCGACCGTGCGATTCGTCAAGCCGACTTTGAGGCATCCTCTGCGGCCCAAAAGATTTCCAATTATTTCGATAGGCATATTAAGAATGCTTACAATTCGCGCGAAGGCTGGACCGAAGAATCACTCGGAGATATAGCGTCAGTTCAGGGCGGCATAACTCTTGGGCGAAAATATACGCCTAACGATGATTTAGTCGAGCTCCCTTACTTACGGGTTGCGAACGTGCAGCGCGGCAGATTAGATCTGAAAGATGTTAAAAGCATAATGGTGCGTAAAACCGAGGTAGATCGTCTACTTTTGGAGGTTGGCGACGTTTTGATGAACGAGGGTGGTGATCGTGATAAGTTAGGTCGTGGTTGGATCTGGGAAGGACAGATATCAAATTGCATACATCAAAATCATGTATTCAGGGTTCGATTAAATTCTGATATTATATCTCCTCTATTTCTTGCACGATATACCAACTACGTTGCACATAGCTATCTTGAGGCTGCAGGAACGCAAACAAGCAATCTGGCTTCGATTAGCGCTCGGGCTGTAAAATCCCTTATTGTTCCTATACCACCCCGAGATACGGTTACACAAATCGATAACGCATTGACTCTTACGATTTCAGAAATTGAAAATCTTCAGAGAGAGGTGCAGCAAGCGCGTCATCTTTTAGGCGCGATCCGGCCTAAAATGTTAGGGGAGGCATTAAGTGGCGACCGAAGCATCCCGTCCGATGTGCCAATTCAGCCCATATCGGTACGGGTCAAATCGCAGCGGTCTCGCACCGTCCGTCAAATAAATTCTGGATCGTTGAATGCCATGCACTCAAAGCAAAGACCCTCTCTAGCGAGTATACTCATCACCGCAGAGAAGCCATTATCACCAGAGCAACTGTTCACAGCATCACACTATGATATAGAAGATCTAGAGAATTTTTATTCGGAACTCAGCGCCCTTATAGACGCTGGCACAGTATTTGAAGATAGCGAAAAAAATTTAATTGGGCGCGTCACGGGTAAGTTGTCATGAAAGTTCTCAAGCTTACACTTCCGCGATATAAGAATCTTTTCGATTTTGAAATAAATTTTGATGAGAATATACCGGATGTTTTGCTAATTGGCAATAATGGAGCAGGAAAATCGAATCTCATTGAAGCGCTCGTCATTATCTTTCGAGACCTGATTGAAGGTCGCCATACAGAGACTGATTTCTCATACAATATAATTTATGAAATCAAAAACATAAAAATTTTAATCGATCATGATCCCAATAGAGAAAGAGTCCGAACAAATATTAATGTCGAGGGAAATAACGTGAATGCGCTATACTTGACAGAAAATGGGTTGCTTCCTAGAACTCTGTTTGCATATTACTCAGGCGCTAGCGATAGATTAAGCAAACTTTTTGATAGGTCTCTTGTATTATTTCGCGACAAAATGATAGCTGGCGATATATCAGCCCATCAAAGTCTCATTTACGGGCGTGCGATACATAGTCGCTTTGTTCTGTTGGCATTTCTAATTGATCAGGATGCCGAAGCACTATCTGTGCTTCATGAAGAATTGGGCATTGAAGAGCTGGCAAGCGCGTTATTCGTGCTGCAAAAACCCTCTTGGGGCGCAAATCAATCGGTCAAAGACAAATCTAAGTTCTGGAATGCTAAGGGTGTTGTCAGAAAATTCTTAAATCAACTTTATGATGCATCACTAGCTCCGCTTCAAGTCCTTGCTAAAGAACGTACAGGAATAAACACTAAATCAAATCGACAAAGAATATATCTATTCATAAGGAAAGTTGAAGACTTACGACGTATTGTCGACAATCTTAAGCCAAAAAAAGAACCGCGATCGCGTAGCCTTTTTAGGCTTTTAGAAAGTGCGTTCGTTTCGGATCTGATTTACGATATTGTCGTAACAATTCGTAAGACGGGCGCAGATGGTAGCATAGGGTTTCGTGAATTAAGTGAGGGAGAGCAACAGTTACTTATGGTTTTAGGTCTTTTAAGGTTTACCAAGGACGAAGAAAGTTTGTTTCTCCTCGACGAGCCTGATACTCATTTGAATCCTGTATGGGGTCTCAAATTTCTTGAATTAGTTGATAAAGTTGTAGGGCAAGATAAAAGCCGTCACTTGCTTTTTGTGACGCACGACCCCGTGGCCGTTGCTATGTCAAATCGCAAGCAAGTGAGATTGCTTACCAAATCGGAGGATGGCAAGATTGAAGCGCGAGAGCCGTCAGAGGACCCGAGCAAACTTGGCGTGCCAGGCGTGCTGATGAGCGAGATGTTCGGCTTAGATTCGCTTATGGCTCCATCTGTGCAGAAAGATGTCAACGAAAAGCACCACCTTGTTGCACTCGGAGATGATCGGTCCCCTGCACAATCTGCAGAGTTGGATAGAGTAAATCAGCGCTTATCGGAAGTTGATGTGAGCGCGTCATTACCAGATCCGCTGTATGCCGAATTTGTCAAAAGAATCATGGAGCGCGAAGCGGCTTTCATCGCATCGGAGACAACGCTGACGCGTAAGCAATTAAAGGAGCGTGATGAGCTGATGGATAAAATTCTCGACGAATTATTTGGTGATAAAAAATGAGAAAAATTCCCTCAGATAATCTTGTATTGCCGCCAGGTTGGAACGCCAAAAAGTTGGCGGCTGAAAAGGCTGTAGCGAAATCTTTAGATAAACCAAAGACAATTGGCGAATTTTCAAATGTCTGGGGAGAGCTCAAGGAAAACCTGAGTAAAATTTCTAAGAATAAATGTTTTTATTGCGAGACAGTGCGCGTTCGCGACGACTATCAAGTTGACCACTACCGTCCAAAGAGTGGCGTAGAGGCTAACGGACACCGAGGCTATTGGTGGCTCGCGTTCGAAGTGTCTAACTTGCGCTTTGCCTGCCGATTTTGCAATGAGCGGCGGGTTAGTAACGGTGCTATAGTTGGTGGGGGTGGTAAAAGTTCGGAATTTCCACTATTGAAAGGTGGCATACGCGCTACCAAACCCGACGATATCCTTCGAGATGAGTACCCTGCGCTTATCGATCCGTATCGCGGCGATGAGGTGGGGCTTATTGGATTCAATGATCTAGGGGTGGCAACACCTCAGGCTTCAAGGGAAGATGAGCCAGTTTACTTCGAGCGTGCTCGTGCCTCAATACGCATATATCATCTAAACCATGCATATATACGAAGACGTAGGGAGCAAAAAGCGCTCGTAATCCGCCGTAAGATAGCTGAAGTAACCTTACAACTAGCTTTAGCAATTCGTCGGCATGGTACTGGAAATGAGCAAGCAGCCCTGGATGCAATAAGTAGGGCGGGTCAGATCATGGATGAGTTGGGTGAGATGCGGGGTCAAGATGAGGAATATTCAATGCTCACAACTCATATACTAAAATTGAACCAAGGAGCCAACCGCAGATGGATTGATCGACTTTTAGCAACTCCTGCATAATATTATGGCGAGGCTTGTTGATGCGAAACCAATCCATATTTGCTTTTTGTGATGTTATTTATATCGCAATCTTGCGCCTGCAAGGCATAAGACATAATTCTAATGAAATATTATAATCTCATTTTCGCATCAAATTTGTTTTTTTAGACGCTACTCTGGTATCAATGATTATACGCTGGTTTTTCCCATATGCATTGAAGTCTATTTAGTTGAGAGTTTATTATTTTTGCAATAATATCAGATATATACTCGCCCGTAAACATTATTGGGTGTATCAATGATTACTAAATAATGATTGATACGGAGCTTTCATTGAAGCAAGCACGGGTGCCGACGGAGGCCGAGTTCCGACGCCTCACAGCCGTGGTGAGCCAAGGGCGCTACGGCCCCCGTAACCGGATGGCTCTCATGCTGAGCTATCTGGCAGGGCTCCGGGTGGGCGAGATCGCCTCACTCCGTTGGAGCGACCTCCTCGAGGGAGAGGGCAAGGTGCGGGAACAGCTGCGCCTCAGCGCGGCTGTCACCAAAGGCGGGCACGCGCGCGTGGTGTTCCTCAATGCCCGGCTGCGACGCGAGATCGAGCAGTACCGATCGTCCCTGCCCTCCTCCCCTCCCCGCGAGCAGCCGGTGCTCGTCACGCAGAAGCGCGCGGCGTTCAACGCCAATACCCTCTGTCAGCTCATGCGGGGCTGGTACGATCAGGCGGGTCTGGACGGCGGTTCCAGCCATAGTGGTCGCCGGTGGTTCATCACCCGTCTTGCGCACGCGGGCATATCGCCCAAGGCCATCATGATGCTCGCTGGCCACCGGCATCTCTCGACCACTCAGCGCTACATCGATGTGAACGATGATATGATGCGTGCGGCCGTTGAGACCCTCTGACAACATAGTGCAATCATGTTTGTTTTGGTCGCTCAGCCTATGCTCGCTTCCACTCTGGCCGTAGTCGATCTACTACACGTTCAAGTCGCACTTGCCCATAATGCTTGTCGATCATGGCCAGGGACGTGCGGCAGTTGCGAGCCACATCCAGCACCTCCGAGCCGTTGGCCAGCTGCTCGCTGATGTAGAAGTGCCGGAGCGAGTACGGCGTGCGTTTGATCCCGCGGTGGTCTCGCTCCAGCCCAGCCGCCTTAAGCAGTTCGGTGAAGCCGTTGGCCACCGACGTGATCCGCTTGCCCGCCTCACTCGCAAACACCGGATCGGCATCCACGGGTTCACGACCCATTGCGCGCTCGAACAGCATCCACAGGGTGTCGAACCACGGGATCGCCGCCTTCTGCGGGATCGCTTTGCCGCTCTTGCCCTTGCCTCGCACCTGCAACCGAATGTCGCGCTGATCCACGGGCTTGCCCCGCCCTGCTCGATAGCCCAGCACGTCGCCCCACGTGAGATTGTACATCTCGGTGGGCCGGAGACCGGAGAACGCGCCAATCATCACGTACGCATGCAGCAGGGTGCGATCACGCCGTGTGTGGTCGTCCAGCCGCTTAATGCGCCAGCGCCGCTTGTCGCTTGCTTCCACCATAGCTCCGCTGCCGTCCATGATGGGGTCCACGAGCCGGCTGAGGCTGATCTTCTGTAGGTGGGCGAACTCATGGGGCTCAAAGCTGGGTCGCCGATTGTCCGGCATGCGCCGAGCCTTGATGGTGACCTCGGGCGGCGTCTTCAGGTAGCCCTGCCGCGAGGCCCAGCGTAGCAGCTGCCTCAGCACCACCAACTCGCCCCTCTGGCGGCTCAGAGAAGGCGCTGAGCGGCGTACGGGCCGACGAAGGCAGTGGCCTCCCCTTTCGTACTCGATGTGCGTGACAAGCTTGCCAGGGCCCTCGGTCCAGTAGGTGCGCCGCCACTCCGCATAACGCTCCAGATCGGCCTCGCTGACGGCATCCACGGGCTTCTGGCCGAAGTAGCCCACGAAGTACCGGCGGATCACCGCCGGCTCGCTCTTGCCTTGGTCGGCTCGACGTTCGCCACGCTCCACCTCGCGCAGGATCTGCGCAATGTACTCCTCAGCCACGCTCTCGAACGTGTGCGCGCGGGCAGTGAGCCCCTGCTGAGCCCGGTAGGTTGCTTCGTACCAGATGGCCTCCGCCCGCCGCTGCGCCTCACGCAGATCGTCGGTATCCAGGGAGCGCTTGAGCTGCCCCTGTCCTCGGATGCTGAAGCGCATCTGCCACTTGGCGCTGCCCTTGCGCTGGAACAGCTGGAAGCGCTCGTCGGGGACGTTGCCAGGGGGTCTCAAGGGGTGGCTCTGTCTGGTTACTGCGGTGCAGATGACTGCGCTAGGAGTGCGCTAGAGTGCTTTCTGACCCCCCAGCAAACCGTTACGGGAGCAGGGCAATTTTTTGGTCTGCGCTAGCACTGCGCTAGGAAATATTGCCGTTCTGGCGCAAGGGCAAGGCAATGAAAAACCCCGCTAACTGCTTAGCGGGGTTGAAAAATTCTGGTAGCGGAGGAGGGATTTGAACCCCCGACACAAGGATTATGATCTGAGCTGAAAGCCCCCTACCCTGCTGATCGGACAGAGCTTTTTTCAAGCTGCGCTAGGAGCGCGCTAGATCGCCCTCCGCGGCCTTCAAGCACGCTGCTGGCATTCGAGCATCTAGGCCGACGGAAGCACCGCTGGCGAATTCCGTTAAACGGAAGCGCGCGTGATCGATGATGGAGGAGCCGGGCTCACTGGCCAACTTCCGATGCCGTCTTTGCATTAAAAGCCACCATCAGGTCGGCAGGTGCGGAACCGCCGCATTCGACCCGTTGCAGACCCTGATTAGGTCCGCTCCCGGCTTATGCGGCCGTCGTCAGTTTCGCGATCGCACCCACGATTTGTCGTAGCTGAAGTGGCTTCTCCAGGCGCTCGACCTCCGCAAACTCCGCCGGGATCACCTCCGCGTCGTAGCCCGTCGTGAAAACGAACGGGATGCCGCGATCCTTTAGCGCCTCCGCCAACTTGAAGGACGGTCCCGGCCCGAGGTTAATGTCGACCACGACCGCGTCGGGGCGCTGTTCCACTAGTTCGGCCCTCGCATCCGCCTCCGTCGCGCAGGGGCCAAGCACCTCCGCCCCAGCACCCCGCAACGCCCGCGCTGCATCGGTGGCGAGGTAGTAGTCGTCTTCCACCACCAGCACACGGCGGCCGGTCAGGTCCGGTTCGCCCGTCATGTCGATCGCTCCTCCAAATACGCTCGCGCGCTGCGGCGCGCCCGTCTCCAGGATACTGGCGCCCTCCTGGAGCGGGAATTCCAGGTGGCAGCGCGCGCCTCCGGGCTCAATGGTGACCTGCCCGCGACCCCGCAGTTCGTAGGGGATGCGCGCCTCAATTAGCTCCGAGCCGAAGCCGCGGTGGCGCGGCGTGTCAGGTGTGGGCTGCGCTCGTACGGGGGCGCCTTCCTCAGTCCAGTCGAAGGCGAGCCAAGTGCCGCCGCGCTTCTCGAAGGTCGACCAGCGCACAGTGACCCGGCCGGTGGGCACGGAAAGCGCCCCGTACTTCAGCGCGTTGGTTGCCAACTCGTGGACCGCCAGCGTCAGCACCTCGGCGGCCTTCGGCGAGAGCGTGACATTGGGGCCATCGAGAACGTACTGGCCTTCGTGCTGGGCCTGCACGTTGACCTCGTCGTGGACGAGGGAGGCGATGCCGACGTTGACATTCGCCGCGCGAGTGAGCAGCGCCTGGACGCGGGCAAAGGCGAGGAGCCGGCCCATCATCATGTCCCTGTATTCCGACGCGCTCTGGGCGCTCTCGCCTGTCCTGGCGGTGATGGAGCGCAGGAGCGCCATGATGTTGCGCACGCGATGCTGGAGTTCGGCCAGGAGGACGGCTTGGTGCTCGACGGCGAGCTTGGCCTCAGTGACGTCCTGCGCGATGCCGCCGATGCGCAGGATGTGGCCGTTGTCGCGCAGCGGGAAATCGACGTTCCTGATCCAGCGGAATGCACCGTCGGACGGCCTCTGGATGCGGAACTCGTGGACGACGGTTTCGCCGCAGCATGCCTCCGCCAGGCGACCGAGGGCGGCCTCGCGATCATCCGGCACGATCATCGCGGCCCAGCGTGCCACCTCTCCCAGCAGGGCATCGGCCTCCACGCCGTAGATCGTCGCGATGGCGGGGCTGGTGAACTCCATCACCAGCGTGTCGGTCTTCCTCATCCAGAGACCGGCAGCCGAGGCGTTGGCAAACTGGCGGAAGCGCTCCTCGCTGGCTTGCAGGGCGCCCTCCGATCGCATCCGCTGGAGGTCCGACCAGAGACGTTGGATGACTTCGTTGACGAGCGCCACATCGTCATCGGTCCAGTGTCGGGCCGTGTGCTGATGAACGCTTAAATTTACGACACGACGGCCAGGGGCCACAACCGGAACACTCAGTAGAGCCTTGACGCCTATCTCTGCTATCGCAGCAAGATCTGGCCGATCGAAAGGTGAGCCCGTATCGTTAATCCGCACCGTGCGGCCGGCGAGCAGGTCATCGACGATAGAACCCTTGTATTCGTCAAGGCTCATTGTGGTTGGGAAAGGTTCAGCACCGTCGGCGAACCATCCGAAGAAAATTTCCGCAACGCCACGTCCCACGTCGAATTCGGCGAACATGATGCGAGACGCGTCCATCTTCTCGCCCAGCAAACGAGCCGCCGCGCTGATGAGCGAGGCTGCGTCCATCTGCTTTCGGAAGGTGTCGCTGAGCTTCAGCAGAAACGCCTGTCGCTCTTCATTCTCCCGCGCGGCGAGTTCGGAGCGTTTGCGGTCGGTGATGTCCTCGTAGAACACGCCGACACCATTCCTTCCGAAGGGAGTGACGTTGATGCCAAACCAGCGGTCCAAATTCGGGATAAAGTTCTCAAAATGTGAAGGCTGGCCGGAGACGAAGACTTGTGAATAGGCGTCTATCCAAAAGCGCGCATCCTTAGGCGGCAGCACCTCGCCGACTAGACGACCCAAGACCTGTTCGTCCCGGAGTCCCGTCACGCGCGTGCTTGCTGGATTTCGGGCTAGATGGCGAAAGTCTGTCAGGTTTCCTTCATCGTCGCGCACCGCCTCCAACTCGGCGAAGCCCTCGGCCATGCGTTCGAACAGTTCGCGATGGCGGGCTTCGCTGTCGCGGAGAGCGTCCTTGGCCCTTTGCTGTTCTGTGGTATCGACGCTTCTTGTAGGACCACCTTCAACGGTAGTGCGGCGAAGCTCCTCGCTCCGTCGGAGGGCTATCTCCTCCGACAAAGCCGCCTCCGCCGCCGCGAGGCGGCGTTCGAGGTCGGCGATGATCGTGCGCTCATCCATTCGTCGAGTGAGCACGGCGCCGCGCCCGTGCGCAACCCAACGTCGGCTTCCGGGCAGCTACCCGATGACAGCTCTCCACCCTGAGCGGTCAGTGAGAATGTTCGCTGTTAGGTCGCTCGTTGAAGTCGCAAAGCTCGGCCGCTGTGTAGGGGATACGGGCCGGGTGAGCGCACAGCCGTTGTTGATCTATTCTCCGCGCTCGCTCTTACTCAACTGTGTGCACTCATCTCACGGCTCCCACGAACTGCTGCTTGCGGAACGGCCTCCTCGATAGCAAACAGGGTCTCAGGTTGGAGATGTAATGGTGCCGCCAACGCTTCGGTAAGACGCTCTGGCGTGCGAGCGCCGACCAGAGGGACGATGTCATCACCCTGGCTTGCTACCCAACCAATCGCTGCCTGTGCGACCGTGATCCTGTTGCTCTGGGCGACGCGTTGTAGTGCGTCCGCAAGCCCTCCGTTGTGAGCGCGGTTAGCCTCGCGGAAGCGCGGGAAGACGATCGACCGGTAGTCGCCTACGCCGCTCCCCGAGCTTCCTGTCAGGAGGCCGCGGCCGAGGACGCCATAGGCTGTAACGCCGATGCCAAGCTCGCGGCACGTCGGCAGAACCTCACTCTCGATGTCACGGGACATGAGGCCATACTCGAATTGCAGTGCCGTGATCGGGTGCGCCGCATGGGCTCGCCGAAGGGTTGCGGCATCGACATTCGTGATGCCCACGTGCCGGACATATCCCTGCCGCACGAGATCTCCGATCGCTCCGATCGTATCCTCGACCGGAACAGCCGGATCCAGGCACGTCTGATAGAGATCGACGTGATCGGACCCGAGACGACGCAGTGAATAGGCCAGGGCGGTCTTCACCGCTCCTGGACGTGCATCGATCCCCAGGAACGCACCGTCCGGTCCTCGCTGCGCTCCAAACTTCACCTGGATGAAAGCTCGATCGCGCTTGCCACGCAGTCCTTCGGCCAAGAGCGTTTCGTTATGGCCCATGCCATAGAAATCGGCCGTATCAAACATGGTGACCCCGGCTTCGATCGCCGCTGCGATCGTGGCGAGGGCGGTGGTACGATCGCTATGGCCGTAGAACTCCGACATGCCCATGCAACCGAGGCCGATCGCTGACACGCTCGGTCCGTTCAAGCCGAGACGACGCATTTCCATGATGCTCTCCGGTCCTGAACCTCTGCCGCGAGGTTCTGAAGCATCATTAGGACATCAACCAATTGTCCGATAAGACGGGTCCGTCAGAACGAGGCGTTCGCGGGGCCGGACAATGGCAGTCCCCGATCTGGGTGACCTGAGTTCGTTCATGCGGGTCGCCGACGCGGGCGGCTTTCGGGCTGCCGCTCAGCGCCACGGGATTTCGGCGTCCTCACTCAGCGATGCCGTTCAGCGGTTGGAACAAGCGGTCGGTGTCCGCCTCTTCAATCGGACCACCAGGAGCGTCGTGCCGACAGAGGCAGGTCAGCGGCTCCTCGACCGGGTGCGCCCCGCCCTGGCGGAGATCACCGTTGCCTATGAGGGCGTGACACAAGACGGCGAGCCCGGCGGAACGCTGAAACTCGACGTGCCAGGCGTCGTCGCACGCCACATCCTCCCGCCAATCGCAGCGGCCTTCCTCACCGCCCATCCTCGGATCCAGCTTGAGATCAGCGTGACCGACGGCTTGGTCGATGTGATGGCGGCAGGATGCGTCGCTGGCATTCGCTACGGCGAGCACATTGCGGCCGATATGATGGCAGTACCGATTGGACCAAGGCGTCAACGGTATGTCGGCGTGGCGTCGCCCGCGTATCTGGCCGCACACGGCACACCACACCATCCGGCGGAACTGGCAACCCACGTAGGCATCGGGCACCTGTTTCCGAGTGGTCGGGTATCAGATTGGGAGTTCGAGCGGAACGGCGAACGGATCAAAGTAAAGCCGCAGGGGCGGCTGACGACAGGCTCCAGCGACATCCAGATCGCCGCAGCCGTAGCCGGACATGGGATCTTGTTCGCCTTTGAAGAGTTCGTCGCACCTCATATCCAGCGGGGTGAACTCACCGTTCTACTTAGCAACTGGCCACAGGAGTTTGACGGACCACGTATCTACTTTCCTCGAAGCCACCGCCGCGATCCGGCACTGGCGGCTTTCTTACGCTTCATAAAAGCGCCGTAGCGCAGTTTCGTCCGACTTCGGTCCTGAGCCGAACATCCGCTTTCAGCCTCCCCATCAATGCCTGCTTCCCACCCCCGGCAGACGTTCAAGGAGGGCCCAAGGAATGACGTGGTTCGAGTTCTACGCACTGGCCGGCGGCCCCCTGGTGACCTTCGCTGTGAGAGCGTGGCTCGCCTATGACACTAATCAATGGCGGTGGCATCGTCCGTAACGAACGCCCGGTCCGACGCAGCTATGATCGGCCGGGCAACCTTGCATTGGGACGCCACTAAGCTCCTTTGCGACGAAGGCCTGGCGCGAGAGGCAGGGCCAGGCAGCAGAGCCCGGCCATGACCCAAAACGCTCCTGCGCCCAGCCAACCATAGAGAAGGCCGGATATGCCGGTTAGCACTGCGGAGGCGACGCCAAGGCCAAGCGTGCCGTAGAGAGTCTGCGCAGTGGCAGAGAGATGATCGGGTACCATCTCGCCGATCAACCGCATGTTCGCGAGGTGCAGCAGCGCGAAAGTCAAGCCGTGTGTGAGCTGGCTTACGGCGAGCACTGGAACCGCGACCGTGGTGGCCATCACGACCCAGCGTAGGATCCCGAGCAAGGCGGCCAGCAGAGCGGCCTGAGCTGGGCTAAACCTCTTCAGAAGCCAGGGGCCGGCGAGCACGAACACGACAACTTCGGAAGCGACGCTCTCAGACCAGAGCAGGCTGATCGTGCCCACGCCAATGCCCGCCTCGCGCCAGAGGATCACCGCGAAGCCGTCGTTCAGGGCATGGCTGCCGATCACGAGAGCTGCCACTAGCAAGAGCCTTCGGAAGAGCGGTTGCGCCAGCAGCGTTCTCACCCCAGCCAATCCCTCGATTGGGGCCTCGCGCCGCGCGGGCGCCGCCGGCACACGGCTGGTGGCCGCAGCCATGGCGAGGAACATCAGCCCGCTCGCCAGGATGATGCTGGCGAGACCTAGCGCACCAACGAGCTGTCCGGCCGCGAGCGTGCCGATAACGAACGCCGCCGAGCCCGCGCCCCGCACCCAACCATACGAAAAACTCCGTTCGCGTTCGGCGGCCGTCAGGGCGAGCGCGTCAGCGAGGGGTGCCAATGCTGCGATGGCGACGGAGTGGGCCATGCTGACGGCGAGTAGCGTCCAGAAGCTATGCGCCGCGAGGTAGCCGAAGGAGATCACACCTGCCGCTGCGGCTGCGAAGCCGAGGACAAGGCGCGTGGCCGCGTAGCGGTCTGCGATGTGACCCGCGACTGGCCCGGCTGCGAGACGCACCAGGGTGCCGGCCGCGAGCACGAGGCCAATCTCGCCAGACGACAGCCCCCGCTCGCCAAGGAAACTCGGCAGGAAGGGCGACTCGATGCCATAGGCAGCGTAGAGGGCCCCCTGCAGGCATACAAAGGCCGGGAACGAGCTGCGCAGGAGTGTGCTGTGCTCAGTCCCTTTAGCCGCGGTCTCGCCCCGCCATCGTTCGGTGATCCCCATCAGGCAACCTCTCCCGCCGTCTTATTCTGACGACTGGACAGGTGCATGCCTGGCAGGCGCCGACCAGCTGTCCACAGCAGGAGCCCGATGCCAGCAACAGCTGCGAGGACGAGGAACGAGGCCATGAAGCCAAGGTATTGAGCGACAAAGCCGGCAAGCGCTGGGCTCAATGCAGCGCCGGCGCCGTAGGCCGTCATAACCCCGCCCAGCCCGGCATTGGCGTGGCCGGTTCCTTCCATGATCTCTGCGACAAGGGCGGGGATGGCGACGCCAGCGAGGCCCATCGCGAGACCCTCCAATACTTGGACCGGGATGACCAGCCACCAGGAAACAGCAAAGGCGGCCAGGCCACCGCGTACCGCCACGAGCGCGAGAGCCAGCGCCAGAACCCCCGCGTGCCCGCGCCCTTTGGCAAGGCGAGCGGATGCCAGAGCGGCCACGACCATCGTAGCCTGCGCCACAACGGTCATGACGCCGGTGGTGATGCTGGGGTCGGCGCCAGCGGCGGTGCGGGCTTGGGCGAGGAACGGCAACATCGCACCGTTGGCTGTCTGGAATGCCAGCACGCTAGTGCATTGACGCATTCAGAGGATTCACGGCAGGCGTGAGGTATGCGAGTCTGAGGTATGGCTCAGACTGTCTGCGTGATCCCCAGCGCCGCCGACTTGGCGGACCTGTCCGCCATCGTCGCCGATCGGGCGCGGCCCCTCAAGCATATTCAGCGCGCCCGCATCGTCCTGCTCTCGGCCGAACGCCTCTCCGTCCTCGACGTCGCCCAGCAGGCCGGCGTCAGCCGACCCGCGGTGTGGCGCTGGCAACAGCGCTACGCCGAAGAAGGCGTCGAGGGACTGTTGCGCGACAAGACCCGTCCGCCCGGCAAGCCGCCCCACTCCACCGACACCGTCGCCGAGGTGCTGGCGCTGACCTGCTCCGAGCCGCCCGGTGAGGTCACCCACTGGACCGGCCGCGCCCTGGCGCAAGCCGTCGGGATCTCGCTGCGGTCCGTCCAGCGTATCTGGGATGCCCATCGCCTCCAGCCGCATCGGGTGCGCAGCTTCAAGCGCTCGAACGATCCGGCCTTCGCCGAGAAGGTCGAGGACATCGTCGGCCTGTACATGGACCCGCCGCGCCACGCCGTCGTGCTCTCGCTCGACGAGAAGAGCCAGATCCAGGCCCTGGAGCGCACCCGTCCGAGCCGATCGCTCATGCCAGGTCGCCCCGAGACCCAGACCCACGACTACGTCCGTCACGGCACTACGACGCTGTTTGCCGCGCTCAACGTGCTGGAGGGTACCGTGATCGGCCGCTGCATGCAGCGTCACCGCCACGACGAGTTCCTGCGCTTCCTCAACACCATCGAGGCCGCGGTGCCGGCCGGCAAACTGATCCATGTGATCCTGGACAACTATGCCACCCACAAGCACCCGAAGGTGCGAGCCTGGCTGGCCCGGCATCCGCGCTGGATCTTCCACTTCACCCCGACCTCGGCCTCGTGGATGAACGCGGTCGAGGGCTTCTTCTCCGCCCTGACCCGGCGAAGGCTGAAACGGGGCAGCTTCAGCGGGATCGTCGACCTGCAAGCAGCGATCAACCGCTACATCGCCGAGCACAACGACAGGCCGAAGCCCTTCGTCTGGACCAAGCCGGCCACGGCCATCCTCGATGCCGTCAATGGCAAAGCTGCACTATCCGAATGAGTCAATGCACTAGCTGCCAGCAGGAGAAGTGGCCGCGTCTCGAACAGCACTCGGAAAGTCGAGCGTTCATCCTGCTCACCGCCCCGCGCTGCATTATGGTCTATCTGCGTCGCGTCGAAGGTGAGGAGCACACCACACGAGGCCACTGCCATCGCCACGATGGCGATCGCGACGTAGCTGAGGCCGCAGGTGTATCCAAGGAGGCCAGCGAGCGCTGCATTGGCGGCGTTGCCGGCGTGGTTGAATGCCTCATTGCGCGAGACCTGCCGACCGTAGGCAGCCTGGCCCACAAGCCCGAGAGTCAAGGCGGCCACCAGCGGGGCGATGCTGCTGTCGGCGATCCCGATGACGAGCTGCGACAGCGCGATCAGCCACAGGCTTTTCGTCGCCACGAGGGCGACGGCTCCGAGGGCGAGAGCCCCGACTGCGCCGGCAAGCAGACCGCGCTTGGCACGGGTGCGGTCGATGAGCGCTCCGACAGGCGTCGTCGCCAGAAGCCCAGCGAGGCCTGCGAGCCCCATAGCGAGACCGGTTGCGGCGGGGGCGAAGCCCTGCTGCTGCAGGTAGACGCCGAGGAACGGGCCAAAGCCCTCCCGCGCGCCTGCCAGGGCGAAGTTCAGGGCCAGAAGGCTCGTTGTGGGCTGCATACGAGCCTTTCAGAATTTTGGGATCGATTAGGCCGCACCCCAGAGAACTGGGGTGGGGTATGACATATGTGAGTTTCCAAGGGCCGCCAGTGCGACGGGATCGGCCATTGGGAGACGGCGCGTGACAGACACAGAGGGTCAGGACCAGAGCGGAGATCAGCTTCAGGAGCCAAATCCCCTTGCGCCGCACTGCGTCATCGCTGTGCCGGTCCGCAACGAGCTCGATAGGATCGGCGCCTGCCTACATGCGCTGGCTGTTCAGGAAGAGATCGAACCGGAAGCCCTAGGGATCGTCCTCTTCCTCAACAACTGCACCGACGGCACAGCGGAGGCTGTAGCGGAGCTAACGCCTGTCCTGCGGGTGCAGGTACGGGTGATCGAACGCGAATTTGCTGGGGCGCATGCCGGCTGGGCTCGGCGGGAAGCGATGGAGGCGGCCGCGGCCTGGCTCGACGAAAGCTTGGACGAGGAGACGGCGCTGGAAGGGGTGATCCTCACCACCGATGCCGACAGCCGGGTGCCGCCTGACTGGGTGGCGCGCAACCTCGCGGCCCTGGCGCAGGGCGCCGACGCGGTGGCCGGCACCATCGCCCTCGACGCGGCGGAGGCCGCATGCCTGCCGGAGGCGCTCCACGCCCGCGGCCGGCTGGAGGGCGCCTACGAGGCCGCCCTGATCGCCATCGAAGCGCAGATCGATCCGGTCGCGCACGATCCCTGGCCGCGGCATGCCACCCGCTCGGGCGCGACCCTAGCGGTCCGCCTGTCGGCCTACCGCGCGGCCGGTGGCATGCCGGCGATCCTGCTCGGCGAGGACCGGGCCTTTGTCGCGGCGCTGTTGGCGGCCGATGCCCGGGTGCGCCACGCTCCCGACATTGTGGTCGTCACCTCGGGCAGGCTCGACGGCCGTGCCCCTGGGGGCGCAGCCGATACGATGCGCCGGCGCTGCGAGGTTCCCGAGGGCCCGTGCGACCCGCGCCTCGAACCGCTTTGGCGCGCCCTGTTCCGCTTCGCTTGGCAGCGGCGGCTCCGGCGCCTGCACGCGGCCGGGCGGCTCGACCGCACCGGGCTGTGGGCACCTTGGCTGCAGATCGGGGCGGATGCGGCCCGCCGCATCGCGGCGCTCCCGACCCTCGGCGCCCGGTTGGCAGCGATCAAGGCGGAGAGCCCGCTCCTGTCCGCGCGGCCGCTAAGCCCAAGCGCGCTGCCGCGGCACATCCGCGGGGCGCAGGTGCTGCTCGCCGGGCTGCAGTACGGGGCGCGGGCTCTACGGATCCTGCGAGGCCTCAGCCCCAGGAAGCCCCGGCCCACCCTCGGGCAGGCCTCGGAGCCGGCCGGCCATGCTTGACCCCGATCGTTCATTCCACTACACGCGCGCACTTGTATGAAAAACGACGGTTTTCCAGCCACTTAAACCTGCAAGGTTAGCGTGTCTGGAAATTAAATCCGGGTGCTGAGCACATAAGCTTGGCGTATGGACGCAGGTGCATCTGCTTGGTGGAAAACTCATAATTTTCGCACCGCTTCCGGAGCGGCGCTATTCGAGGCACTTGCCCGGTTCATATATCCGGTTCGGATCCGAGCTGTACCGGTTAGCTCTGAACGGGCCCAGCATTGTCCGGTAGCGGCGCTTCCACCGTGCACACCAGGCCACGCGGGCGGTAGTCAATCTCAGCCGTGCCTTCCAGCTCTGCCGCGAGCGCTCGCTCGATCATCCGCGAACCGAACCCACGCCGCTGCGGCGGCGTAACGGCCGGACCGCCAATTTCTTCCCAGCGCAGCCACAGACGGTCGGGTTTCGATCCGTCCACGATATCCCAGTTGAGCATAACCCGGCCCTTGTCGTTGGACAGTGCGCCGTACTTCACGGCGTTGGTAGCCAGTTCATGCAGCGCCATCACGAATGCCAATGCCTGGCGCGGCGACAGACGCACGGGCGGGCCGCCAATCTTGAACCGCGTGCCCGTTCCGTTGCGGAACGGTTGCAACGCCCCCTCTGCGATCTCCTCGAGCGTCGCACCTGCCCAGCTCTCGCGCGTCAGCACATCATGGGCAGCCGACAGGGATTGCAGCCGGGCGTTGAGCGTCCGCTCCGCCTCCTCAAGCGACGCCGCACCGCGTAGGGTCTGGCTTGCGATGGATTGCATCGTCGCCATCGAGTTCTTGACCCGGTGGTTCAGCTCAGCGGCCAGCAGCGCCCGATGTTCGTCCCCTCGTTTGCGGTCCGTCACGTCGATTGTGACCCCCGCCATGCTCAGGGGCTTGCCATCCGCAGTATAGGAAGCGCGTCCCCGGGCCTGCACCCAGCGCACGTCGCCGTTCGGATGACGCACGCGGTACTCGACTTCATAGTCGGTGCGCGTCTCGATCGCGGTTTGTATCGCCGTTTGCATCCGGTCGCGATCCTCCGGCAGGATCGCTTCCAACACGTCCTGATAGGTGATCAGCTCGTTGGCGCGGCGACCAAAGGCGGCTTTGCAACCATCCGACGACAGCAGGCGCATGTCGGCCAGCTCTAGGGTCCATGAACCGAGGCGAGCTGCCTGGTAAGTGAAGCTCAAGCGTTCCTCGCTCAGCCTCAGGTCGCGGGTGCGCCGCTCGACCTCCTGTTCCAGGGCATCCCGATCACGTTGGATGCGGGTCAGCTTTTCTCGCTCAAGGGTCACATCAAACTGCGAGGCAAAAAAGAAGGTGATTTCCCCATCCTGGTCGAATACCGGAGAAATCAGTAGCCGGTTCCAGAACGTCTCGCCGTTCTTCTTATAGTTGAGAAGTTCAAGCTCAATCGTGGTTTGACGCTCGATGGCACCACGCAGCTTGGCGACATCGGCGCGGTCAGTGTCTGGGCCTTGCAGAAATCGACAGTTTTGCCCAAGAACTTCCTCGCGCGTATAACCGGTCAGTTTGTAAAAGGCGTCATTGACGAAAACGATGGGATTATCGGGTTTGTGTGGATCGGTAATGAGCATCGGCATTCGGGTGGCCCGCACAGCGGACGCAAACGGATCGTTGCTGGGATCAGTGCGACCGATCTCAGTATCGATACGATTTTGCTCAAAACGATCCGGCAAAGCGCTACGCCTCTCCTTGTGGCCTCCGATGGCTCAGGATGCCCATAAGCCCGAGCTAGAACTATCAAATGATGGATTTGTTGCTCAGAAAATTAGCGGCAAGGCAACGGAACCGGATGCTGCGATAGAATTTTCCCCAACCAAATAGGCCCCGATCCCTTTTGGGTGGATCTTTAACGTGGCATGGCGCTTATCGAGCGATGACCCAGCCACCTGCCACGTCCGCACCTTACGCCCTCGTGGTCGATGATGATGCTCTGGTTCGTATGACGGCAGCGGACATCCTTGAGGATGCCGGGTTTCAGACCTTGGAAGCCAGCACCGGCGATGAGGCGATAGCCCTGCTGGCAGAGAAGCACGCCACGATCGCCCTGCTATTTACCGATGTGCAAATGCCGGGCTCCCGTGACGGCTATGCCGTCGCGCGTGAGACCGCCGACCTTTGGTCGCACATCTCGATCGTCGTGGCCTCCGGGCGGGCCTACCCCGCTCCTGGCGACATGCCGGACGGTGCTGTGTTTATCAACAAGCCCTTCTCGGCCAAGGTGGTCCGCGCGCACCTCAACGAGATCCTGCCGGATGGGCAGAAGCCCCAGCTGCTACGTGAAGATTGAGAAGGAGTAACGCGGGTGATCGACCTGAACGCAGCCACCGCCGAGGAGCTGGACAGCGTGCCGGTGCTCAAAGGTCACGGGTTCGAGATCGTGCGCTACCGCGCGGAGCGCGGGCGGTTCACCAGCCTGCGGCAGCTCGACGAGGTACCAGGCTTGAGCGGCAAGACTGAGGGTGTCGCGGAACAGGTGACGGTCGGCCGCCCGAGCAGCCCCTAAAAATCATCGTTGATCGAGCGTTATGTGCGCGGCGTGGAGGCGGCCATGCTCCACTTCGTGAGAGATGCCCCCGGACCGCTGCGCGCAATCCGAGAAGCCCTCGCCGGAGACAGGCTCCTCGCCATCAAACCCACTCAGCGAGGACTTCTGTGAATGGCCCGGCGGTGACGCGTCTCGAATTGTGTTTCGCTCAGGCTGCTGCCTCCATACCAGTTACGTAGCCTAGGAACGTTGGGCCGGGGAGCGGTCGGCTCACGTGGTAGCCTTGCACCTGCCCGCAGCGCTCGGCCGCTACGAAGGCGTACTGCTCTGCGGTCTCCACTCCCTCCACCGTCGTCACCATGCCGAGGCCCGCCCCCATGGTGATGATAGCCCGGATGATCGCGGCACTCTCCGCATCGTCGGGCAGAAGACGGACGAAGGAGCGGTCGATCTTGATCTTCGAGAAGGGGAACCGGCGCAGGTAGCTGAGCGAGGAGTAACCCGTCCCGAAATCGTCCATCGCGAGGCCGACGCCGATGGTCCGGAGCCGGGTCAGCATTGCCATCGTGCGCTCCTCATCATCGAGCAGGACCCCCTCGGTGATCTCGAGTTCGAGCCGGTCGGCCTCCAGGCCTGTCGCCCGCAGGGTCTCGGCCACCGCCTCGGGCAGCCGATCGTCGCGGAATTGCACCGGGGACAGGTTCACGGCAACCTTGATCGTCTGCGGCCAAGACTTGGCCTGGAGGCAAGCCGTGCGCAGCACCCAGGCGCCGAGCGGGACGATGAGCCCGGTCTCCTCGGCGAGGGGGATAAAGTCCGCCGGTGAGACCAGGCCCTGCTCGGGGTGGCGCCAGCGAACCAGTGCCTCGGCTGCCGTCACCGCCCCGGTCCGAACATCGACGAGGGGCTGGAAGTGCAGCTCGAATTCGCCGGCGCTCAGGGCCCGGCGCAGGTCGGCCTCCATCCGGCTGCGGGCCTGCATCCGCTCCGCCATGGCTGGCTCGAACATCCGGAAGGTGCCCCGCCCCTCTTCCTTGGCCTTGTAGAGGGCGAGATCGGCGTTGCGCAGCAGCTCTTCGGGTCCGCTCGCGCCCGCGAGCGTGGTCGCGATGCCAACGCTGGCACCGACATGGACGAGCTGCCCGTCGAGGAGGAAGGGGCGGCCGATCGCTTCGACGATGCGCGCGGCCACATTCCGGGAATGGCCGTCCTGCGTAACCCCGAGCAGCAGCACGGCGAACTCGTCGCCGCCGAAGCGGGCAACGACATCCGCCTCGCCAACGATCGATTGCAAGCGGGTCGCGACCTTGCGTAGGAGCGCATCCCCCATCCCGTGTCCCAGCGTGTCGTTGACGGCCTTGAACCGGTCGAGGTCGAGCATCAGCACGGCAATGCCCGTGCCGTCCCGCCCCTGAAGGGCCGTGGCGTGGTGCATTAGCACGTCGCCGAACCGCGCCCGGTTGGCCAGACCCGTCACAACATCCGTGAAGGCTAGGGTCCGCAGCCGCGCCTCCGAGCGCAGGCGCTCGCGCTGGTCGCGGAAGGCGACGACGGTCTGGCGCTTGTGGCCAATTGCGATGTCCTTACGCAGGACCCGGACAGGTACGCCCTGGCCGCCCGCATCAATCAGCTCTGCATCCCGCTCCTCCTGCTCCGGCAACTCGGCGAGGACAAGGCCCGGCAGCAAGCGGGCGATGCTGCAGCCGATCAGCTCCACCTGGGACAGGCCCGACAGAAGCTCGAGGCTGCGATTGGCGGTGGTGATCGTGCCGTCCTCGCAGACCGCGAGCCCTTCGAGTGCGAGACTGGCGAGTTCGCGCAAACGCTCACGGTCCCGGCGTAGCTGAGCCCGCGCATTCAGGGTCATGCGCAGGCCGAGGACGGCGAGCATCAGCAGCCCGATCGAAACGGTCGCGATGATCGGGGCAATAGTCGAGGGGGCGATCGCGGTGACCGGCAGTGGGATCCGCGGATCGTAAGCCAAGGTCAACGCCGTCATCCCGCCGAGATGCAGGATGGTGATCGACGCAAGCAGCAGCGGTGCGGTGCTGCGGCGCCAAAGGCGGCCTCGCTCCCCGGCGGCCACCAGTGCTGCCCCGGACAGGAGCAGGCTGACCACGATTGAGCTGGAGACGAGGCGCATGTCCCACGCAACCTGTCCGGTCACTCGATAGGAGGCCTGCCCGACATAGTGCAGGATTGTGATGCCGAGCCCGAGGATCACGCCGGCAGCGAAACGGCGCGTCCGGCGGCGCTCACCGAGAGAGAGCCAGACACCAGCGCCGATGCCGGTAATCACCAGAAGGAGGGATAGGGCGGTGAGAAGAGGCTCGAAGCCGGCTGCCATGCCAGGCTTGAACGCGAGCAGGGCGATCATGTGTGTCGCCCACGCGGTACAGCCAGAAGCGACAATGCTGGCGAGGGCCCAGTGACGTCGCGCTAGACCCTCGGATCGGGCAGCATGCAACGCGATTGCTGACGAGGCGTATATGCCGATCGCGCAGACGACCGCGGCGAGAAACAAAATTTTCTCGTCATGGTTCTGGGTAATGCACGTTAATATTGCTTGCATTAGGACCTCTCCAAACCGACTGGAGGGTATATGAGTTAAATTTTGTATGACGATTGTGAGCTCTGCCAGCAGCAGGACGCCCCTCGAACGCGCTGTATGACGCTCCTGGCTCGCGAGCGCTGCCTGCCCTCCCCCACGCCGGGCGTGGGAGCGAACTGGCCCCTGGGAGGCCGCGCGCTGAGAGCGCCCCCGACAACTCCCTGCGCCCGCAGCTCATGGCAGCAGCGAAGCCTCGGAGAGCGTCGTTGCTGACGTCCGCGTTGATCAGCCGCCCGTGCTCGCCACCGGATTAGCCAGGTGGGCCAGTCTTCCGGGTAGCGCTTGATGATGGGCCCAAACGCTGGATCTCAGGCTGCTCGGACCGTTGCGAGAAAACGCCCAACCTCGGCAGCAAGGTGTTCGGACTGGTGCGATAGCTCTGAAGCTGCCCCGAGAACCTGACGAGCAGCTGCACCCGTCTCTTCAGCCGCACTGGCCATACCCACGATGTTGCCCGTCACAGCGGTGGTGCCCATCGCAGCCTGTGCCACGTTGCGCACAATCTCATGCGTGGCCGCACCCTGCTCCTCCACCGCTGCAGCGATGGTGGTGCTCACTCCGCTGATCTCCCGAATTCGCACGGCAATCGAGCTGATGGTCGACACAGCTTGACCCGTGGAGCCTTGTATCCGGGCGATCTGACCTGCGATCTCTTCAGTAGCCCGCGCCGTCTGCCTGGCCAGCGCCTTTACCTCACTAGCGACGACCGCAAACCCTCGACCGGCCTCGCCAGCGCGTGCCGCCTCGATTGTGGCGTTCAAGGCTAGCAGGTTGGTCTGCCCGGCGATGGTTGAAATCATCGTGACCACATCGCCGATCTTGGCCACCGCCCCGCTGAGTTCCTGCACGAGTTCGGTCGTCTGAGCCGCCTCGTCCACCGCAGCCTGGGCGAGCTGAGCCGAGCCGTTGACCTGCCGGCCGATCTCCTGAACGGACGAACCAAGTTCTTCGGCCGCGGCCGCGACTGTACTGACGTTGGAGGCCGCGTCTTCTGCAGCCGCCGCCACGCTGTTGGACTGGCTCGCCGTCTCGTTGGCTGTGGCCGTCATGGTTTTGGCGGTGGCCTGCAACTCTGTCGCCGCGGAAGAGACCATGCCGATGATGCTGCCGACCGCAGCCTCGAAGCCGTCGGCCATCTGCCGCATGCCCGCCTTACGTTGCTCCTCGGCAGCAAGCCGCGCCTGTGCGTTCTCTTCCTCCAGTGTACGCGTGCGGATAAGGTTGTCCTTGAACACCCGAACCGCACTGATCATACGCGCGATCTCGTCGGCTCGTGTAGACCGCGGCACCGAACGAGCGAGATCGCCTGAGGCGAGCCCTTCCATGACCTCGGTCAGAGCGCGAAGCGGACGCGTAACCCCCCGTCCGATTAGCATCGCCAGAACAGCGAGGACACAGGCCACAACGGCGGCACTGCCAAACAGCCGGATCAAAGTCGGTTGCAATTGAGATGCCGTATCGTCGGCGTAGATGCCCGATCCAATGATCCAGCCCCAGGGTGCGAAGCCCTGCACGTATGAGATCTTGGCAACTGGGATATCGGCGCCGGGCTTCGACCACATATAGGGAACGAAGCCGGCGCCCGACCGCTTCACCTGCGCGATCATCTCGGAGAAAAGCTGTTTCCCGTTCGGATCGGTCATCGCGCCGACGTCACGGCCGATCAGCTCCGCTTTGGGGTGGAAGACCATGCGCGGCTGCATGTCTTGGATCCAGAAATACTCTGTACCCGCGTAGTGCAGCTCCCGAACCGCCGCGATGGCGGCCCGCTGCGCGGCGTCACGGCTCATGCGGCCTGAGCGCTCCTCCCTCTCGAAATACCCGAGCATGCTGTGGGCGGTCTCAACGAGGTTGCGCGTCTGGATCTCGCGTGCGTCGGTAACGGACCGCGAGAGATCCCAAGCGGCTAAGCCAATGAGCAGGGTCATGCCGACCAGGGCAGTCACAGTGATGAGCTGGATGCGGTTGCCAATGCGGGAGATCATGGATGCCTGTCATGGTTCGCCCCGCGTCGGATCGGGGCCTGCTGCGACAGGCGGACGCCATCATGCGGCTCGATCCTGTCAGATCAAGAACGCAGCACCCGGCGTAAAGCTGATTGCAAGCACAGAATTATCGGCGTCAGGCTTAAACGTTAGTAAATGAGCGAAATTTCAATGTCGATCTAGGCGCACCTCGAAAATCCTCGAATTATATTAGCGGGCATCTAGAGTTGTGCGGCATGTATCATGAGGTGCGCAAGGCCAGGTCAGCGCATCCGTGGCCAAGCAAACGATCGCTCCGTTGCGCACGTCGACTGCCGTCAGCCGGACAAGTCCGTCCGCATCGAACGCGTGACGTTGGCGGAATGCACGCGCCCGATAGGCAGCGGCTCAGCCGGCAAGCGCCGCCTCGTGCGAGGTGTCCTGTTGATGTTCCCGGAGCCAGGACGCGAACGTGCTGATCTCCAGCGGGCGGGCGAAGTGATAGCCCTGCGCTTCGTCGCAGGCCATTCCCCGGAGCTGGTCGGCTGCCGCGGCTGTCTCGATGCCCTCCGCGACCACCCGGTAGCCGAGTTCGTGCGAGAGGCTGATCATCGAGCGGACCAGCGACTGCTCCCGCTCACCGTCCCCAAGCTTGCGCACGAAACTCTGGTCGATCTTCACGACGTGAGCCGGGATGTTTTGGAGATAGGCGAGGCTGCTGTAGCCGGTGCCAAAATCGTCGATGGCCAAACGAATTCCCGCTGCGGCAAGCGCTTCTAGCTGACGCCGCGCCTGTTCGGCATCCTGCATGATCGCACTCTCGGTCACCTCTAGTTCCAGCCGCTCCGGAGCAAGGCCGTGGCGCCGGAGAGCGGCCTCGACCGAGCCGCTGAAGGTCGCCTCGTGGAGATTGGCAGCCGAGACGTTGACCGACATGACAAGCCTGTGCCCGTCTTCTTGCCAGCGGCGTGCCTGTGCGACCGCTCGGTCCAGGACGAAAGCGGTCATGGCTTGTGCATTGGGCGAGTGTTCGATGACGGGCACGAACTCGCCGGGGGCTACAGGACCCAGGCACGGATGGTCCCAGCGAAGTAGCGCCTCCGCCCCGACGCATCGCCCCGTAGACAAGTCGATGCGCGGCTGGAAGACGAGGCGCAACTGGTTGTCAGCCCGGAGGGCAGGACCAAAATCCTGGAGCAGCCGGTACCGGCGCTTGTAGGCTTCGTCGGCCGCGGACGAGTAGACGCCGACGAGATCAGACGACGCGCGCGCGTCCTGGACCGCGCTGTAGAGGGAGCGCAGCACGTCCTGCGGTGCCATCTCGGATGGCTTGAACACGCTCACACCGATGGCACTGGTCAGGAGCATGCCGGTCATCGAACGCTGGCGTGCCGAGCGATGCCCGTCGGTCAGTCGATGAAAGTAGTCGTCCTGCTCGACGTCCGGGGCTGCCAGGAAGGCGAACTGCGTGGCCGCCGTGTGGTAGACCCTACGATCCATGCCTACGAGCCGCCGCAATTCCCGGGCGGCATCTCGCACCAGATCGTCGACGCGATCTGGGCCCATGACGCGGGAGTAAGCGCTGATCTGCTCGGGTCGAGCGAGATCTACGAGCACGGCGAGCCTCGTCTCGTGCGGATGCTCGGCTGCAAGATCGGCCAAGTCGTCCAGGAACTGGTTCCGGGTGGGCAACCCACTCAAGGGGTCAACCCGGCCGAAAGCGTGCTGCAACTCGATTTGCGCCATGACAATGGCGGCTAGATCCTTAAGGGCGGTCATCTCGAAGGCGGCGATCGTGCGCGGTTCGGTTCCCAGCACGCACAGGGCACCGAGACCGTAGCCCTCGCGTGTGACCAGCGGCGCGCCGGCATAGAAGCGGATGCCGGAGCGACCGAGCAAGCTTTCGGCGTAGCAGGCATCCTGCGCGAAATCGGGGATGACCAGAACGTCGGAGCTCTCGGCCACCTGCGCGCATGGCGCCTTGTCGCGTGGGATGGAATGGTGGTCGACGCCGACACGCGACTTGAACCATTGCCGATCACGATCTGTCAGCGATACCGCGGCGATGGGCAGGTTGAAGATCTGGCTGGCCATCCGCGTGATGCGGTCAAAGCTCTCGCTCGGCGGCGTGTCGAGGAGGTTGAGGGTCTGAAGAGCATTCAAACGCTCTTCTTCGAGACGCTCGCGGCAAGGGATTCCAGACATCGGGCGACCGCTATCCTCCGCGAGGAGAAGCAGTGGGCAGTGCTCCGCTCACTCCAGGCCTCAACTCGCGGGCCCTCACCTGCCCCGTTAGACCTTACCAGTCCCTGCCCAGGTGGTGGCAATCGCAACCGGATCTCAAGATATCGTCAGCGAATAATGAACGGGCAAAATCTAAGCCTGCTCCTCGAAGGCACGAACGAATAGCCTTGGCGGTGACCCGAGATACCACGCGTCCGCTACCCCGGTGCAATTGCGCCGTGCAGGCCTCGCGCAATCCCTGGCCTATTCACGGTACCGTGTCGACGCACTGGATTGGGGACAGGGCGGCGGCACAGCCCAGCCACGAGCACCTTGTATCGCTGCGGCGGCCAAACGATCCTTGAGGACCGGAGATTTATATCTCCTTCACGCTAAATCTTATGCTTCGCTTTAAACGGCCTTGTTAGATCAGCATGCACGTACCGCTCTGCCCTTGTTGTTTCGATATGCCTCTCACATTCAACCTGCTTCGGAAGATTCGCATCGCGACGGAGCGAGATCTTTGGTTATATATACGATCCGGACCACTTCATTCTGCATCAGCGTTGCACTCGCACTTGATATCATTCAACAGCTTGTGTTCTTTCAGGACTGGCCATCTGCTTTCCGTTCGTGGGTGATCACCGTTCTTGTCGTAATCGTCGTTGCAGCACCGGCCACGCGCGCAATCGGCAAAGCGCATCTCACTCTCTTTCAGGCTAGCCAGACCGACCCGTTAACCGGGTTGTTGAACCGCCGAGCCCTGCTCGAAGGGGTGGAGGATCGTTCGACGCTAATGGCACTGCTGATCGTCGATATCGATCACTTCAAATCGGTCAACGACCGGCACGGCCATCTCGTGGGCGATCACGTCATTCGTGCCGTTGCCGACATCATGCAGCGCGAGCTCGGCGCGATCGGTCGGATCGGCCGTCTTGGAGGCGAAGAGTTCGCGTTGATCTCCAATGACTGCGATAAGGACAGCCTGCTTCGCCAGCTCGACATCTTCCGGGAAACGATAGCCCGGACGGCGGTCCATGTCGGCTCGACGATCGTATCGATCACGATCTCGGCCGGGGTTGCGACACGCAGACCGAACCAGTCGTTTCAGGCGCTGTATGTCGAGGCCGATCAGGCGCTCTACCGCGCCAAGACCGCCGGCCGTAACCGCATTGTGGTCGCTCCTACTCAGACCTTCCCTTCTCAGGCTGGAATGAGCCTGCCGCTGACCTCAGCAAGCTAACCTACGGCCGAGTTCGGTGACACCTTGTCCAGGGCAGTCGGGTTCTGCTTCCCACCTCCAAATCGGACGGTCCCTCGCAACCAGCGAACTGCTCCCCACTCCATCAGGTATCTCGATGGCGGCGGATCGGGGGTCCGATTGGGGCCATATCCGGCTAGGCCCAAGAGGCACGCTCCTAGCAAAGCTGCCCCACGAGAGCTGAAAGTGTCGTGCTGGGCTCAGAATGCCTGAGGTCCGCCGGATCCACGCAGCAGCGCCCTTGCATCTGGCAGGCCATCGAACACGCTGCACGACGCTCCTGGCGCTTGAGCGCTAACCGCCCTACCCTTCGCTGGGCATGGGGTGAACTGACCCCTTGTGATGCTGCTCGCTGCGAGCCCTCGACATCTCCGTGCGCTCGCCACTCATGGCGGCAGCAAAGCCCCAGAAGGCTCTGCTGCTATCGTCCACGTCGATCAGCGCAGCAGCTGAAGGATGTCCTTGCCGGCCTGGCTCGCCAAAAACAGCGACGGCCTGCCAGGACGTTCAAGAGCTTGATGGCCGTTGAGTGGCCAGCCAATGTCAAGGCAGTGTCCTTTTCCGTTAAACGGAATCGCCAGAGTTTGTTATTGGGAAATAATTTCTATTCCTCCAAGTCGGCCATGCGCCGGTTACGGACGTTCGGTCCGGGTCGTCAGACTGCTGCTCGAAGCCCGACACTGAGCCTTCAAGCTTCGCAGGTTGCGCTACAATCTCCGCGCCCATTCGCGTAAGGGAGGCGTATGGAACCAGGGGCACCGGCATCCGCCGCCCGCATCGGGACTACCTGATTTTCTACTGCGTCGATGAGCGGGCTGCGGTGATCGAGGTGCTGCACATCCTTAACGGAGCGCAGGACTACGACGCGATCCTGTTTCCGCAGGACTGAAGCGGCTCAGTGGCGATCGCTGAGTGCCTTCCCTGGGGCATAAGCCGCTGCATCTCGGGGGTCGATGGCGTAACCAACCATGAGCGCCTTGCATAATTGCTTTGGCCAGTAGCCGCATTGTGCGGTGCAGCAGAGCGTGGATGAAAGCCTTGCATCGCCGCGACGGGATCACGGTTATGCAGCCCTTATGGGCGTTTCCTCCCTAGACTTCGGGCCGCTCGTTCGGGAGTGGCCTCTCTTTTTTGACGACCCCGCGCAGGGCAACCCGTGCGTGGCACCGACTGGGCGAACTTTTCCGCCGCTCGCGGGATTAACCTGTGATGAAAAACGTCGACTCCCACACTTCTCCCTGTGCCTTGGTGGTCGATGACGACCCCCTGATCCGCATGAACGCTGCCGAGATGCTGGCAGACGCTGGGTTTCAGACCCTCGAGGCGTCCCACGTCGAGGAGGCGTTAAACGTCCTCCACCAGCACCACCCCGCGATCGTGCTGCTGTTCACGGATGTGCAGATGCCCGGTGCGCTGGATGGGTTCGCGCTGGCCCGCCATACCGCAGCGCATTGGCCGCACATCTCGATCGTCGTCGCCTCCGGCCGCGCCCAGCCGGGTCCAGATGATATGCCGGAGGGTGCTCGGTTCGTTGGTAAGCCGTTCAGTGCCGAGGTGGTCTTTCATCACCTTAAGCAGGTGGTTCCGGTCGAGCATAAGCCCGAACCGCTCAGAGCCTAACCCTTAGGCTTGGCCTTCGCTGGTTCTGCACGCCGTGCAGGACCGGCCAGAGCCAGGCGCAGCAGGCTTTGCCTTGCGCCCTGGTCAAATGTTCGCGATTTACGCGTGACCAGCATTTTAGGCGGCGATGGATGATCGACGCACGCAGACGTCTTGTGGATGCGATAATTGCCGAGATCATCGAGCATGAGGGCACGGCCCAAGAACTGGCTGAGTTTGCCCACCGGATGGATGTCGACGGCCACCATGCAACGGCAGAGACCATCCGGGCCACAAGCCGTGCCCGCCGGGTCAAAGGCCTCGAGCTACGTGGCAACCTGGCAGCTCTCGCAATCGCCGACCACGAAGCCACCGAGGGCAGCGATTAGCGCCCTCGCCTGGCGTGGTTGACCCGGCGCAGCACGCGGGAGAGCTGGTCAGCGGAATACGGCTTGTGCAGCAGCTCGAAGCCATGATCACCGTTCTCGGCCAACACATGGCTGTAGCCCGAAGCCAGCACGACCGGCAGCCTGGGCAAGCGACGGCGCAACTCCTGCGCCAAGGCGATCCCACCCATCCCCGGCATCACCACGTCCGAGAACACCGCGTCGAACCCGTCGCCCTCCGCGCCGAGACGATCGAGCGCGATTTCGGCGTTGGCGACCCACTCCGGCCGGTAGCCTAGATCCTCGAGGATCTGCGTGGCGAACTTGCCGACCTCAATGTTGTCTTCGACCACTAGCACCTTGAGGCCCACGCCCCCTGGTACCGGTCCGCTCGCATCATCGTTGGACGCTGGCGGAGCCTTCGGTTCAACCTCAGGCAGGTACAGGGTGAACGTGGTCCCCTCACCCACGACGCTGTGCACGTCTACATCGCCGCCGGATTGCTTGGCGAACCCGAACACCTGCGACAGGCCGAGGCCGGTCCCTTTGCCGACCTCTTTGGTCGTGAAGAACGGCTCGAAGATCCGTGCCAGGTCCGCCTCAGCGATCCCGCTGCCGGTATCACGCAGCTCGATCTTAGCGAACGGTCCAGGGCCGCCACCGTGACCCCGGATGGGGGGCATCGAGCCACCGCAACTCAGGCGCATGGTCAGGGTACCCTCACCCTCCATCGCGTCCCGGGCGTTGACCGCCATATTGACCAGCGCGGTCTCAAACTGGCTGAGGTCGGCCTTGATGAAGCAGGGTGTTCCGGGCAAATCGATCGCCACCCGCACGCGTGCACCGGTCACGGTGTCGAGCATATCGCCGATTGCCCGCAGTCGCTCGCCAACATTGAGGGTTTCCGGCTTAAGGGCCTGCCGCCGGGCGAACGCAAGTAGCTGTCCGGTCAGCTTGGCTGCGCGGTCTACCGTTTCAGAGACCGCATCCATATAGCGTCTGCGCCGTTCCTCTGGCAAGTCCGGACGGCGCAGGAAGTCGACCGATGAGCGGATAATCGTCAGCAGGTTGTTGAAGTCGTGCGCGACGCCGCCGGTCAGCTGGCCGACCGCCTCCATCTTCTGCGACTGGCGCAGAGCGTCTTCCGTCTGCGCGAGGGCGTCGGCCTGGTTCTTGTCAGCGGTGAAATCGCGGCCGACCGCGTTGATCATGCCCTCGGCGGGGCTGGTTGACCAAGTGATCCAGCGGTAGCTGCCATCCTTGCAGCGGTAGCGGTTCTCGAAGCGGCTGTACGCGTGCCCCTCGGACGAGGCCTTGGCACCCTCAATCGTGTGCGCCACGTCGTCGGGGTGGATGAACTCGAAGATGGTGCGGCCGAGCAGTTCATCCTCGCGCCAGCCCAGCACTGCGGTCCAGGCGGGGTTCACGGCAGTCATCACGCCCTCGAATGTGCAGCGGAGCATGATGTCGGACGAGAGCATCCAGAGGGCATTGCGATCGACGGTGCGTTCAGCGACCTCGCGTTCCAGGGTGTCGGCACGCTCGGCCAGCAACGCAGCCGCGTCGCGCTGCGCGGTCACGTCCTGCACGAAGACATAGAAGCCATCGACCGCGCCGCTCGCGTCACGCCGGGGTGTATAGCGGATATCGGCAATACGTCGCCGACCGTCCCACCAGGGCCAGTCTAGATCCATCTGGACCGTCTCTCCGGCCAACGCCCGGCCGATCCCCGCGCGGCGCGCGGCCAGGCCGTCTTCCCCGACCAGATCGACCACGGTCCGCCCCATCACGGTTTCCGGGTCCTGCCCAAACCACGTCTTGTAGGCAGCATTGGCAAACCGGTAGGTCAGCGTGCGGTCGATGAACGCCACGAGGACCGGGAGGGCGTCGGCAACCAGCCGCAGTTCCTCCTCACTCGCACGCAAGGCGGTTTCTGCCTGTCTCCGCGCAATGGCCGCGCGGGTCCGTGTCGCCACCTCGCGGATGAAGATCAGCTCGTCTTCAAGCCACTCACGCGGCTCAGCGCTGCAGACAAACAGGAGCGAAACAAAACGGCCGTGCTCGAACACGGGCGTGTTGACGAGCGCCCGTGCGCTGATCGCCTCCAGCGCCTCTGCATAGGCGCTCGTGCGCGGATCGAGGCGAGCATCCGTGACAACGACTGTCTCGCGGCGCTTGATGTCCTCGATGTACGTGCCGAAATCCCGAAAGCGGTGCGTGCCAGCGATGGGGTGCGCGCCGCCGCTGGTCCAGTCGCGTTCAACGGTGATGGTTTCGGCCTCGGGGTCTACTAAACCGTAGCCAACAAGCTGCACGCCAAGGGTTCGACCGAGGAGGCTGGTTGCTATGTCGGCCAGGCTGGCGGCGTCGCCGTCGTGCTCGGTTAGCTGGTTGCTGAGTTCAAGCAATGCCTGGCGGTGCCGTTCCTCCCGTTGCAGCGCCTCTCCGGCCAGGTGCTCGGCCGTGCGGTCGCGCATGATCTTGACGAACCCGATGTGCGCATCGGTTTCGTCGCGCAGCGGCATCATCTCGCCGGAGGCCCAAAACCGCTCATCGCCCTTACGCACGTGCCACCGCTCGTCCGGGGCACGCCCCTCACGCAAAGCAGTGGTCATCTCGTAGGCGGGCCGCCCGTTCGCGTTATCCTCGGGCGTAAAGAAACGTGAGGCATCCTGACCGCACATCTCCTCTGCGGTCCAGCCCATCACGTGCGCGGCACCGCTGTTCCAGTCGGTGACAATCCCATCGCGGTCGGTAACCACGATGGCGAAGTCGAGCACACTGTCGAACACAGAACGCTTACGACGCTCGCTTTCTTCCAGCGTTCGCCGATCCTTGCGGTAGCCGGTCACATCGACTTGGCTGCCAAAGTGATAGAGCAGCTCTCCATCCGCATCGCAGACCGGACTGATATATAGCTCGTTGAGAAATGGGGAACCGTCCTTACGATAATTTAGAATATCGATCGCAAGATCGCGTTTGGCTTTGAGGGCGTCACGGATGGCTCGTACATCTGCAGGGTTGGTGTCTGGCCCCTGAAGGAAGCGGCAGTTGCGACCTAAAAGTTCTTCTGAGCTGTAACCGGAGAGTTGTTGAAAAGCGCGATTGGCAAAAATAATCGGATCATCAGGTTGCCGGGGATCGGTCAGGATCATCGGCATGCGGGTTTTTTCGATCGCCGAAAGCAGCTCGTCATGACCAACCGGGGTAGATTGGATCGGGCGGCCGAACGCGGTGGGCGAGTTCTGCTCTTGGAGTGCCTGGAGGCGCAGAACCTCTGCCTTCAGCTCTTCCCGCGTAAGCGCGTCTAAATCTTGATTGGGCAAACCAATTTCTTCCTTGAGGCTAACTCGGTGCACACACAACGCAATTGACGATGCTTTGGGCTGTTCCAGCCAAGCTTGGCTTTAGGTTGCCCGCAACAGGCTTGTAGCCATGATGCTCAAAACTCACCAGTCGTGGGTACGCCGGATGCTGGCGGGGTCCAACGGTCGGTCAAGCGCATAACTCAGGTCCAAAACCCCGCGTACCAGGTGTCAGTAAAACGGGTTCTTGCTCACTTTGCGTGGATGGCGGTGGATCGCCTCGGACCGATGATGGTCTGATCCGCCCTCCCCATCGTGGGAAGGCATGAACATTCCCTTCGCCATCCCCGAGTGCCGCGTTGCGCATCTCGTCGAACGATACGACGATCACCTCGTCGTCCCGGTGCGACTGGACGCAGCCACAGGCTGCTGCCCAGAGTGCGGGCATGCGAGCCGGTCCGTCCATAGCCGCTACCACCGCCATCCCTCCGATCTGCCGCTGTCAACATCGCAGACCAGGCTCCGCATCGAGGTGCGGCGGTTCTACTGCCGCAATCCGACCTGCCGACGCCGCACCTTCGCGGAGACGCCTACGGACCTCCTCGCACCGCACGCCCAGCGCACGCGGCGGCTTGGCGAGGCGCAGCTTACGGGCTTGTCGACACGAAAGATTGAATGCTCTGGACGACCTTGCGCTGGTCGAAGGGCTTGTCATGAAAGACGCCCCGCGCTGGGATGCGCGACAGGTCTGGCTTGACCGATCCCGTCAGGATCAACTCGATCGGCGGCCAGCGGTCGCGGATCATCGTCGCCAACTGCAACCCCATCACCGACCCGCGCACGTCGAGGTCGGCAACCACGACCCTGATATCGGTGCGTCGTTCGAGGATCTGAATGGCCTTTTCGGCGGTCGTCGCCTCGACGACGTCGCATCCCGCCTCCTCGATGAGGTCGGACAACGCCATCATCTGGACCGGCTCGTTCTCGATAAGGAGAACGATGGCCCGGCGTCCTGTCGTCGAAGTCACGATGTCCTCCTTCGAGGACCTGCGTCTGCCCCGATCACGATGCCACCACTTGGGAGATGGGTGCGCGGAACTCTGCGTCCAGGCCCGTGGCGCTGTAACTCAGGCGCGTGTCGCGCGTGCCGACCAGACCGACTTGGATGAGGCGGGCCCCGAAACCGCGCCGCGTCGGCGCCGTGGCTGGCGGACCGCCGCGCTCCTTCCACGTCAGCACCACCGACCTGTCGACGCCCTCCTCGATGCGCCATGCAACGTGCACTATGCCGCCTTCTACGGAGAGCGCCCCGTACTTGACGGCGTTGGTGGTCAACTCGTGTAGGAGGAGCGATAGGGACAGCGTCGCCTGCGGTGACAGCGCGAGGCTCGGCCCCTCGATCCGGAAACGATCGAGGGATGTCTGGAGAGCCAGGACCTTGTCCACGACGGACCGGATCGGCGCCTCCGCCCAACTGTCCTGCATGAGGACGTCGTGCGCTTGGGACAGGGCGATCAGGCGCTCGGTGAACGCCTGGACCGGTGCCTGGTCCGGAACGGACCGCAGCGTCTGGCTCGCGATCCCCTGGACCATGGCGAGCGTGTTCTTGAGCCGATGCGACAGCTCGCCGTTCAGTATCACCTGCTGCTCCTCGGCCCGTAGCCGCGCGATACCGACCTGCACCCGGTCGGCCACGTTGCGCGCGAAGGCCACCTCTTCCTGGGTCCAGGCGCGCTCGACCGGGCTGTGGACGAAGATCAGTCCTACCGTGCGACCGCGTTCCTGTACCGGGACATTGAGCATCGCCTTGAGGTTGATGGCGGCGAACGTGTCGACCTTGGTGACGGTTCGAGGATCCGCCGCGACGTCATAGACGATGACCGGCTCGCCGCGCGCGATTTCGGGGCCGACGTCGCCGTAATTCGCGAAGCTGTGATTACCGACGACACTGACCTCTCCCGGTGAGGCATTGTCTTGTCGTATCGTGACGAAGGTCACGGTAGGGTCCAGCTCCCCGTAGCCGGCGCGGTTGCCGCCGAGGGTTTGGCCCACGATCTCGGCCGCCTTCAGGCTCATCTCGCGGTCCGTCTTGGCATCCCGCAGGTGGTCGCCCAAGTCGATCAGCGCTTTCCGGCGGACGGCCGCGGCACGGGCCTGCGCCTCGCTCTCGCGTAGCGCCTCCTGGGCCTCGCGCCGCTCAGTGATGTCGGTCACGGAGCCGAACCACTCGACGAGCGTGCCGTGCTGGTCGAGGATTGGGACGGCGCGGGACAAAACCCAGCCGATGCTGCCATCGGCGCGGCGCACGCGGTGCTCGTGCTCGAACGGGCCTTGTCGCCGGATCGCGTCCTCGACGGCGGCCATGATTCCCGGGCGGTCGGCGGGCTCGTTGTAGCGCTCCAGCCAATCCATGTCGGGTTCGGGGGATTGGAGATGCACCTCGCCGTCGAGATCGAGTACGCGCTTCCAGTCCGCGCTCATGCGGTAGATTGAGGAACCCGCGGTAGCGAGGAGCGCCCGGTACCGTTCCTCGCTCCCGTGCATCGCCTTCTCGTCGTCCAGGCGCTCGCGGACCACGGAGAGGAAGCGGGCCATGGTGCCGAAGAAGGCCAGAGCCTCCGCATCGAAAACCGCCTCGTCCGAGGCGCAGAACGAGATGACGCCCACGGTCCGACCGTGGCTCTGAATGGGGTAGCCCGCAAAGGCGTCGATGCCGGCCTGCCGTGCTACGTCGTAGCGGGGCGCGATGCTCTCCTGGACGTTTTCCAAGACGAGGGGCTGCCCGGTCTGCACGACGATCCCGCAGAGCGGCCCGTCGAGATCGGCCCGTCTGAGCGCCGCGCGCATGTCCTCGCTGACCCCGACGTCGTGTGTGAGGGCTAGGTAATCGGCATTCGGCCCGACGTCGTAGATGTAGCACTGGTCGAACCCGAGGCTCGCCGCACCGGTCTCCAGGATGGGCTGGAGCACGAAGCTAGGGTCGCGGGTTTCGAGGAGCGCGGCGGAGGCGCGGGCGACGATGTCGAGGTGGCGTTGCCGGCGCAACTCCGTGCGCTGGGCCGCGACGAGCACGTCGCGTTCCCGGATGGTGCGGCGCATCTCCATCAGCCCGGACACCTGCCGACCGAGCGCGCGCAGGTCGTCCGCTTGATCCGTGGTGAGGCCGGCGGGACGGGAGACGGTGTCGATGACGCAGAGTGAGCCGAGGACGTGGCCGTCCGGCAGGCGCAGGGGCGCCCCGGCATAGAAGCGGATGCGCGGCTCGCCGGTCACGAGCGGGTTGGTCGCCGTACGGGGATCGGCGGTCAGGTCCGGGATGACGAGCAGGTCGGGCTCGATGAGGGCGTACTGGCATACCGACCGGTTCAGGTCGGTCTCGCAAGAGGGGAAGTTGACGCGGGCCTTGAACCACTGGCGGTCGGCGGCGACGAGACTGACCAGGGCGACCGGGGCGGCGCATAACCGGGCCGCGAGGCGCACGATGTCGTCGAACCCGTCCTCGGCCGGCGTGTCGAGAATGGCGTAGGCATCCAGCGCGGCGAGGCGGGTCGGGTCGAGAACGGTCGGTACCGCAGTCGGCGGACCGTCCGGCGCCGCCGCAATATCAATAGCGGCCCGCATCGGTTCCCTTTCGTATCCGGGTCACGCCGCGACCAAGGCCCTTCACCGAAGCATTGAGGAGCCTCGGAGGCGCCCCGCGCCAGCCTGCAGGTTGTCGAACGCCATACTCGCCGATGGTGAGGGCCATGGTCACGGGTGCGGGCGGGAGGATTTGGACGGTACAATGAGGCATGAGGCTGGATGCAACGGACGTGGACAACCCTGTAGCACGCCTTCGAACGACACGGGAACGAAAGTCGGTACGTCCCTCGACCTCCTGACGGTGATCTGGAGCATTCCATAGCAAAGCACGCGGTCAGCGGTCACGTTGCAGTCGTGCATATAGCAATATCTTCCTATCATGCATTCCGGCTTATCACTTGTCGTGGATGGTGATGGTCCGCGCGAGAATGTCGACTGCCGTTCCTGCACCGTCGCGCCCTGGAGCGTGGTCATGCAACCGGACGGACTGGCAATGACGAGGCGATGGCCGACCCTGGCGAGGAGCCGCCTCGTGACCGCTCGAATATTGTCGGCCACACAAAATCGCCTACAATCTTATTCGGCGAGAGGATGCCCGCGACTGAGGGAGGACACATGTCCATGAACACCGACCTCGCGTCCCTGTCAGGTCGCGCCGTGCTGCTGGTCGAGGACGACTACTTCATCGCGCGGCAGATGCGCCGCGGGCTGGAGGGAGTTGGCGCCCAGGTGCTCGGACCGGCCTGCACCTTGGAGGACGGTCTCGATCTCGCCAGAACGTCGCCGCGGATCGACGCGGCGCTCCTCGATATAGACTTGCAGGGCGAGAAGGCCTTCCCCATCGCCGACCTTCTGCGCGAGCGCGGTGTGCCGTTCGCCTTCGCGACCGGTTACGACGGGATTTCCGTTCCCGAGCGGTACGACGCCGTCATGCATTGCTGCAAGCCGGTCGACGTCGAGGCGGTCATTCGGATCCTGGCTCCAGCTGATCCATCGACGGAACCGAAGCAATGACGCGGCCGACTCGGAACGGAAGCGGGAGACGGATCACGCATCTCAGGCCGTCGGGCTCGAAGGCGACCGTCGTCTCGGCCTTCAGCTCGTAGCCCAACGTCTCGTTCAGCACTGCCATGCCGAAACCACGCCGAGCCGGGTTGGCCATGCCTTTCAAGCCCGTCTCCTTTGAGGTGATGACCAAGACGGGACCTTCCTCGACCTGCCAGGCAATGGAAATCCGCCCACCCACGTACGGCGCCAGCGCACCGTGCTCGATGGCGTTGGCGACTAGCTCGTGGATTGCTAGGGCGAGAACCTGCGCCGGCTTCGGCTGAAGCAGGACGTCGGGCCCTTCTAGGAAGGCCGCCTCGCCTTCGAGCGCCCTGTGGCGAAGAAGCTCATCGGCGATCAGGTTGTGCAGGTTGACCTCGTCACGCAGGTCGGTGGTGTTCTGCACCCGCAGGATAGCGTCAAGGCGGTCTTCGAGCCGCCCGACATAAGTCTCCAGATCGTCGCTGGTCTCGGCTGATTGCCGAATAATGGAACGGAACATGATCAGCGTATTGCGCAGCTGATGGCGAAGGGTGCTGGAGACGTGCTTCAGTTTCAGCAGGCGACGCAAGCGGGCATTGTCCGCTTCCAGCTCGCCCAGTCGTGCTGAGTGGGGATCGGGCATGGTGATGATCCTGTCTGCCTCTCGTCCACCGGCCGGTCTCAACTGCGCTCAGGCTGGCCCGGTACTCCTGCAGCGGAATTGAAGGTAGCCCGGATCGAACAGGGATGCTGCCGCCAAGCCGTCGAAATCGTGCAGGACCAATTGCCGGCCCTTGAGCGTGACGAGACCGCTCGCGCGCAGGTCGCGCAGAGTACGGTTAATGTGCACGTTGGACAGGCCGAGTAGGTCGCCGAGATCCGCCTGGGTGATCGGCATCTCGCACTGGTCGCCGCTGGTTAGGCCGACGGCCTTCAGGCGCAGGAACACCTCGCAAAGCAGATGGCCGACGCGCTCCACTGCGGTGCGCTGACCGAGGCTAACTGTCCATTCGGACTGGATGCTGCCGGCGACGAGCGCATCCCACCGGAGCGCTTCGTCGAGGTGCGCGCTCCGACTCGAGAGGTTTCGAAGTGTCTCGAGGGGGATACGGGCAAGCATAACCGGCGTGAGTGAACCGATGGGCTGGCCGACGCGATGAGGCAGCACATCGTGGGGGAAGCAGAAGTCTCCGGGCAGGTAGAGGGCCGTGATCTGCTTGCGGCCGTTCTCAAGCACCCGGTAACGGGCTGCCCAGCCCTGCAGAATTAACGGCACGGATGTCAGCTGGCTCCCCTCCGACACGATATCCTGGCGCGAGCCGATGGTCTGTGCCGGATACGTGATCTCACTCAGCGCTGCCGCATCTTCATGGGATAGATGGAAAGCTTGCTGAAATTTTCGGGCAGCAATGGTGTTCATGCACCTCTCGCATCACCCGTCCTGGTCAGACGAGCATCTTGAAAGTGCCATCAGGCGATAAATGCAAACGTATTGCAGGAGCCGGACGCGGCAAACAACATGGATCAACTCCATCGCTATTGAGTAGCCGAGCGGAGGCAGCTTCTGCTGACGTGGCGAGCTCGATGTACGGCGGGCGATACCGCATAAGAATTATTTCATGGAAAAATAGGATGCCCAGCAACCAAGCATGGTCGCGACGTATGTCCTTCAGCGCCGCGGCGCAATCGACCCATTTCGACTGGAACGGATCCATGCCACGGCGTGCACGATTTGCCAGCAGGTCGGCCGCCTTGGGCAGGTGCCCGGCATTGACGCAACACCTTGCTATGAGGGTGCTGACGTGATTGATGCGACCGACGTGCATCCGTTGTGGCTCGACAGGGCCACAATAGAGGTGGGCCGAACCAATTCTTCCGACGAGACCCAGCCCGCCATAGATGTCAACCGAAGAGCTAAGAGACGGCAGGCTGGAGGTAGCAAAAGATCAACAATTGATAGCCAGGGCGGTTTTAACGGCAAATGCCCGCCGGAGGGTCGGGACCTTGGCGGATGCGCGAAGCTGAAACGACCGTCTCCGTGATTTCGTTGGCTAAACCTCATTAGAGCGTCCCACCGCATGACCCGTTCCAGGCTTTGTTCGCGTCTCGCCTATGGAAGGTATCGCTTGGCCACTGCCATCCATCCGAGCATTCTGTAAAATCAGCGCAGCCAGTTGAACGCCCGAGTGCAGCCGTTACAAAGCTTAGCAGCACAATAGGTCGTTAGGTCGCGGACAATCGATCTGTAAGACAACGTAGGAACGCGCTACGTCTCCGGCATGGCCACGCGTGAAACCATCACAGTCTCGATCACGCCGGAACTGCGCCGCTTCATTCGGGAGCGGCTGCATTCCGGCCACTACGGTAACGCGAGCGAGGTCGTACGGGCGGCGCTCCGCCTCATGATTGAACAGGATCGGACTGCAAACCATCCGATAGCGCCTGTCGCGAGCAAGTCCTCGGACCTATGAAGCACGACGTAATTGAGCCTGTGCCGGGCCATGATTTCGCGGACGATATTGTGGACGTCAGAAGCGTCGAGGCGATCCCCACCATCCTCGATGTCGTCTGTCGCACGACCGGGATGGGGTTTGCCGCGGTGGCACGCGTGACGCGGGAGCGGTGGGTCGCCTGCGCCGTGCACGACAGCATCGGGTTCGGCCTCGAACCCGGTGGTGAACTCGACGTGACAACCGTAATGAGTCACGAGACCCACTGGAATGGCGGCGCCGTGGTCATCGACAATGTTGCCGAGGATCAGGCCTATCACGGACATCCGACGCCGTCCCGCTATGGCTTCGAGAGCTATCTCTCGATGCCGATCATGCTGCCAAGCGGTGATTGTTGGGGGACGCTCTGCGCCCTCGATCCACGCCCAGCGAAGCTGAACACGCCGGCCAACGTCGGCATGTTCAAGGCGTTCGCGGACTTGATCGCATCGCAGCTCGACACGCAACAGCGTGTTAAAGCGAACAACGCACAGCGCGAGCAGAAGGATTTCTACCTCACCTTGGAGGAAGAGCTACGTGGTCTCTCCGATCCCGTCGCGATGATGGAGGCGGCCTCTGCCGCTCTTGGGCATCATCTCGACCTGGATCAGGTCGGTTTCGGAGAGATCAACGAGGCCCAGACGCACGTCATCATCCATCGTGAAAGCACCCAGGGGAATGTCCCCTCGGTCGTTAGCACGTGGTGCATGGATGATTTTGGGCTGACGGTCGCCGCGCGGTTGAGGGCGGGCATTACCGTCCCGATCGACGATGTGTGGGACGACGCCTCGACATCCGATCCCGCCGTGACGGCCGCCTATGACGGTATCGGCGTCCGTGCCATTCTGGACGTGCCGCTGCTGCGCGACGGCCGAATCGTTGCGATGCTGTTCGTCCACCACGCCACTCCCCGTCGCTGGAGCGCGACCGATGTCGCGATGGTCGAGGGCACGTGCATCCGCCTTTGGTCGGCAGTCGAACGTGCGCGTGCCGAGGCCCGCCTGCGCGAGAGCGAGGAGCGTCTCGGTGCGATCTTCGCGAGTGCGACGGTCGGTCTATCCGAGGTTGACCTGACCGGACGCTTTCTCCGCGTGAACACCGAGTTGTGCCGCATCCTCGGACGCTCCGAGACGGCGCTGCTGCAACTCGGCGTCGCCGACGTGACGTTCCCCGATGACCTTGCGCCGAGCTTTGCCGCGGTGAAACAGGTGATCGAAACCGGCCGCAGCGCGACGCTCGACAAGCGTTACGTGCGGCCGGACGGCTCGATGTGTTGGGCCAACAGCAGCATCCAGCGGCTCGACGACGCCCACGGACACGTGCGCAACCTTCTCGTCGTCACGGTGGATCTAAGCCAGCGCAAGGCGACGGAGGAGGCGCTGCGCGCCAGCGAGGAATTCAACCGCCGTGTCCTTGCCAGCTCGGCTGATTGCGTCAAGGTACTCGACCTCGATGCGCGGCTTGAATTCATGAGCGAAGGCGGCATGTGCGTCATGGAAGTCGATGATTTCCGCGTGCTTGCGGGCAAGTACTGGCCAGATATGTGGCAGGGCGAGCAGCGCACCCTGGCGCTGAAAGCCATCGAAGAGGCTGTGCAGGGCCACACCGGCCGCTTCCAGGGCCACGCGCCGACGATGAAGGGGACACCGCGGTGGTGGGACGTCATCGTGACGCCGATGGCCGGCGCGGATGGCCGGCCCGAGAAGCTGTTGTCGATCTCGCGCGACGTGACGGCGGCAAAGCAGGCTGAGCTGCGCTTGCGAGAGTTGAACGAGACGCTGGAAGAGCGGGTCGCGGCCCGCACGTCCGAGCTGGTTCAAGCCGAGGAGGCGCTCCGCCAGTCGCAGAAGATGGAGGCCGTGGGCCAACTCACCGGCGGGGTCGCGCACGACTTCAACAACCTGCTAACCATCATCCGCTCGTCGGTGGATTTTCTGCGGCGGCCTGAACTGCCCGAGCTGCGCCGGGAACGCTACCTCAACGCGGTGTCGGAGACGGTCGATCGCGCCGCCAAGCTCACGAGCCAATTGCTCGCATTCGCACGCCGGCAGGCGCTCAAGCCCGAGGTGTTCGACGTCGGCCAGAAGGTGCGCGGCATCGCCGACATGTTGGATACCGTCACGGGCGCACGCATTCGCGTCGTCACGGAGACGCCGGACAACCCGTGCTTCATCCGCGCCGATCTGAGTCAGTTCGAAACGGCGCTCATCAACATGGCTGTCAACGCCCGTGATGCGATGGCGGGCGAGGGCTTGCTCATGCTCCGCCTTGCCTGCGGCAGCGCCATGCCGCCGATCCGTGGCCATGCCGGGGCGCAGAGTGCCTTCGCCGCCGTCTCGCTGACCGATACCGGGTCGGGGATCCCGCCGGAGGACCTCGCCAGGATCTTCGAGCCGTTCTTCACCACCAAGGAGGTCGGCAAAGGTACGGGCCTCGGACTCTCGCAGGTGTTCGGGTTTGCCAAGCAATCCGGCGGCGACGTCGACGTGACCAGTGTAGTGGGTGAAGGCACCACCTTCACGCTCTACCTGCCTGAAGTTTCAGTCGATGAACTCAGCGAGCGCGAAACGGCCGACAATGACGGCCCGGCGCCGGTCGGCGGCGGGCAGCGTGTGCTTGTCGTCGAGGACAATATCGAGGTCGGGCGCTTCTGCACTCAGATCCTCGAAGACTTGGGCTATCGAACCGAGTGGGCGACCAACGCCGAGGATGCCATCGACAAGCTGGGCAGCGACGGCGGCGGCTTCGAAGTGGTGTTCTCGGATGTCGTGATGCCTGGCATGGGCGGCTTGGCGCTCGCCAGAATCGTGAAGCGGCGCCTGCCGCATCTGCCGGTGGTGCTCGCGTCCGGGTACAGTCACGTCCTGGCACAGGAAGGCTCGGAAGGGTTCGAGTTGCTGCAAAAGCCATATTCGGCCGAGCAGCTCTCGAAGACCCTGCGCCATGTCACGGCTCGAACCTCATCCACTAGGTGACGGCCGACAGTGGCCGGCCTCCATCGCGTGTGTCGGCGCGCCGCAGGTCGTACTACGGGCCTACACATAGCGAGCGCCAGCCGAGGAAGTGCTTCGATCGAACGCGGTCTTCCGGGACATCCGTTCCAAGGTTACCCCGTTCTATCCACGAGCTTTGCGACGGCGTCAACGATTTGGCGAAGCTGCACCGGTTTCTCGAGCCGCTCGATGTCATTGAATTTGGCGGGGATGATCTCCTGATTGTAACCGGTAATGAAGACGAACGGGATGCCCTGATCCTTCAAGGTCTCCGCCAACGCGAACGACGGTCCGTCGCCGAGGTTGATGTCGATGACCGCTGCGTCGGGACGCTGCTGCGTCAGTTCGGCCCTGACGTCCTCCCCGGTCGAACTGGGCCCTAGCACCTCGGCTCCTGCACCCCGAAGACCGCGTGCCGCGTCGGTCGCGAGATAGTAGTCGTCTTCGATCACCAGGACGCGAAGGCCGCTCAGATCAGCCTCACCAGTCATATCCAGCGATCCCCCGAACACCGTCGCCCGCTGCGGAGCACCCGTTTCCAGAATACTGTTCTTGTTCAGTAGCGGGAATTCCAAGTGGCAGTGAGCACCACCCGGCTTGATCGTCAGCTCGCCTCGGCCCTTCAACTCGTAAGGGATGCGGCCCTCGATCAGTTCGGTGCCGAAGCCGCTACGCCGCGGCGCTGATGGGCCCGGGGGGACGCGCTCGGGCGCTCCCTCCTCCGTCCAGTCGAGGCTGAGCCATGAGCTTCCCCGCCGCTCGAAGGTGGTCCAGCGCACGGTCACGCGGCCTGACGAGGCGGAGAGTGCCCCGTACTTCAGGGCGTTCGTGGTCAGTTCATGGACTGCAAGGGTCAGGACCTCGGCAGCCTTGGGTGGCAGAATGACGTCCGGCCCGTCGAGCACGTATTGTCCTCTATGCCTAGCCTGGGCGCTGAGTTCATCCTGCACGATGCTGGTGATGCTGGCTCCGGCATTGGCGGCGCGAGTGAGCAGCGCTTGAACGCGAGCGAGCGCCAGCAGCCGCCCCGCCATGAGGCTAGCATAGTCCGAGACGCTCTTGGCCTGCTCACCGGTATGGGCGGTGATTGCACTGATCTGTGCCATGATATTTCGCACCCGGTGCTGCAGCTCGGCGAGCAGCACGGCCGTGTGTTCGGTGGCGAGCTTGGCCTCGGTCTGGTCGTGCGCGATGCCGCCGATGCGCTGTATTCGGCCTTGCGCGTCATGGAGCGGGAAATCGGTGCTCCTGATCCAACGGAACGTACCATCGGAGGGCCGCTGGATGCGGAACTCGTGCACCACCGCTTCGCCCTGCCGCGCCCGTTCGAGGCATGCGAGGGCTCCCGGGCGGTCCTCGGGCACGATGAGCCCAGCCCAGCGCTGCACGTCACCAACTATGGCGTCAGTCGACACGCCGTAGATCGCCTCGATGGCAGGATTGACATACTCCATGGCGAGTGTCGCCGCCTCCCTGATCCAGAGCCCATCTGAGGACGACGCTGCGAACTGCGCGAACCGCTTCTCACTCTCCTGTAAGATAGTTTCGGCCCGAGCCCGCTGGATCGCCGTCCACATCCGCTCGGCCGTTTCCTCGACGAGGACGATGTCGAGAGCGGTCCAGTCGCGAGGTTCCGTCTGAACCACGCACAGTGCCGCTTCGAGGACGCCATCCTTGGCAAGCGGAACATCGATCCAGGCCAGGACGCCCTGCGCTGCGTAGAAGGCGCGCTCCTGCTCGGGTAGTTCGCGATCAGCAGCTATGTCGCGAATGACCCAGGTGCGGCCGTCGCTGATGCGCTCATAGGTTGAGCGGAACATGTCGAATGGATAGCGCCCTGCCAAACTCGACAGGCCCGGCACAAGGTAATCGTCGGCGACGATGCCATAGCCAAGCGTCGGCTCGTACTCGACGTAGTAGGCCCGCGACGAGGAAAGTTGCTCACCTAGCAGCCGGCACGCCTCCGTTCGCGCCTGTGCTGCGCTTCCAAGTGGCCTCAGGGTGTCGCTGAGCTTGAGGAGAAACGCCTGTCGCTCCTCGTTTTCACGGAGGACCACCTCGGCACGTTTGCGGGCTTCGATATCGAAGTTCAACCCCACCCATTTCTCGACCTGGCCCTCCCCCTTGAGCACGGGGGTCGCGCGAACATTCGTCCAGCGCCAGCCGCCGTTAGGTGCGCGAAGGCGGAACTCGGCATCGACGAATCCCTGAACCGCGATGGCTGCTTGCCATTGTCGCTTGGCATAGGTCCGGTCGTCGGGATGGATCGCGTCCAGCCAACCGTAGCCAAGCCATTCCTCGATTGTCTGCCCGGTATAGGCACGCCAGCTTGGGCTGTCGGCAACGACGACGCCATTGGCATCGGCCTCCCACACAGCCTGCGCGCCCCTCTCGATAAGGAGACGGTTCCCCGCCTCGCTCTCGCGCAGTCGTGCGATAGCGATGCGGCGAAGTTCTTCACTCTGGCGGAGAGCAGCCTCGATCTGAGCTTTCTCATGCAGGGCTTCTCCAGCCGTCGCAAGGCGACGTTCGAGATCGGCGATGATGGTGTTCTCATTCATCCGCCTAATTCAGCACGGGGGGAGTATGAGGCGCTACTCCGTACACGTGTTCGCCTTCCACCCTTGAGGGCGTCGCCCGAGCGGATCGGTGGCTGGAACGACCGGTGCCAGAGCCGAGTCGACGGTTCGCTGCTGCCGGCTCCGCCCTCCTTTTTCGGCGTGGCACTCGGCGGCCTCACCGCCCGCGAATTCAGAAATCATTGGAGGCTACGCCTGACCCCGGGAGCCGCATGCTGTCAAGCCGAGATCTTTCGTCGGGCTGAAACGGATACGGCGGCCGTAGTCCCTAAGTCTGCTATTTACTATTTACCGGACAGTCGAAATCGGACTTCTAAAGGTCTGCAAGGGGTCACATCCGGCTGGGCCCACGAGGCGCGCTGCCGGCAGAGCTGCCCCACAGGGGCGAAGCTGTCGTGCTGGGCTCAGGATGCCCCAGGACCAGCCGGGCAGCGCAGCAGCAGCCCAGCAGCAGGACGTTCCTCGAACGCGCTGTACGACCTTCCTAACGCGTCAGCGCTGCCGCCCTCCCCCACGCGGGGCGCGGGAGCGAATTAGCCCTGAGGATGCTGCTTGCTGAGCGCCCTCGACATCTCCGTGCGCTCGCCACCCATGGCGGCAGCAAAGCTCCAGAAGGCTCTGCTGCTATCGTCCACGTCGATCAGCGCAGCAGCTGAAGGATGTCCTTGCCGGCATGGCTCGCCAAAAACAGCGACGGCTTGCCAGGACGTTCAAGAGTTTCATGACCGTTGAGTGGCCAGCCAATGTCAAGGCAGGTCCTCTTCCGTTAAACGGAATCGCCAGAGTTTGTTATTGGCTAATAATTTCTATTCCTCCAAGTCGGCCATGCGCCAGTTACGGACGTTCAATCCGGGTCGTCAGACGGCTGCTCGAAGCCCGACACTGAGCCTTCAAGCTTCGCAGGTTGCGCTACAATCTCCGCGCCCATTCGCGTAAGGGGGGCGTATAGAACCAGCAGCGATATGTTCATAGCATTGTGTTGCGCTTGTCATCTGCGGCGCCGATTCAAGACGACTTCTGCGTGGGCATTGACACTTCACGAGTTTGGGCGCGGAAATAGATGAAGGCCCCGCCACTGCTGACTACATCAAACAGAAGTAGGGGTAGCTTTCGATTGCACCTATCTGGCTATTCGTGACGGCATAGCCGGCGCCATCTCCTTGTGCAAAGCCTCCAGACACGTCTCAACGGCCTGGCGCAGCGAGATTACGTAGTAGTCGGCTCCCACCTGTCGACGCAGCGCTTGATCAGTGAGGATCGCATCCTCCGCAGGCCATAGGCCCACCAGAATCGGCTTGCCCGGCACTTTCTCCTGCAATCGCTGAAGCAGGTAGCGCAGGTGGGCTGGGTTCCCGCTGATGTCGAGGTAGGAGATGCACACCATCGCTACGCCCGTCACGTCGAGCGTGCGCACGTTATCGCGGCTCACCGCCTCATGCGGCACGACCCGCGCCCCGAGGCCGTGCTTGCCGAGGAGCTGAGCCAGCATCGACGAGGCTGCCTCATCCAACGGCCCTCGCCCAGCGATGCACATGACGGGTGCCTCTCCTTGCCACACGGCTGGCCGCATCGCGGGCTCGGGTGCCTGGCCCGGTACATCCTCGTTCTTCGGGTGCTCCTTCTCGGCCAGTGACGCCTCGGCGCCCGCTTTGTCGGTTCCTGCAACCTCCGGCACCTCATCTGGGCGCTTGGCAAACTCCCTCACCAGCGATTGCGTCAGTTGCCGGATCGTGTCGAGCTGCTCAGTCTCGAGCACACCGCGCTGGTAGTCGTTGGCCGCCAACTGCAGCGCCTTGAGCGCCACTTCATCGTAGTAGGACGACAGCGAGCGCTCCTTGAGCAACAACTCGGCTTGTTCTTGCGCCTCGTCCGGGTCGCCTGCCAGCATGCGCTGATAGAAGTTCTCAACGGGCGTCAGAGGTGGTCGGTCGCCGAGCAGTACGTCGAGGAACTCCAACCGCTCGACGTGGCGGCCGAGCACCACCAGGCAGACGGTGAACGGCGTAGCCAAGATCAGCCCGATCGGCCCCCACAGGAAGCCCCAGAACAGGGTCGAGACAATCACCGCGAACGGCGACAGGCCCGTCGAGTGACCGTAGAGCAGCGGCTCGACCACCTGCCCAAACAGGGGCTCGGCGATCAGGAACAAGGCTGCAGCCCAAATCGCCATCGACCAGCCTGGGTCGGCCGCGGCTGCGAGCGCCACAGGGAATACGCCCGAGATCAGCGCGCCGATGTAGGGCACGAAGCGCATCAGCGCCGAGAACACGCCCCACAGGATCGGGCTTGGCACCCCGATGAACCACAAGCCGATGCCCACGATTACCCCGAAGGCGGCGTTCATGCCGAGCTGGGCGAGGAAGAAGGTGCCGAGCCGCCCCGCAGCATCGTCCATTGCCATGGTCGTGCGGTGCAGATCGCTCGAGCCGAATAGGCGGATGAGCCGGTCGCGCAGGTCCTCGCGCTGCATGAGGATGAAGATCACCACCACCAGCACGATGCCGACCGTGGTGAGCGGCGAGACGATTGGGCCTAGAACCTTCTCGGCGAGAACGATCGGTGACGGGTCGGGCTCCTGCACCTTCACCAGCACGGGCTTGGGTGTCTGCCCGCCTGACTGAGCCACCGGGGTGTCGGTTGCCGCGGCTTGGTTGGAAGCCTCACTGACTTGGCGATTGAAGCGGTGGATGAGTTCGTTGGCGCGCCCGAGCATTCCCTCCTGCAGGCCTGCCACCTTGCGCTGCACGGTGGTCTGGTACTCGGGCAGGTTCTTGGCGAGGTCGGCGACCTGCAGGCCGATGACGCCGCCGATGGACAGGATAATGCCGAGGGCGAGGAGTACAGCGGCGATGACGGAGGGCACGCGGCCGAGGTGGAAGCGGCGCAGGAGGTTGACGACGGGGGTGAGAACGAAGCTTAGCAGAACGGCGAGGACGAGAGGAATGAAGACTTCGCGAGCGAGATAGAGAGCGGCGACCACGACCACAGCGACGGCGAGGGTAGCAAGCCCGGAGGTTCCGGGCGTGGCGGGCGGAGGCACGCGGGTGGGTTGAAGTGAGGCACGGCCGGGATCTCGTGACATACGCTGCTCCGGGAGGCTGCACCCGGCGGACGCCGGCTGAGGGACCGCCGGTAACGCACCGAGCTGCTGCCTAGATCACCTCACATCGGTGAAAACTGCGGGGGCATGTTCAAGCACCTAATGGCCTCCCCGCAGGCCGGCCTCGTTCTGCCGAGCTCGACGTGAGATGATAGCCCCCAAAACGGACCAGCTTGGGCGCGCCACGGCCGCCAGGCAGCACTGGATCCGGCCGTACCTCGACGAACCTGACCTGGCCGGACCTTCAGAGCCACGCGGCGGGTCCAATGAGAGTTAGCTTGCGGCATTCACCTGAGTTCAACTGAACTTGCATTGGACCGCGATAGGGCTCCTGCACCAGATTGTTGGCCACCAGCCAGCACTGAACGAGATCATCCAATCGGCTCACTGTCTGGCTGGGGCCTAATGGCCGGCGCGCTGTGAGGCTTGCCAGATGAACTTTCTACCTGAGATTGCTCCTCGGCTTCTTCGAGGCCGGGCTCATGAAACCCCTGCGCGGGACCCTCGTGCCGTTTGGCCGCGATTCGACCTCTGAGCTTTGACGTGAGGTGTCCGGTGCGTTGGTCGTATGCCGCCTCGGAGAGCGCCTCAGTCTGGATCGTTGTGTCGGGCATGGGACAACTCACGTTCAATCGAGGAAACGCCCCTGCTGCCTGGCAGGTTCGCGCTGCTTCGATGTGCGAGGTGGCTGAGACAACAGACTGGCTATTTCTAGAGCTGCTATGACCCAAATGCCCCCTTCTTGGTTCGCACGTCCTGCCGCGACTGCGGCCGCTGATCTGATCGGATGCCGCCTTCTCGTCGACGGCGTGGGTGGCATCATCGTGGAAGCCGAAGCCTACGATCAATCCGACCCTGCCTCGCACAGCTTCTCGGGGCCGACACGGCGCAACGCCAGCATGTTCGGCCCGGCGGGGCACGCCTACGTGTACCGATCGTATGGGCTGCACTGGTGCATGAACATCGTCTGCGAGGTCGGCAGCGCGGTGCTCGTGAGGGCGCTCGCTCCGACGGTGGGGCTTGATCAGATGGCGGCACGTCGGCGCACGACGGCGCCACGCCTCCTCTGCTCCGGCCCGGGTCGCGTTTGCCAGGCTCTGGCCATTACCGGCGCGCACGATGGTTGGCCCATCGACCGCGCGCCCTTTCATCTTTCCGGGAGAGAGGGGCCGGTCATGGTAGTGTCTGGTCCTCGCATTGGCATCACGCGCGGCGCTCAAACGCCTTGGCGGTTCCTGCTCGCAGGTTCACGTTTCGCAAGCCGGCCACTGTCGCCCAGTTAGACGTACTCGCCGTTGGAACCCGCTTCGCCGTCAATGGTTTCGAGACGGGCGACGACGGCCACGCTTACCTTCGGACCATATCAGCTCGCATTGTGACAATTGACCAGAGCTTCAAGCGCACGATCGACAATGGTGTCCCCCTTCCCCGCGAACCGCACGAGGCGCGTGACAAATCAAGAGTCGGGCCTGTCGCTCGGTGTTCAGCCCTCAGCGCAGGCATCGATCTAGGAAACGCGCAGTGCGCACAGCCGCGTCGAACTGAGCCACTCCGGTAAAACCATGCCCGTGATCTGGGTAGATCTGGATCTCATAAGGAGTGCCCTGCTCCTTGAGTAGGCGCTCAATGCTGTAGGCCTGGGACACCGGCACAATGGCATCCCGGGCGCCATGCAGAATCAAAGTCGGCGGCAGGCGTGGTCGCCGTGCAGCGAGATCCTCCGGCAGGGGACCGAAATAGTCCACTATGGCCCTCACACGCCCATCGGAGGCAGCTGTCTCGAGCGCCAACGCGGCACCGAGCGAGATGCCCACGATGCCGAGGCGTTCGGCATCAACGCCGGGTTGTTGCGCTAGCCAACTCAACGCGTCGCGCACGGTCCCGACCCAGAGTGGGAAGTCTTGCCTGAGCCTGCTATAGTTGACGCGCCGGTCGCCTGTGCGATCGAGGTAGTGCACGAAGGCGACATGATAGCCCGAAGCGGCTATGGTGCGTGCAGCGAAGCGGTAGCCATCCACAAAGGTCAGTCCATCAGCGCCGTGTAGGAGCAGGACAGCAGGTCCAGCGATGCTTAGACCGTTGTCTGGCGCGCCGAACCACTCGACCTCAATGTCCGTCTCTCCACTTGCGAAGCTCAGCATTTCTAGATCCATGTTCATGCACCGCGGGCAAGGCCGATGGCGCCCAGGCAGCTTCAACTCTCACATGACAGAATGGATGCGCGTCGGTCTCGCCGGAGCGCATTCAGGACGTCCGGTGCAGAGCACAAGGTCCCGGAGGCTTCGATTGATCCATTTCAGGCCTTCAGTACCAAGCCTCGAAAAGCTCGTTCATGCTTTCGAAGCAGAACCTTTCGCTGCGCGGCTCAACATTGATCGGCTTCTCACGAGATGGTCTGGGTTCAAAGGTAGTGCGGCGATGGCCTAACCATTTCATGGCCGGTTCGAGCAGGCGCCCCGGCCTTTTCGAGCGCCAGAGCCGGATCCCGCTCTGAACGTCACCGAACGAGATCGGATGGAGACGCTCGTAGCCCTTTTACGGCGTCCCGAAGCCTCATCGAGACGAACCTGGCAGAAGCTCGGACGTTGGCAATGCGGGTGATGCGGCCGGCGCGCTCGCCTCAATCTCCGGCCGGATAGGCATTCGAGCCGGGAGCCCGGCCCGTGCGATGTCGCTAGAACATCGTCGGCCTCGCACCGAAGGTAGTGGATGTGACGTTCTCCTTCAACAACACATATTCCCGGTTGCCTGACAGGTTCTTTGCCCGCGTTGATCCGACCCCGGTCAGCAACCCGTCGCTTATCGCGGTGAACCACGAGCTTGCAGAGCTGCTTCAGCTTGATTTCCACTGGCTCGCTAGCCGTGAAGGGGTCGACGTGCTCGCGGGCAACCGCGTACCGGAAGGGGCCGAGCCGATCGCGGCCGCCTATGCCGGACATCAGTTCGGCCATCCCGTGCCGCAACTCGGCGATGGACGAGCCGTCCTGATCGGCGAGACGGTCGACCGGGACGGTGTTCGGCGCGACATCCAGCTCAAGGGCTCGGGTCGGACGCCCTTTTCTCGTGGCGGAGACGGGCGTGCGGCGCTGGGGCCGGTCATCCGCGAGTACCTCGTCAGCGAAGCCATGGCCGCGCTGGGCATACCGACAACGCGAGCACTTGCAGCCGTCGCTACTGGGGACAGTGTTATCCGCGAGCAGTCGCTTCCCGGCGCCGTGCTCACCCGCGTCGCCTCCAGCCACATCCGGGTCGGGACGTTTCAGTATTTCGCCTTCCGACGTGACGTCGACGGCGTGCGGGCCCTGGCTGACTACGTCATCGCCCGGCATTATCCGAGTGCGGCAGAAGCCGAGTCCCCCTATCGGGTGCTTCTCGACGCGGTGGTCGCGCGTCAGGCCGATCTCGTCGCGAAGTGGCTGCTGGTCGGCTTCATCCATGGGGTCATGAACACGGATAACATGTCGATCTCCGGCGAGACGATCGACTACGGGCCTTGCGCCTTCCTTGATGCCTACGACCCGGCGACTGTCTTCAGCGCCATCGACCAGCTCGGCCGCTATGCCTACGGCAACCAGCCCCGCGTCGCACAGTGGAATCTGACCCGGCTGGCGGAAGCGTTGGTGCCGCTGCTTGCCGAGGATACCGAGGTTGCCATTGCGGCCGCCCAGGAGGTGCTCGCTGCGTTCGCGCCCCGGTTTGAGGCGGCGTTTCACGCTGGTTTGCGCCGGAAGCTCGGCTTATCGTCAGAGCGGGAGGGCGACGTGGCGCTGGGCCAGGACCTGCTGGATCTGATGCGGGACAACCAGGCGGATTACACGCTGACATTCCGACATCTCGGGACGGCTGCCAGCGACCCGACGGGCGACGAGGGCGTCCGAAACCTGTTCGTTGACCCCACAGCCTACGACCGCTGGTCCCAACGCTGGCGCAAGCGCCTGGCCGAAGATCCCGATACGGTCGCGGAACGCCGGGCGGCGATGGATTTAATCAATCCGAAGTTCATCCCGCGCAACCATCAGATTGAAGCGGTGATCGAGGCGGCGGTCGAGCGCGGCGACCTCTCACCTTTTGCCGAGCTGCGGACCGTGCTGAGTTCGCCCTACGATGAGCAGCCGCAGTTCGAGGGCTACGCCGCGCCGCCGAGCGAGCAGCAGCGCGTCCTCCAAACATTCTGCGGGACATAACCACCTGTCCATCTCGACAACGAAGTCGACCTGGCGCGAGATGCAGGCGTGGCCCAATCTTTATCATTAAGGCGTCAGATGAACTTTCCACGGCCGCGTCGTGCACGCGGCAGCGCCTCATGCTCCGGAGCCGCTCAATACGTGCGCCTGTTGGGAGCGAGGAACTCCGTTTCCCCTCTCCTCGCCAATCCGGGCTGACGTGAAACTCCTCCTTGCCTCGTTCCTCTTCGCGCCTGCGACTGGCGGCAGCGTGAACCCTTCTCCTCTCACTGGGCGGCATGTCCGCTGTAGGGGTCTTTTTGGTCGAGTTCGGGATGCATTCCTAAATATTCGACTTCGTCATAGCAGATCGCATGGCAAATGTAAGGCTTTAGCAGCCAATAATAAATCCGATCTGAGTAAACATCATTGCAAACTAATTCCTGTGTGCATTGTATGCTCACGCTCTCTGGAGAATCATACGCCGATGAGGCTGCAACACGTCGATCAGTTGCGGGCGCTTGCCAGCACCACGCCCCGCATCCGAGCGGTCCTCTCGCCGCTTGCAGCACCACATCCCGCGCTATGGGCCTTCGTCGCCGCGGTGGCTGTGATCGATGCTGTGTGGCTGCGCATCGCTGGTATCGCTCTCGCTCCGCTCGGCTTCACGTTGCTCGCAGCCCTCACGCTAGCTCTGCTGCTTGCGGCAGTGTTCTGGAGTCGCGCCACCTCACATCCAACTCTCCGTGCGATGGCGCTCTCGTCTGCCTGCTTGATATCCGTGACGGGCAGCGTGGGAGTGCTTCATTACCTATCGGCGACGCTCGCATTCCCACTCGTGGATCCCATGATTGTCCATGTGGAGAGCGTGCTCGGTTTCGACTGGCGGGCGCACACAGCATACCTTGAGGGGCACCCCCACTTGTCTAGGGTGCTAGCGCTTTCCTACCATTCTAGCGGACCGCAGATCGCGCTCGTGGTTATCGTCCTGGCTTCAACTCGCCGCATCGCTCGTCTCTGGGCGTTCGTGCGACTATTTTCAGTCGCCCTGGCTTGTGTGGTGGTTCTTTCCGCGGTTTTACCGGCGGTAGGGCCGTATGCGTTCTACGCGGTTGATCCCTCTACACCGAATGAACTGGAGACCATCGGCGCCCTCTGGCACTTGGAGCCGCTGATACATCTACGCAGCAGCACCATGCAGGTGATCGCCCTCAGCGAGATGCGTGGCTTGGCAACATTCCCCTCCTTTCACGTCAGCCTCGCCTTAATTACTGCGTGGGCTCTAGCATCCGTCCGATATCTCGGACTGGCAATCCTGGCGCTCAACATGGCCGTCATAGTGGCGACTTTGAGCGCGGGCGGACATTATCTCCCAGACGTCCTTGGAGGCGCAACTATAGGTCTCATGCTACTCATGCCCCGAATCGCTGCTTGGCACATTCGCACCTATGCTGCTTTTACTCGCGCTTATGCAAACTCACGGACGGATTTCATATACATACCACGCGCACGTTTTTCGCTGATGACACGCAGACCGGAGCGAGTGACCAGCCCACATACTCGGTCTAGCCATGGGGCGGGATTAGCGCGCTATTCAACTGAGATCTCCGAAGCGAAACAAATTCAGAGCTAGTCACGGTGCAGATCCAGCCGCATTAGAGGCTGAGGCGACGCACTTCAATAGTCTCCAATTCACGGGCACGCCGTGGATCGAGAACCTTACAGTCCAGGCTAACCTATTGGTTTGGCTGGGCCGGAGTGTAGCGCACTACCGATGCTGCGGCTCGTTTGGGGCACAATGCACTGGCCTATAGCGGAGGCATTGGCGGCGCGGTACCTGACGCCAGCGGAGTTTTGAGGAACGGTGTAGGCGAGGAGCCGTTGTGGCCCCAACCCCGCTTGGCCGGGGCGTCCGAGGAGCGATGATGGCGGCCGATCCGAAGCCACTGAAGCTGTGGGACCGCGACAAGGGCAAGGCGGTCGAGGAGTTCATGCCCGACCATCAGACCACCTACGAGACGCGGCCGCTGCGCGCGCCCGGCCAATGGCTGCGTGCCACTCCGCTCTTCGATAAGCTCTATGCGCTCTACCAGGACGCGCCCTGGACCAGGCGCAGCATCGCGCCGTTCGTGCGCGAGTACCACATCAACATGAGCGAGTTCGAGGAGCGCCGCTACCGCTCCTATGCCGACTGGTTCGTGCGCGAGTTCAAGCCCGGCAGACGCCGCTTTCCCGACGATCCGGCCCGGATGGGCGCACCGGCGGAGGCGCGCTACTTCGGCTGGGAGGAGTTCGGGCCCGACCAGCGCTTCCCGGTGAAGGGCCAATCGCTCGCGGCCGCAGACATCCTTGGCAACGCCGAGCGTGCCAAGCCCTTCCTCGGCGGCCCAGTCCTGCTGATGCGGCTCTCGCCGGTTGACTACCACCACGTCCACTACCCAGACAATGGACGCACACTCGATCACGAGCGGCTGGGTCACAGCATCTGGACGGTGTCGTGGACAGCCGTACAGAACAAGCCAGACATCTACATTCGCAACGAGCGCCAGGTTAATATCCTGCAGACCGAGCATTTCGGCAGGCTCGGCTTCGTCGAGTTCGGGGCGCTCACTGTTGGTCGCATCGTCCAGCGCCACCCGCTCGACCGGCCGTTCAGGCGCGGTGCCCAGAAGTCGGTGTTCAAGTTCGGCGGGTCGGCCGTGGCGATCTTCGGGGAGCCGGGCGCGTGGCGTCCCTGCGACGACATCTTGGAGCATACCCCCGAAGGTATGGAGACTATCGTTCGCTTGGGTGAGCCCGTAGCGGAGAAGCTCCTAAGCGGCCCCGATCTCAGGGCTCCGTCCCCGGGGCTGGTAGGAGACAACCAATGACGCAGGGCACGCACGAAGATTGCGTCCCGCCCTGGTGGCAGGACGCGGTCATCTATCAGGTTTACCTTCGCTCGTTTCAGGACAGCGACGGTGACGGGGTTGGTGATCTAGCCGGCGTCATCGCCCGCCTCGACTACATCGTTGCGCTGGGTGCCGACGCCCTCTGGCTCTCGCCCTTTCATCCTTCGCCGCTGCACGACGGCGGCTACGACATCGAGGACTTCACCAGTGTCCACCGCCTCTTCGGCGACCTCGACACCTTCGACCGGCTCCTCACCCAGGCGCATCGGCGCGGGCTCAAGGTCGTCCTCGACTTCGTCCCGAACCACACCTCCGATCGACACCCCTGGTTCCGCGAGAGCCGCGCGACGCGCGAGAACTCGCGACGTAACTGGTACGTATGGCGAGATCCGGCCGCCGGTGGCGGGCCGCCGAACGGCTGGCGGTCGATGATGGAAGGTTCGGCCTGGACCCGAGATCCCGCCAGTGGCCAATACTACTATCACGCCTTCCTGCCCGAGCAGCCGGACTTGAACTGGCGCAATCCCGAGGTGAAGTCCGCCATGGACGGTGTGCTGCGCTTCTGGCTCGACCGGGGCGTGGACGGCTTCCGGGTCGACGCCGTGCCCCACCTCGTCGAAGATGACCTGCTGCGAGAGGATCCGCCGGGCGAGCTGGCGGGCGAAGGACTACCGGTGCAGGCCGGGGTTCGACACGCCTTCACCTCGGACCGGCCCGAGACCCACGCCGTCGCAGCCGCGTGGCGTCGCCTCCTCGACGGATACAAGGACCGCCTGCTGATTGGCGAGGCCCACCTACCGGCCGAACGGGTCATGCGCTACTACGGTCTCGGCAGCCCGGCCTTCCACCTGCCCTTCAACTTCGTCCTGCTGAACACGGCCTGGGATGCACGGGCCCTTGCAGCCGCTTTAGATCAGTACCGCAATCTGCTGCCTCCCGGTGCCTGGCCGAACTGGGTGCTGGGCAATCATGACGAGCAGCGCCTGGCGAGCCGGATCGGCCGGGAACAGGCGCGGGTCGCAGCGATGCTCGCCTTCACGGCCGGGGGCACGGCTTTCGTCTATAACGGCGACGAACTCGGGCTTGAGGACGTCGCGATAGCGCCGGACGAGGCGCGTCACCCTGACGTCAGCGGCGACAGAGACCCACAGCGCACGCCGATGCCATGGGATGCCGCTCCGAACAGCGGCTTTACAACGGGGACGCCATGGTTGCCGCTCGGGGAGGCGAACGGGGCGCGAAACGTCGCCGCGCAGGATGCGGACCCTCATTCGAGTCTCACCCTTTATCGCCGCCTGATCGCGCTTCGGCGCGCGCACCCTGCTCTGGTCCGGGGCCGGTTTAGGCCGAAGTCTGGCGATGGCACGGTGCTATCGTATGAACGGGAGGACGACGGCGCCCGCTTCCTCGTGACGCTTAACATTGGCGGGGATGCCGCGAGCGCAAAGCTTGGCGAGCCCTGCGAGCTGCTGCTCTCGACGCAGCTGGACCGCGAGGGCGATCGCTGCAACGGAGAGTTATTCCTACGGCCGAACGAGGGCGTGGTGTTCAGGCTTCGTCCGCGCTGAACTGGAGGTTTGAGGCAGGGAATAGCGAGCAAGACACGGCAAACCGCCCAGGAACATCGCGAGAAGGTTGATGTTGATCGGATTCCTACGAAGGGGAGGCACCCGGATGTCTGCACGTTCGCCGGCATGCCCGACAGCGCCAGGACATGCCGTCCGGCATCCACCAACACCACGCGCGTGCGCCCGACCACCTTCTTGGCCCCGTCGTAGCCCCGCAGTCCGCGTACCCGGATACGCTTGACGCTCTGGGTGTCGATGATCGCCAGCCGCGGATGCAGGCGGCGGCGGAAGCGCCGCTGCTGGCGGCGGGCCAGGACCCGCCTCAGGATCTCGAGCAGCCCCTTCTCAATCCAGCGCCGGACCCAGCCGTCGACCGTGCACCCTGGCACCGGCTACGAGTCTGCCTTCAGCAGAGCTGCACCGACGAGAGCTGAAGCTGTCATACTGGGCTCAGAATGCCCCAGGACCGCCGGGTCGACGCAGCAGCAGCCCGGCAGCTGGCGGACCCCCGAACGCGCTGTATGACGCCTCCGAAACTTCAGTGCTGGCCGACCTCTCCTCCTCCCCTGCGCGGGGCATATGGTCAAACTAGCGGCCGGGATCCAGCCTGCACTGTATCCGGCCAGTCGGTAGCCACTTGAGCAGGTTAGATCATGATGAACATTATGTGATCCTTTCCGTTTAACGGAAAATCGCCATCGAGCAAAATATGCTTTTAACGATATTTTCCACATTTTACAATATCGCATTTGATTACGCCGTTTAATAACTCAGAGGATTCCCCCAGATAGCATCAGCGCCGAAGCGAGTAGTACGATGATCACCACGGTAGCAAACGGCAGCATCGCACGGTAGGCCTGACGTTCCATCCCCGGTGTTTCAGCCAAGCTGCACACAACCGACATGCGAACCGGGGAAACGATGTTCAGCGAGAGCGCCGCAGCCTGCTGAAGCGATGCGACGGCTGCCAGGTTCAGATTAGCCTCCGCTGCGAGGCTGAGCTGCGAGGCCATGAACAGGCCGTTGGCCGCGTTGCCGCTATTTGCAAGCGCCCCGAACACCGCCGAGATGATGGGCGTCACGAGGACCGACCAGCGGCCGAGAGCCTCGAACATTCCGCGTGCCAGCCCTTCGGCGATGCCGGATCCGGACAGCAGTTCGGCCATCATGGCGAAGGCGACGATCGTCAGAACGGCCAGCCGCCCTGTCCTCCACGCGCCCCTCGCCTCCTGCACGAAGGCGTATGCCTCCCCCCCTCGCAGCAATCCCGTCACGATGGCGGCAACGACGAGCCACGTTCCGGCGTGGAATAAGGGTGACCACGCCGGTGCACCCGGGAACGGTTGCAGACGCCCGGCCTGTTCGAGGACCTGCTTCAGCGGCGGGATCAGCCGGGTTAGGAGGAGCCAGGTGATCAGAGCAGCGAACGGGGCGACCTTGCGCGTGGCGAGGAGAAGTTCGCGGTGGCTCGGCCGTTCGTCGAGGACGTAGCGGAGCGCGATCAAGGGACCATAAGCGGCAAGCATCGCCGTCTCAGGGCCGAGGGCCACCGTCGCGGCGATCACCGCGGCTAAGCCGGCGCACAGCCAGCGCATCTCGTTCACCCGCTCGCGCCAGCCGCAGGAGACGCCGGCACGCTCCGCCAACCGCCAGAACAAGGGCAGCCAGAGGAGATTGAAGGCGACCATGAACCAGCTGGTGTTGACCGCCAGCGTGGTGGGATCCGTGCGGGCGAAGGCGGCAGCCACGATGGCGCCGCTTCCCATCCCGCCCCATAGGATCATGGTCTGGCTCAGCAGGCTGAACGCCAGCAGCGGGACGGGTGCAACGTCGAGGCGCCGCACCAGCATCATTGTCCCGATGATACCGACGCCGAAGCCGGTTGCGGCTTCGGCAAACGGACCGATCAGGAAGCAGGCCGCAAAGAGGAGCCGCCGCCTCGCGCGTGCATCGGACAGCGACCTTTCCGGGATCGCCGGTCCGCCTGGCCGAAGCGCGATCCGCCAGAAGAAGAGGCCGCCGAGGATGTAGGGAACGACGATCCATCCGATCCAGGCGCCGCGGGCGAGGAAGACGGCCGCATCTCCGACTTGGAATGCGTGTGGCGCGGCAAACAGCGCCACGATCAACGCGAGGGCGAGCCCGATGAGGACCGCGCCCACCGTTCCGGTCTTGCCACTGACGATCGCGGCAATCACCGCGAGAGCCGGCGAAGCCCAGAGCACGTAAGTCACGCGTCAGATTTCCCCACACCGGTCAGTCGCCGCGACCAATCTTCGACGCTGCCGCTCTCCAACCGCCGCCGAGCCAGGGCTCGCCAGCTCTCGGCGAGTTCGGGCAGCCTGGCGACGGCTTCGAGATCGCCGCGGTTGCGCGTGTCGCGATAGAAGAGGTGGACGAGCCGCGACAACGGCCAATCGGGCTGCAGGCGCTCGTGCAGGACGAGCGCCTCGCCGGGCTCGACCGAGCCTTCCTCGAGGACGCGCCAGTACCAGCCCGTGCGACCGGTGGCCTGCACCGCCCGAGCCATGCCGGGATGCCCGAAGCGTCGGTCCAGCTTGAAGCAGGGCTGGCGCCCCTGGCTCACCTGAAGCAGCACCGGCCCGAACCGGACGATGTCGCCGACGCAGACGTCGTGCTCCGTCCATCCCGAGGTGGCGAGGTTCTCGCCGAAGGCACCAGGCGCCGAGAGAAGTGGATGGTCGCCGATTTCGCCGGCCCAGGTCGGATAGTGGTCCTGAGGGTAGTGGTGCAGCGCCTTCTCAGGCCCGCCGTGGTACCGGAGGTCGCCCTGGGCATCCCCTACGATCCCCGTCGTGGTGATCTTCCATGGCCCCGGTACCGGCCGCTTGGCGATGCCGCTCGGCGGACCGTCAGGCCCGAGCGGCGCAACCGGTCCGGCGAGCACGACAGGCTGGATCCGCGTGATCATGTGGACGCCACCGCCGGCAACGGACAGCCGGCGTTGTCACACCCGCTTGCTGCCTCTGCCTGACCCGTCCATGCGCTTGAAGACGCTGCGATCAGCGATCCCAAGAGAACCCCGAGTGTGAGGTCGTCGACTTGCCCGAAGGCGTGCTCGCGGACAACGCCGTCACGGTCGATCACGATGGTGCTCGGCGTTCCGCGCATGCCGTACCGCCGCATGGTCCTGGGTATCGGATCGTCTTCGCTAGGCCGGTCGACCCCGATGGGAAAGGTCAGTTGATACTCGTGAATGAACGCATCGAGCGCCACCTCGGTCATGGCCGCGTGGTGCTCGAACACTGTGTGCAGGCCAATCACCACGACATCGCCACCTCTCGCGACCAGCCGATGCAGCTTCTCGGCCTGGAGTGTGCCATGGGCGACGCAGCCTGGGCACAGCATCTGGAAGGCGTGCAGGACGACGACCTTGCCACGGAGGTCAGCGAGGGTGAGCGGCGTGGGCGCATTGAACCAGCGGGAGACCTCGAGTTCGGGTGCGAGGGCGGGCATGGGCATCCTCCGGATCACAGGCGGTCGAGATTGGTGAACCAGGCGACGAAGACACGGGCGCCCAGCTCGCAGGGCCGAGGGCCATGCTGGGCACTGCTGTCCCCGAGCCGGCGCCGACCGATGACAGCGGCGATCTCGCAGGCGTGGCCGAGAAGCCGGCGCCCGATGTCATCGGCAGCAGCCCCGCCGCGGATGCGAGGCCGCCCGGAGACGGCGGGCGCCAGGCGTCCAGAGCTATTTTGCGCGCAGGCCGAAGGAGATCCCGTAGGCGGTACGACGCGCCGTAAAGATCTCGTCCTTCGGTGCTTCGATGCCGTCCGCCAGCTGGCCTGGATCGAAGATTCCGGCGTTGCAGGTCTCATTCGGCTCAAGGGCTGTCACTGCGATCGTGCCGAGCTTCACCGCCTTGCGGTCGTCTTCGTTCTTCCATCGGAGCGTGATGTCCGCGGCCAGATCGTCGCCAGCCTCGGACAGCAAGGCCATGACGTCGAACCTCACCGCGCCGCGTGACAATCGGTCCGCGAGCTCAGCGTTCAGGAACTGGGGCGGCTTGCCCTTGGCCTCCTCGTCGCTCAGAGCGATCTCCCCGGCCTCGGGAACGATCCTGAACTTGAAGGGCACTGCCTGTCCGGCGGCATTCACGCCCGTGAACGTGTGGACGCCCCAATAGGTGACGCCGGCATAGCTCCTGGGCAACGGCCTGCCTGCCACGAAGGCGGCTTGGCGGGTCGTCTCCGGATTAGCTTTTGCAAAGGCGGCGATCGCCTCCTGGTTGGGCTTGCCGTCGGCTCCCGGGGCGCGGACCTGCAGAAAGCCCAGCATCTGATCGAGTGTACGAGCGAAATGCACCGGGGCATTCTCGAACAGGAGATGGGTCTCGTCCCCGCCCGACAGGATCTTAATCGAGAAGCCGCGCAGAACGGTCCTGGCGGTGTCCGGTACGGTGGGGTTTCCGCCGCCGACCGAGAAGCGACCGATCAGCGGCCATGGTCGCGTGAAGCTGATCGAGCGTGTAACGGCGCCGACGTCGGCGGAAGGCGTGTAGGTGCCGCGCACGCACTGTCCCTTGGCGAAGGTCGCACGCACGCCGGGCGGTTTGCCCGCGACGATCTTCAGCGCATCCACCAAGCCCTGAGCATCCGCCGCGATCGCCACGGTCGGCAGAACCAGGGTGGACAGGAGCGCTGCGCCCAGAAGCGGCATGGCGATCGCCCGGTGCAGGGTCGCTCCCGCGCCGGGAGCATCGGCGTTGGTGGCCGCTGACGGCGTGAGCGGTACGCCAAGCGGGCCTGGATCGGCGAGGTCGAAATGTGCCATGAACGGCTTTCCTTCTCTGGTGCTCGGAGGGGGACCTTCGGCGGTCCGGCGATGGCAGTCGCCGGACCGCTACTCAGCGGCGGTGTCAGTTCTGCGGGCTCACCTTGCCCGGCAGCGACAGGTTGCTGGAGGCGACCTTGAAGACGTCGCTGACGCAGAGCAGCGGTGCGTGCAGATTGCCGTTGACCTTGAGGCCGGAGGTCACCCCGTCGAAATTGGCACCCTTGATGCCGGTGATCAACGAGACCGGGATCTCGACCTGAACTGCGTCGCCCCGGAAGGTCGTCGGGTAATCCGGGCTATCGATCAGAAGCGGCACCTTCGGCCAAGTGGGCGGGACCTTGGGCTTGGCACCCTGCGGGATGTCGACCACCTTCAGGCCCCCGCCGCAGGCGCTGTCCTTGGCAAGCACGACCCAGTGCGGGTGCCAGACGTGCCGGTTGACGCCACCGTTAGCCGCATCGTCGAAATCGGGGTGGAAGGTGACGGCGAGCGCGACGATGCCCTGGGCCTTGTCGAAGCCGATCGCACCGCTGTCGAGGGTCGTCGGCCAGACATAGGCGTAGACGCTGGAGCCCTCGAACCGGCCTGTGGCGTCCGGCTTGTCCTTGCCCGCCTCGCCGCGGACCCGGGTGGTAAACACCGCTATGTCGTCCCGGGTCACGATCGTGGTCTCGACGATGTCGAACGACGCCAGGACCGCTTCATTGGGCTGTGCGCGAATGGAATCGGCAAGGGCGGTGGTGGACAGCGCGCACAGGGCTGCCGCCACGAGGCCGGAGCCCCATGCTGTCTGCTTCGTCATGACACCTGATCCTTCTCAGTCTTCGGCTTGTGCTCGGAGGGGCGGCGATCCGTCGGCGAAGGACGTCCAGGTGGCAGCCTGAACGTCGGGATCGGCCGCTTCATGCTCGCCACAGTCGAGCCGGAGATCCCGGGTCCCGATCGGGGCGTTCACGAAGGCGCAATGATGGGGTTGGGCGTCGGCCGGGTGAATGTTCGGCCGGAAGTGGCGGCAGCTGACGCACATCCTCTGAACCGGGATGGCCCCGGCTTGCTGCAAGGTTCGGATCAGCTTGATCTGCGTGAGCAGGAGGTCGGCTTGTTCACTCGGCGACAACCGCGCCAGGGCCGCCATCACCTGCGAAGCCGCAGAGGCGAAGGTGCGTCCGAGGGCATGTCCGTCTTCCGTCAGGCGAGCGATGACCGCGCGCGCATCAGCCGGATCAGGCGCCCGTTGCACGAGGCGTTTGCGCTCAAGCGCCGCGATGGTGTCGGTCATGCTCGACGCCGAGACGGCAAGGTGCGCTGCGATTTCCTTGGCCCGCAAACCAGCAGGACGCGAAGCTAGGAGGGCGAGTACCTGCGCCTGAGCCGGGTTGAGGCTGGCGTCGCCCGCAGCCGCCCAGAGATCGGCCCGCAGCACAAGCGCGACGCGCTCGAACCCCTCGCGAAGGCGGATCAGAACGGGATCTGGGTCGGCTGCGTGATCCATGCACGATAGTTAGGGCTCCTAACTTAATGAGTCAAGCAGGCGGATCCATGTCGCGAGGCTATCTGGACGCAGCCGTACGCCTGCTCGATCGCGAGCCAGGAAGCACGTGGAGGTGCGTCGAACGTGAGGGACGTCGCGCGAGGTCGATGTGGATCACGCTATCTACCCTCCCCCATTGGGTGGCATGATACCGGCTATGACGACCCTGGCTGAGCCGCCTATCTGGTCTCTCCTGACCCTGCCGAGCCTTGAGGCATTGCTCAGCCGCGACGGCAGTATGCCCGCGGCAATCACCTTCGCGCACGCCCTCGACGAAGTCAGCGTAGCCGAAGCTCCTCTATTGGCTCTCACACGCCTCATGATTGAGCGTGCTCAGGCACTCGGCGGGCTCACGCTGACTGCGACGGGTGCGTTGAGCCGCGCCGACGTGCGCGCGTTCTTCGACGAGATGGTCTGGCCGGGCTACGACAAGGCCAACGTGTTGGTGATGAACAAGGTGCTCAACGAGGCTGATGTGATGCCCGTCGAGATCACCCGGCGGATCGCTCAAGACGTTAAGCTGCTCCGCAAGCGCGAGAAGCGACTGCTGGCGAGCAAGGCCGGCACAATGTTGATCCGAGAGGATCAGGCGGGTGCTTTATTTCGGCAGCTGTTTGTGACCACGTTCTGGGAGGTCAACCTGGCGTATTTCGACCGGGTGCCGCTCGAGGCCTGGCCACAGAACCACATTGGCATCGTGCTATGGTGCCTGTCAGTTGCCGGTCATGAGTGGTTCAAACCCGAAGATCTGATACGTACGTGCACGGTGTGGGACGGCACGCTTGATGAAGGTCCAATCGATTTCGCCGGCTTCGCCCTCGAGAGTCGGGTGTTGCGGCCTCTCACGTGGTTTGGCCTCATGGAAACTCGGCTAGAGGGCGATGACGACTTGCCGGTATGGCGAAGAGCTCGGCAGTATCGCAAGTCTGAGTTGTTCGATCGCGCTCTGCGGTTCGAGGTTCAGTTGAACAAAACTTCGGGCGTTTCACACTAAGCGCTGTTGCTCTTCCGATGGGATCCGCAACTATTAGCAGGAACCTGGCTCACGCGCCTAACACCGGCGTGAGCACGACGTCGGCATAGGCGAGGCCGCCGAGGACGATGCACTCGTATAGGTATGACGAGAGCGGGTTAAGGACGGCAGCTTACGTGGTGATGATCCCGATGCCCACGCTCGGGATCCACACGCGCGGCATGACGCGCCCCTCACTGTAGGTGGTGTCGTCCTTCGTATAGGACGTCTCAGGACCGGCGAGTGCGCCGGGGGTGTGTTCCGGGCAGCGCAGCAGCCATGAACGCTGCCCTGGACGCTCTGTGGAACATCCCGGCTGAGGTGAGTCGTCGAGCCCCTGGACTGGGAGTGAACAATCCCCCTCCCCGCGCGAGCTACTTGGGATGCGAACGAGGCTTGCCGTCAAACGACGAGCAGCATCGGGACTGCCGATGCTGCTCGTCACGCCGCTATCGGTGTAGCTCACACGGCCTTCTTGCGGCGCTCCGCCATCATGAGACCCCGAGCCACCGCTGCCTCCTTGATCTGGGCGTCCAGCTCCCCTGCCCTCACCGCGTTGATCAGGGCGTCGATGATCGCCGGCAGCTTGTCGAGGGTGCCGATGCCGATGGCGGCCTTGCCCGGCTGAAGAGGCATGGGCTTGCCACCGACTCGGAGCAGAAAGTGCGTTGTACCGGCTTCGTCTTGGAACCAGCCGCGCCGCACACGGCGGTTGACCTCCATGCGCACGCGGTGACCCTGGGCGTCTTTGCGCATGCCAAGGGTTTTGGGGGGCTGGTACACCCGGCCTTCGAGGGTCGCCGTCACCATCTCTTTCTGGTCGGCAAGTTGGCCCAGCAGCTTCTCCCGCGCCCGCGCGAGGGGATCGTTGGCTGACACAGAGGGAGCAGCAGCGCTGAGCTTGAGGGTCTTGAGCACCGACATGTGTGTGTCCTTCGCTTGAGCTCGATTAGCTCTCATGTCCGGGACGCTACTGCCGTTGTCCTACTGTTCAACCTGAGATTAGATCGCCATGATCGTAGACTGTTAGCCGTTCCGCGATTGGCCGGGAAAATGCATCACGACGTACAAGGACGCTGTTCAGCCAAGAGCGCAATCCTAAGCTTTTGATTTTGCGCTCTTATTCTTCGCTATTTCGGGCTCTTTGATGTGACCGTTGTGTGAACTCTGTCGTCCGCCTTCTCTGCAGATCCCCGACTGTGGATAGCTGGTCAATTCACCGATCGCGTCAGACCGTCGGCATGGAAGCGGATCACGGATCGTCTGCCACCGAAGCCCCATCCGAGCTGCCGGGCCGCACCAAGACGGCTCATGCAGTTCGGCACGTTGGTGATATCATTCCGCGACACTCGCGAGATCCGTGCAGAGCAACAAGCTCGGCCGAGCCATTGCGGCCTCCTACATCTGCAGGAAGCCAGCGAAACACCTGCCACGGCCGGCTCACGTTGGGGGCAACGAAGGGGTGTGGGAGTATGATGTGGAGTGTGAGTATTTGTAGCCAGTTAGTGTCTTGTATAGATTAATTGTTAATATCAATACCCATACAAGTCCACTCATTTACTACCAGCACGACCCCGCTCAGGACCCATGCGTGTCTTTAGTCTCTCAAAACCACCTCTCTTGCACATCAACCAGCCCACATAAGCAGTGATGTCTTTGTCGTCCCACCACCTTCGTTGCACCACAAGCGCACTGCCATTCCATATCAGCTGAGACGTAGACGCCTTGTAGTCCTGCTCAATGCGAAATTTCATGCAGTACCGAACCAGATCCCTGATGTTCTCAGCTACGCCTCTGTTGTGATCGAACTCCTTGACGTTCACCTGATACGGCTTGTCATACCCACCAACCCGAATGGCCTGCTTAAACTCCTCCACAGGTACATCGCCCAAGCATACAATCGCGTGCAGATGTGGCTGCCACACCGTCTGATCCAAGCGGTGAACCAGCACTGGCCATTCGCTTTCCAGTGCTATGCGCTTGTTACGACCCAACTTGTCGTGAATGTCACTCGCGTTGTGGCGATCCATCTCCCACCACCCCACGTACTGCACGGCATTCCACCTGACATCTGATCTCCTCTTGTAGCGGATGATATTGCGAAGCCTCGTCTCCGTAGCATCAATGCAGGGATCCACTGTGCTGAGGTCGCATGTTGGTGATACCAACAGCGTGAGGAACGCCATCTGATCGTTCGTGGCACCCGCAAACTGCTTCTGTATTGCCATTGCCGTTTCCTTGCCCCGCCTACGCATAAAGCAGCGTGGACACAACGGCACCCCGCATAGTCGCATGTTGTTGTGGTTGTCGTCCATAGTCCCACATGCTTCCATGCGGTCGTACTTGTCGTGTCGTGGACCAATGGCCTTCATAACCCGTGTACGCTGCTCGGCCATGCCCGGATACAACCAGCGGATCTTCTTCTTGTCCTGCCAGCTGGCGCCCTCAACGAGAGCCATTCGTAGATCGTCGAGTTTCGTTGTCATTTCAATATCCTCCTGCTGCAAATGATTGTCAATACTAATTTATGTGATTACTTCATGTCTATATTCACTTGCAGCGTCATCTGACTGCCTATGTGTGATTTAAAAGGGTTTGGTGCCATCTGTTGTTGAGTGACAGTGCGGCCACTGTTGGCCGGGGCTTCCTATCTGTCCGTACATTCACGGCGACGCGTTGAAGCCACGGGATTAGGGGTAGGCCGAGGCAAGCTCAGGCTTGCACGCATAGGCCGGCACCCGATGCCCCACAGCGAAGCAGCTCTCTATCGGTGAACCAGCTACGTCGCTCGCCATGACAAGCACTCAAAGGGCGGAAAATAGACGACTACCGCCATTGGGGGACCTAGCTCCGGCTTTACCAATGCGCCGGACAGATGCGCTCGCGCATCCGCCCTGATCCGCGTCCGGTGTGACGGCGCCTCCCTTTCCGTTAAACGGAAAGCGCCGTTAACCATGTTCGACCGGGTTAAACGGACATGAAATTTATCTCGAAAATATACTTGACCACGCCGCTGCCTGTGGTATGTTTAGCGCTGACTGCGTGGGCCGATCACTTGCCTTCGCAATCGATGCGGTTGGCGGTCTGAGTTCGCTCAGGACCATGGTGCTGCGAAGTGCCGGCCAATCACCAAAACCACCGCCCGAGAGGCGGATGTTTTGACGTGCCGCCAATCCTGGCCGCACGGCGATCGATTGTGATTGGAGTTATCGATGTCGTCCCACCTTGACCAGAATGCTGTCGCGCCTGCTATTGTTCCCGACGTCTCCGCGACGGCTTTGCCCGCGAATGTCCCGGCGGAACTCGCCGACAACCTGAAACTGCTGGATGAGCATGTCCCTGAAGGCAGGAATAATCCTAGCGCGAAGGACTGCTCGGACTGGCAGACAGCCACACTACGCATGGATGCCGTTGCGCGGAAGGCTGGCATTACTGCGCGTGTGGCTGCTAGAATTCAATTTGCGATGGGCGCATTGCTCTACCAGCACACCGATACAAACCAAATCTATAGCAATTTCAACACTGATTTCAAAAGGCCGAACAGCAATCATGAGTTCGCTCCGGCCGCCGCTGTATTTTATAATCTGAATATTGCCGATACCAGCAAAACAGATGCCCCATCAAAAAGGATCAATTCAAAGTGTTCTCAGTACGACGGATTGGTTCGAACCCTCGTGTCCCGAGGAATAGATATCAAACTGCTTCCGCTCGATCGGGAGACCGTCCGAAGATTGGTTGGGATCATCGAAGAGGCAGGCGGTTTGAATGCCTTAGAGCGCATCAAGAATGATGACAGCGACGGCAATCCTACGCCCATCGCGTTTGATCGGGAAGGCAAAGCCGCGATTTTGAAGAACCTGGGTTTGGCAGCTTTGACTGGGGGACAGCCAGGAGAGCCGCGCGTTAGTGTGCTATTTACCTTCAGCGATGGTGCCACGAAGGAGATATTGCTACCCCAGTCTGAAATTGACCGTGTGATCGTCACGCAAGCTAAGCCGCCTAAGCGCACCCAGGCACTCGCTGAGATGCTCCAGATGGGGAGCTGTGTGCTGACGTACGACACCGACCAGGTCAAACGGCGCGGTAGCGATCCCAATGATACCCGCACGGAGCTGCGTACGGACGAGCGTCAAGACGTTTTTCATCCCGACGGGAGGATCACACAGAGCCTTAGAGAAGCCAAGAAGGGTAGCGTCATCGTGGAATGCCGTCATCACGAGCCGCATCTAATTCTCGGTCAGCCGGTCCTCGGCCATACGAGGCTGGAAACACGTATGCGGAAGCGGATCGAAGCTAATATTGTGCCCGCTGACAGGCGCATGCTGTTCAACATTGCGGTGTCACCCACCGAGATGCAGTCTGCCGTTGGAAAAATCGTTGTTCGTACAGAAGCCGCAACTGGTGACGGCAAAGGCGAGTTCAGTGCGTTGCTGCAACGGCTTACCGGCAACGGTTTCACCGACATCAATCCGAAATCTCTAGATCGAAGGGCTATGTGCGAGATCGGCGGTAAGGTGTTCTACGGCTTCGCCAGCGCTTACGCCGCAAATGCCATTAAGGTCGTGCAGAAGGCGCCTAAGAAGCGTGGCCGCACTCAGCTGGTCGCTCCCGAGGTAAAAATTACCCTCGGCAAGACCGGGTTCTCCGCGCTTTGTGACAAAGCTGACGATCCGGCAAAGGTCGTCGCTGCCCAACGTGTCGAGGGGGCAGCCGACATCCAGGTGCGCCTGGATGACTTTGTGGCGTTCTTATCCGCCTACCTTAGTGTCTCGTCAGAGGTGACTTCCGATCTCGTGTCGGAAATCGGGGACCGGGTCTTGGTGCTCAGCTTCAGCACCGCAAACGCGGCCTACCGGGTATTCATCCCCGCGTCGCACAAGGGCGAGCGCAAAGATTTTTCTATCATTCCTCTGTCGCAGGAGGAGTGGCCCGAAGGTGCCTCGCTTGAGCCTTCCTCTGACGCCTGAAATGCTAGCCTGACATAACCTGGGGGTCCACTTGGACCCCCTCCCCTTCCCTGAAAATGAGAATTACGATGATAGCGCTTCACCAGCGTTCGAACGACTATGCGCGCTTTCTGCCGGCGGTGAATGGGAACTTTTCTCGCTTTACGAGGAGGTCGGCGACGTCATTAAGGCGGCCCATGCCGGCTGGATTGGCTCCATCGCAGCTGGACTTCCTTAATCCGTCTGGTCTGTTCCACTACCCCTGGGCCCTTTACACGGCGGCCGAGGGTGTCAACGACAAGACCCCTACGATGATCAGCGATCGCGCTAGGAACCACTCCTTCGTGCTGGGTGACAGCGGCGGCTTCTCCCTTATCAGCGGCGCCGTCAAGGAGGCCATGAGCGATTTTCGAGAACGCTCGCTCCGGTGGATTGAGAAGAACTGCGATGTAGGACTTCCCGTCGACATCCCAACAAGGGCCATAGACGTACAGCCCAATGTTTGGAACTTCGATAGATGTCTACACACAACACTCGATAATACCGACTTTTCAGCTTCTAATGCCGCCACTCACGTTCGGCTGCTAGCTGTTTATCAGGGCAGGAACCACAAGGAAGCTCGGCGATGGATCGAGGGGATGAGGACGCGACGACTATGGGGTCTTGCCATCGGAGGTCATACAAGACTTGATTTTTGGTTCTGGGTAAGCGAGATCAAAAAATATATTGATGCCGGCTATTTTGATCATATTCGCCATATCCACGTATTAGGGACTACAGAGCCTGGCGTCGCCGTGATGCTAACTGCTCTGAAGCGAGCACTTCGCGGGTACCTCAAGTGCGAGGATTTCGAGATCACATTCGATAGCAGTCGCGCTTACCGTGTAGCGCAGGCCTACGGTCAGGTCACGACGGGTCTGAAGTTAGGCATACGCGGCAACAGCGGCGCGCCAGATGCATTCGACTTCCGGTCCTTCAAATTTCCTCAGTTTGGAGCGCAGGTTGATAGAAGTTCATATTTTCCGTTTGCAAGCCCGATCGGTAACTTGTGCACAGTGGGAGATTTAATGCCCGGGGCAAGCCCGGCTGATCCGGCATTTGACGAGATCGGCAGCAATCTGCTCAGTCACCATGAGACGTATATGGAATTAGCTGCGATCGAGCAGGCTAACCTGCTATGCGATATGGATCAGAAAACCGGATCACTTGTTCCCTGGCACGTCCAAGAAGGAGTGCGCGCCATCCATAATTATTTCAAGTCAGGAGATATAATCCATCTAAACGACAGAAAACATTATCTGCAGCACTATAATAACAACGATATTGATGATCGAGATCTAAATCACTAATATCAAATTTGTATCATTCGTAGTATCGCAATGATAATTTGGCCGCGGGCTGCTTAATGGGCGTGTCCGCGGCCCTTTCGTACTCACAGTTTAAAATACTGTGCAGGGTGATGATCGCCCACTTCAGCGTCCTGCACACCGATAACGCACCGATGCTGGCACTTGGCCCGGGCCGGGCGACCCATGGAAGGCCGTAGCCACTGTTCGCGACGAACGCCCCCGCGGCGGCGCCTGGCCGTTGACAGCTATGACCATCGCCTCTTCTGTGCATCGGGGTGATCGTCCGCTCGCCTACTTGGCATCCTTCTCCCCCGTGCTGCTGGCCGACGGGATACTGATTGCAACGGGCTGTAGGCCCGGCGGGTCAGGGCCTGCCGCTTCTGCGAACAGGTGGTGCAGGTGCCTGCGTCCCACCACGCTTTTCCTCACGGGCGAGCTGGATCCGGACTGCTCGCCCACATCGCGGTGGCGAAGTTCCACGAGAACCTGCCGCTCTACTGTCAGGCCGCGATATACGCCGGTGACGGCGTGGCTCTCGCCACCTCGACGCGCTCGGGTTGGCTCGTCGGCACCGCGGCCACCTCAAGGCGGCTGACCGAGCTTCTGCGACGGGAGGTGATAGGCGGTTCGGACGTCCTCCACGGTGACGACACGCCGATCCCGGTGCTGATGCCCGGCACGGGCAAGACGAGCATCGGACGGCTGTGGACCTATGTGCGCGGCGAACGTACCCATGGCGGCGCCCGGCCGCTGGCAACTATGCTCTTCGCCTCGCCCGACCGTTGGGACGAGCCGCCCGCTCCCGCACCTAGTGGCCTTCTCCGGCGTTTTGGTGGCCGACGGCTACGCCGGCATTAACGGGCCGTACCTGGCCAGGCGGGCATACGGCGCCCGACTGAGGCGGGGTGATGAGCGCATCCGCGCTACAAGATCTTCAACGTACATGCCGCGACGGGTTCGACCCTCGCAGCGGTGGCGCTGGAGCGGATTGGGGAGCTTTATGGGGTCGAGCGCGACCTGCAGGGCAAGCCGTCCAATGCTCGCCCCCGCGAGCGACCGGTGCGCTCGAAGCCGCTGGCCGAGGCGCTGGAGACGTTTGCCAAGACGTGCGTGGCCCAAGTGCCGGGCCGCTCCGACCTGCCTAAGGCGTGGCGCTACATGCTGGCGCGCTGGCCGGCGCACATGCGGGCCTTCAACGACGGACGCTTGGCGCTCGACAACAACGCGGCCGAGCGGGCGCTTCCCAGTGTGGCGTTCGGGCGCAAGAACTACCTGTCTGCCGGATCCGGCTTGGGCGCCGAGCGTGCAGCGGCGTTCTACACGCTGGTCTAGACGGCGAAGATGAACAGGCTCGATCCTGACGGCTGCCTGCGCGACGTGCTCACGCGCATCGCCGATCGCTCAGCCAAGCGCCTGGCCGATCTGCCGTCCTGAAAATGGATGCCGACCAAGAAGGGCCAGCAGGCTGCCTGACCAGTGTCTCCATCACCGAGAGCTTGCGGTCTCTAAGTAGTTAATGACAGCTATCGGCGCTTGCCGTTCGGCGCGCCCTGTGGTCCAATCGTAGATACGAATGCGCAGAGCCGTTCCTTTGCTTAGCGTAATCGCACCGGTCGTCGGAAGGGCCATCTCGGTCGCTCCCAGGGCTTCAGTGTCCATGACGATCACCAAACCATACTGCGTGCCGTCGGGACGCAGATGCTTTGTCGACCTACCAGATGGTGGGCCGGTGCTTGATTGCGACTGGAGCAGAGCAGTGCGGTACGCCATCACAGCCGATACCATATCCGGCACCTCTATTATCCCGAATGACAATGCAGGTCCGCTCTCTCCGGCTGCAAAGGTGCTTGCGGAGCGGATCAAGCGAGCAGCTACTGCCGACTGGCAGCATTTGCGGCACGACGTCCAAGTAAAACTTATCGAACTGCACGGCAACGGTTTGATTAACGATGGCGCGTATGAATTGCTCGCTGAGCTGATCAAGTTCAAGGACCGAAAGGTCTGGCAGTCGAGCGGCGCGGTTAGAGGGACGGAAGCGCAATTAGAGACCGTGCCCGACCGTATTTCCCGCGCTCAAATGCGACTGGCCCTCAAACAGTCGAACGGCACTTCTGCGCGCATGATCCTGAGCGAGGAGCAGCTTGCCGAACGAGCTGAGAAGAGAGGCACGAGACACTATCTCGCCAAATCAAGCGTCTCACCCGCCGAGATCATGCGTGAAGGGCAGTACTCCATTGGTATTCAAGCGGTACTAGCTCGAATTGTGTGGGAGTTTATTAACACCGGGAAGTGTGAGAAGACGGTAGCGTTGCTTGCCAAGGAGAGCGGGACAAGCGAGCGTACCGTGCAGATGGCGGTCAGGCGCGCTCAGGCAGATGGCCTGATCGACGTCCAGGTCCGTCTTCGGCAACCTAATCGGATCACGATCATCGACAGGAAATGGCTCAAGTGGATCAACACATGGATAGCTCGGAGAGCAGCACAAGAAGATAGTTATGGTGTTTCTTTTAAGGGTGCAAAATCCTGCACCCTTACGGATGACGATAGTACCCAGACGACAGCTGCCACCGCTCAGAGAGTTGGTGGTCCTGGCTCAAGCCGCAACACGTCGCATGGGTTTTCACGGTCCTTGCCGTGCGATCCGGCAGCGCTCAGCTCTCGGATCGATCGACGCCCTACGAATAGGTTCGAGGAGCACCTTGCGGAGCTTGAAAGATCGGTTCTGGCCCAAGCTGCCAGCGCTGTGACTTGTGATGCGAACGGCGTTGTGGATGCCGAGGAACTGTATGGCATCGTTCCGTTAAACGGAGACCCGACTCTTCAGTCGGGCGGGCCGACCTACACAACATTCAAGGAGACTAACGGCAGCTCGGACTAAATGAAACTTAGGGTAGCGGCCAGCTAGTCGCACTCGTTGAATACGGGCCTAAATACATACCGGGAGTATGACTGCGATTGCCCGCGCTGCTATCCACCTCTGGCCGGTGCGCGGGCGATCTTACTGTACCGTGGCATTGGCCTTCGGCACCTCATTCGACCGGGTAGTGAACCGCTGCGAGCGCATCTCAAACTTGGTGGACCAGCTACGCTTGTCTACCAAGCCAGCCCACGCTCACACCACAGCTCCGCGGCCGATCAGACTATTGCAGGCGTCCATCGCCACAATCAGTGTGCCGGACTTCTCCGGGTCGTGCGCAACGGACAGGGGCGCGGTGCGTCGTCCATTCGACCTTGCTGTAGCACCAGGACGGCTCTTGCTCCTCCTAGGCCTATAGCCGCCGCACCGGCAGGGTCCACGCCAGCACGGCGTTTACCATGGCGAAGAGCGCGATAGTCGAGAAGGCGGCTGAGAAGCTGCCTTGAATGTGTGTCACCGCCGAAGCGCGCGACGCTTCTGGCAAGCTCGCCAGTGCGGCAGGACCGTGTCGAACGGCGTCGGCGAAGACATCAGCAATCGCAGCGTTCCGGCCCAGGATCACAAACAGCACCCCCATCGCGACGGTCACGCCGATGGCCGAGCCGACCGACCGCGACAGTTGCACGGACGCAGACGCAGCCCCCAGCATAGCGGGCGGAGCCTGGGACTGCATCGTGATCTGAGCCACCGGCATGGCCGAGCCCTGGAACACCGCCACGACCGCTAGCATCGCCGGCAGACCCCAGGGGCCGAGCACCGCCCCGACTGGACCCATCCCGAACGCCACGAGCAGCAAGCCCAACGCCGCTGCGGTCTGACCCATTGCCGGGAAGATGGCGACACGCCCAGTGCGTGAGACCAGTCGCCCCGTGATGAGCGACCCCACCCCAACCGTCGCAGTCAGAGGCAGCATCATCAGCCCGATCTCTCCGGCCGAGGCCCCGTCCACCGCTCGCAGGTGGATCGGCAAGATGGTCGCTTCGCTCACCAGCAACGCACCGGAGCAGGCGGCCATGGCGTTCGCTCGCCACATGGCCGGGCGACGCAGCAAATCCAGCGGGAACAGCGGCTGTGCCGCTCGCCGCTCCTGCCGCCCCAGCAGCACGAGGCAGACCAGGGACATCCCGATCCCGAGCAGCGTCGCAGGTTCGACACGCTGCAGTTGCTCTAGCGCCAACAGGAGCGGCACCACCGATCCGGCAAACAGGAACAGACCCGGCCAGTCGAATTTCCCGCGCTCGCCGCTCCCCTCGCGGCCGGGTAGCCGCACCAACAGCACCATCGCCAGCAGGCCGAGCGGCAGGTTCACGAGGAAGACCGAAGGCCATCCAAACGCCTGTGTCAGCGCCCCGCCTGCCACCGGCCCGAAGGTCGATGAGGCCACGATCACCGCGGCCATGAACCCTTGGGCTCGACCGAGCTGATGGCGCGCGACGTTCTCGGCGAGCACCGCTTGGCTCAGCACCATCAGGCCGCCGCCACCGAAGCCCTGTATAATGCGGGCGCCAACCAGCGTCAGAAGACTATGAGCCAAGGCGCACAGCACGGACGCCGTGACGAACAGCGCCAGGGCCAGCAGCAGCATGCGTCGCCGCCCGAGAGCATCACCCAGCCGGCCGTAGACGGGCGCCGCCACGGTACTGGCCACCAAGTAGGATGCGACCACCCAGGAGACCCGCTCCACATCGCCGAACTCGCTCGCCATCGCAGGCAGCGCCGCCGTGATGATGGTGCCGTCCACCACGGCTACGAATGTCGGGAGCAGGATGGGCGGAAACACCCGCCGGAGCGGCAAATTCATCGGTGCCATTCTCTCAACTGACCAGCTGCGATGGGGCTGGCGGTGGCGGTTGAGGAGAGCGGTACACGGATGCTGCAGTCGGAGATATGGCCCCGCTGCTCGCCGCGGTTGCACGCACATCAAGGCCAGATCGTCCGCCGATGCCGTCCCCGATCATCGCGATGGAGTGGGTGGCTTCGGTCGGGTATGGCAACGAGCCGACTGCCAGGATGCATCCCGGGGGTGACCGGGTCGGCGTGATGCGGCGCGATCGGTAGTCGAACTCTGACCGCACCGCGCTGCTTCAAAATGATGAAGGGTAGGAAACCGTGGCTGTGAGTGTGGGGCGTGCCGCCGTGCCCGTGGGCGCCATCGGCGGCATCGTGATGATGCTGCTCGGCGTGCTGTTTTTCGCCTTGAACGACACCATGGGCAAATGGCTGCTCGGCACCTACGCGGTCGGTCAGCTCATGCTCGTACGTAGCATCTCCGGCCTGTGCGTGATGGCGCCAGCCATCCACCGGGTCGGGCTCAGCGGCTTCCGTGATGCACCGCACCCGGGATTGCAGCTGGAGCGAGCGGGCTTCTCGACGCTCGAAGCATCGCTCTTTTTCTGGGGCGTCAGCACGCTGCCGCTGGCCGAGGTCATGACCTACTACATGGCTGGTCCGATCTATGTGACCGCCCTCTCACCCCTACTGCTCGGCGAACATGTGGGCTGGCGTCGCTGGGCCGCCATTGGGGTGGGCTTCTGCGGGGTCGCCCTTGCTCTCCACCCTTCACCGGGATCGTTGTCCGTGGGGGCAGTTTGCGCCCTCGCCGGCAGCTTCTTCTACGCACTGTTCCTCATCACCACGCGCAAGCTGGCGGCAGTTCCCGGCACCGTTCTGATGACGAGCCAACTCGTGTCATCCCTGATCTTCGGGGCAGCTCTGGTTCTGGCCTATGGGTGGACCTCCACCGGACCCACGGACTTCGCGCTGATGCTACTGCTGGGCATCGGATCGCTGCTGGGCAATCTATGTGTGAACCAGTCCCTTCGGTTGGCTCCTGCAACAACGGTTGTGCCGTACCAGTACACGTTGATCCTGTGGGGAATGCTCTTCGGCTACATTTTCTTCGGTGAGATGATCGGCCCGCTCACAATAGCCGGTGCCGGCATCATCGTTGCCAGCGGCCTCTTCATTTTCCTGCGGGAGCAGCAGTTGGGGCGGAGATCGACGGCCCGTGATGTACCAACTGAGCCAGCGATCGCGAAGCTGCACGACCTCGACTGAGCATCGACAGCACCGGCCCCCGGACGGTCGTCACGCCCAGGCGGTCGCGGATATAGCCAGGAATTGAGGGTAGGCCCGTTTCAGCCAGCCACCCCCGGGCCGCGCCTTACCCTCCATCCTTCCGCTCGACCCGAGCGACCTCGGCCATCATCTCATCCGGCAGGGGGCGCTGCAGCTGAAGCGCCTCCTCGGCTGGCGCTTCGAGCCACGTTCGCCACTCGACCAACGCCGTCAGCGCTGCCCGGGCTGAGCGGGGCCAACGGTGTCCGCGGCGTAAGCGTCCCTCGCCCCGAGCGGCCGTGCCCGCCCGGCCGTGCTGTCGCGGGCAGTCTGCCGCTTCAGCTCCGAGTTCAGCTCCGCGCCGATCAGCACGATGACCACCGACAGCCACATCCAGGTCATGAAGCCCACCCCCGCTCCGAGTGACCCGTAGGTTCGGTTGTAGCTGTCGAAACTCGACACGTACCAGGAGAACAGCGCGGAGGCGCAGACCCACAGCAGCGCCGCCAGGACGGCGCCCCAGGTCACCCAGCGCCACTTCGCCTCCCGTCGGCTGGGGCCGTAGCGGTAAACCAGGGAAAGCCCAGCGCCGACCACGATCAGCAGCAGCGGCCAGCGCGCCGTTCGTAGGAGCGTGTCGGCGAGCAGACCGAGCCCGACGTCACCGAGCACCACCGGCAGGACCACCACCATACCGATGGCAGCTACCACGAAAACCACACCGCTGAGTGTGAACAGAAGGGAGATGCAGTAGAGCTGCAGCAGCGTGCGCTTCTCCCGCTCCTTATAGATGACATTCAGTGCGTCGAAGAGGTACAGCACTCCAGAGTTTGCGCTCCAGAATGCGATCAGGAAGCTGACGACCGACGCCGAGCTGAGGGCGCTCGTGCTCTTCTGGGCGATACGAGTCATCTCGTCGGTGAGCAACGCTAATACGCCCGCAGGCAGGATCCCGGCTAGCAGCGTGAGATGCTGGCTGATCGCCCGGGGATCCGAGAGCAGGCCGTAGAGCGAAACGACGGTCGCGATCCCGGGAAAGGCCGCTAACAGGGTAAAGAAGGAGACGCCACCCGCGGTCGCCAGCACGCGATCCTGCGGCATCGACCAGAACACCCGCACCAGGATGTCGACCCAGCCGCGCGCCGGGATCTGCTCGGGTCGCGACGCGGTGCGGCCCCGGTCGGGTTCGCGGGCACGGCGGAGGGCGCGGGCGAGGGAGATGCGGTCGTGGGAGCGCGTGCTGAGGGAGCGCCAGTCCTCGCCGTCGTCGTCCTGGCTCATGGGGAGCCTCCGTGGGTGGAATGCCCTGCGAAGTGTCGCCGCCTCGTGGCGGTAGCAGGCGCTCAAGCTCGCCGGCAGTCAACCGGTGCCGGACCCAGGAGGTCGTCGCGACAGGGATTGTATGACGAACGGGCCTGAGCAGAGACTTCGACGTCGCTCACCTCCGGTCACGGGTGTCTCCGAGGCGATGCCGCGAACATGGAAGCCCGAAGCCCGGCGGAGATGGCACGCCGGGGCCTGCCAACCGCAGCATCGATATGGCGGCGCGTCACACGTCGCAATCCAAGCGTCAGCACACGACTGACCTCCAGCCGGACGGGGGGATCCAAACCCGTGCCCGGTTTGGATGCCGAATGAGGAGCCCAGCCGCTCAGCAGTCTGGTTGAGTGCTGTCAGGAACGGCTACAAGGACGGTACTCTGGGCCACCGTGAAAATTGCAAGGCAGAGCCCCGCTCATGCTCGATCCCCTTCCGCCCCAGCACACCGCTCCTGCCACTACGCCCAGGGGCAACTCGGGTCGCTTGGAAACAGCCACCCAGATCCTGGCAGCTCTCGCCCTCCTGGGCACGCTGCACTTTCACCTGCTCGGGGCCCTCTTGGCCGGATTGCTGGTCTACGAACTCGTCCACCTGCTGGCGCCCCGAAGTGCAGCTGCCTTCGTGCACCATCACACCGCCAAGATCATCGTCGTCGCTGTTCTCGCCGTTCTGATCGTCGCGATTGTAGCGGCCGCGATCCTGGGCCTCGTCGGCCTTCTGTCAGGCGGATCGGAGAACCTGGCCGTTCTCCTGCGCAAAATGGCCGAGGTGATCGAGACTGCGCGCTCCCGCCTCCCCGATTGGCTGGTCGGGTACATTCCCGAGGAATCGACCGAGCTCAAGGCCGCAGCCGTTGCTTGGCTGCGCGAGCATGCCGGGCAACTCCGTTCCATCGGCCAGGAGGTCTGGCACGCGCTGTTCCACATCGTGCTCGGCCTCGTGATTGGCGCCATGGTCGCGGTTAGCCGAGAGACCGGCATGGATGAGCGCCCTCCCCTCGTGCACGCGCTGACTGACCGGATTCGGTTGTTCGCGGCGGCCTTTCGCAGCGTGGTGTTTGCCCAAGTGCGGATCTCCGCCCTGAACACCGCGCTCACCGCTCTCTACCTCTTCGTTGTCGTGCCCTGGTTGGGCATCTCGCTGCCACTCACGAAAACGATGGTGGTGATCACCTTCCTCGCGGGCCTGCTGCCGGTGATCGGCAACCTGATCTCCAACACCGTGATCGTGCTGGTCAGCCTGAGCGTGTCGCCCGCGCTGGCGGTGGGCTCGCTGGCCTTCCTGGTGGCGATCCACAAGCTCGAGTACTTCGTGAACGCGCGTGTGATGGGTAGTCAGATCCATGCGCGGGCTTGGGAGCTGCTAATTGCCATGGTGGTGATGGAAGCCGTGTTCGGCATCCCCGGCCTGGTCGCGGCGCCGATCTTCTACGCCTACCTGAAGAACGAACTCGCGCTGCGTCGCCTGATCTGAGTACGGGCAAGCGATGCACGTACCGGCCTGCATCGTACAGTCCGCGCGCCTAAAGGAGTACCGAGGAGCCTCCAAGGCGGTTGTCGCGGCGGCGGCGGAAGCAATCCGGGCCTCGCGGTGCGGGAAGAAGGTGGCGCCGGGCTGCAATCACACGTTTCGGGGACGGCGAAGCTCCGATCGGCCGGGATGGGATGTAGGATGATGATCCTTCGCGGCTGGCAAGGCAAGTAGATTGAACCTGGCTGATTTGTTAATCAAATGCGGGATCTCAACGACGTTTTCGACCAACTACAGCGCTCCGCATTTCGGCAGCGTTTCAAGTTAATGCCGGCTGATCTGCGATATATCAGTGACAAGGGAATGCCAACCGTCCTTGCCCATGCGCAGGATTTCGTGGCGCAGCGCCTAGCGCCGGCTGCTCCAAAGAATGATGGAAAGCAGACGCCTCTTCGTGGACACCCGGCCTTCATCGCACAGCACGCAACGGCAACCTGTTGCCGGAGTTGTCTATCCAAATGGCACAGAATACCCTTGAAGCGAGAACTGACCACGGCTGAACAGAGACATATTGTCGAGGCAATCGCCTGCTGGTTACGAATGCAGGATGTTGACGTGCGAGGGAACGGAGATCCAGCATTACCCGAACTCCCGCTTTTCCGCCGACTGTGAGCTGCCTGAGCGGACGCCGGAGCGCGTCACCCAGCCACCCCGGCCGAGCGACGCATCATCGAACTCACCGGGTTCCTGGCAGTTCTCGATGCCGCCTTCTCCGACATCGACCGGTTCGAAGCCACATTCCCCGCGCGGCTCAGCACACGGCGAGTGGCACTCTCGGTTCAACCCGGAGCACCGCCTACCCACGCGGCGGACGTCACGGCGATCCCGAACCGGCTCGGGGCCGGTCCGGCTGATCGCCGCACTGTGGCGCTGTCAGCGGCGCTTCACGGAGACCGCCACGGTCGCAGGTTTGTCCACAGCTCGGGCCTGCGCGCCACCTCTGCAGCCAGATCAGCGCAACGACCGCGGCCCGCTCTTCGCCCTCGTGACGAAGTGCGCCGATCTCGCCTGCAAGTTCATCGGCATCTTCGTCCTGAGCAAGCTCGGAGCCACTGGGTGCGCAACCTTTCCAGTTAGTTACCTGCGCACGTCGCTCGCGGCCCTCATCCTACTGCACAGGCGCGTTAACGCGAACTCGTGACCCAAAGCTGTCCTTCACAGAGCGCGCAGGATGTGTCCGCTTACGGAAGACCAGCAGACGTCCAGCATCATGATACGTCCCCTTCCAGAGCTCTGGCCAAGCAGGAAGTCGTATTCGAACTGACTTGAAAGGAGGCAAGCGCTATCGTGAGCAGCGCCGGTAGTCGACCCCCGTCGGATCGTGCTCGCCGTAGTACCGCTTGAGACCATCGGGCGGTGACGCCGCCAGCAGGACACGCACCTCATTGGCCGCGACGGCATTGGCGCAATCGAGATGGAGGAGCTCGCGGTCGCCGGCTGGGCGGGCCGATCGGATCTGGCACGAGGCCGCGGGGGTCGTGAGCCGCCTGCCCGAGATGATGAAGGCGGGAGCGAACATGTCGAGCGGCTTCTTGAAGGCGGCCTTCTTGCCCGCGGAGGCGTAGACGTCCTGGCAATCGTGTCCGCTGAGCACCCAGGCGCCCTGGTAATCCGAAACCGCCGCCCTCGCCCCCGAAACGGCGAGAGCGGCGCCAAACCCAAAGGCGAGAGCGGAGCACGGGGTTCGCATCACGGCTTCTCCCTGACGTAGCGGCCACCTCGGTCTTGCGCATCGAGCGGCATGGCGTCAGCCGGCCGACCCGGCCTGTCGTTCCTTGCGCCAAGCGCTCGGCGTCATGCCGGTCCATCGTCGAAACGCATGCGTGAAGGCAGCCGGCTCGGAGAATTCCAGCACCGCCGAGATCTCCGCGAGGCTCATCGTGGTGTCGGCCAGCAGCTGCCTGGCGATGCCGAGGCGCGTCTCGTTCGTGATCGAGCGGAACGTCGCTCCCTCCGCGCGCAGGCGTCGGCACAGGGTGCGCTGATGGAGTGCCAGGGCCTGCGCGACCTGCCCCTTGTCGACGCGCACCCGGATCGCCCGGGAGCGTACGCATCGCCGCACCTCGTCGCACAGGCCCAGAGGAGTCACGGCCGCGGTGCGCCGCAGATCCTGCTCCGCGGCGTCCCGGACGGCTGGGTCGGCATCGTCGACCGGCCGCCTCAGGATACGGGCTGGGAACACCAGGGCCGCGACCTCCTGGGAGAACCGGACCGGGGCTCGGAAGTAGCCCGTGTAGGGCGACGGGTTGACCGGTGCGAGCCGTGGCAGCCACACCTCCTCCGGGCACCAGTCGGAGCCGCACAGCGACCGCATGATGCCGGTCATCGCGCCGACGGCGCGTTCGCACTGGTGAGGAACACCGACGGCGTCCGGGTCGTACGGCGCATAAGTCACGGTCGCGACGGCGCCCTCGACCGACAGCTCGATCATCGCGCCACGGCTCAGCAGGTCGTAATGTGCCTCGATCGCCCGGAGGGCGTCGGCGACCGTCCGCGAATGCCGCACCAGCGTGCCGAGCAGGCCGAGCGACGCCAGTGTCGTGCGCTGTCCAACGAGAAGGCCGAGATGGCCGCATCCGGTCCGCTTGGCCGCCGTTTCCAGCAGGCGGCCGAAGGTCGAGAATGAAATTGCCTCCGCCGCCTGCGACAGGCGCAGATCGGAGGCATTCCAAAAGACGTCCTCGAACCTCGCTCCCACGTCGTCCAGGACATCGCGGAGCGCTTGCAAAGCGTGAGCGCCGATGAACCCGGCGGGGATCGATGACGGGCCGGTACGATCGCCGAACGGGATCGGGCCAGCGGGATGGTCGTCGACGTCACGCAGCGCCGTCCGGACCGTCCGTACCATGGAAGACATGGTTTCGCCTCCGCATCTGGCCCGCCCGATCCGCGTGGATGAACAGCGAAGCTAATAGCAAATAATAAATCAAGGTTAAGTGTGTTATATATCATATTATAAAGACAATAGATGGTACCCATAAATATCTTGCGCGAATTGCATCGTCCCAAGTGAGCAAATCCCTCCAGGTCGGAGCAGGAACGAGGCACCCGGTTCGGTCCGGTCGCGGCTCGATTGGCAGGGCGGACACGCCCGGCACGGACTCCCGCACCCGCATCAGCGCACCTGAGCGCCGTCACCGTCCGCTTGCGGCACCGAAGCGCCAGACGCGCCGATCGTCATGCCGCGCATCATCGCCGCGGGGCGGTGCGGACCCAAGCCCTGTCTCGACCGGCTCACATCGCCTCCGGCGGAATGGCGGGCGCGATGGGGCCAACCTCCCGAATGCCGTCGGGAGCCGCGGCCGATGTCGTGTTCGATCAAGCGGCGGGCGCGGGAGCGATCATTCTGCGCCGAGGCTGACACTTCCGCCGGTGATGGATGACTGTGTGTACCCGGCGAAGCAGGGGCGCAGCGCCGGGGGTGGACGCGACGAGGCAGCACAGGACGCCGGATAGCGGGAACGATGATGCGTTCGAACAGCGACCTCTCCCGAACCCGGTCGAATGCCAGCCGCCGACCGGGTGGGACACGGGCCGATTCTATCGGCATGGGGCTCCCGCACCTCGTTCAGCGCCGGACCCGGCCGATGGCGATATCAAGCGGATCCCGGCGGCTCGGAACGGCGCGGAGCGAGGCGTTGCCGTGCGAGCCGGGCTCCACCCACCGGGCTGCGCGCGCCGGCGACGCCTTACGATTTCCGGAGACCACGCGATGCGTTGCCTCCTCGGCCTCGCGGCTTTCCTGGCTGCGCTCACGCCGGCGGGAGCGGCAACACGCCGAGACGCCTCGCCCCGAGACGCGCCGATCCGTGTCGCCTACGATCCTCCGATCCTGGCGACGGACGTCGCGATCCACCGGGAACTTAAGCGGCGCCGGGTGCTGGAAGGCCTGCGGACGGCGATCGGCGGCGTGCGCCTGCCGCATCCGCTCACGCTGCGGCTGTCGGCCTGCGGCGGCGCGGCCGACGCGTGGTACGAGAGCCGGAGCCGGACGGTCACTGTCTGTTACGCCTATGTCCTCGACGTGCAGGCCCGGGCTCCCGCCGAGCCGTCGCATGCGGGCGTGTCGCGGCGCGACGCGATCGTCGGCCCGATCGCGCAAGTCTTCCTGCACGAGGTCGGGCACGCCCTGTTCGACATCCTCGACGTGCCGCTGCTGGGTCGGGAGGAGGACGCCGCGGATCAGTTCGCGGCGCTCGTCCTCCTCGAACTGCCGCCCGCCCAGGCGCGGGGCGCGGTCGAGGGCATCGCCCACCTGCTTCGCAGCCACGCCTCCGAGGAGAGCGTGGAAGAGGTGCTGCTCGCGGACGATCACGGCCTCGCCCTCCAGCGCCTCTACAACCTGCTGTGCCTCGCCTACGGCGCCGACCGCCGGACCTTCGGCGACCTCGTCGAGAGCGGCGCGCTCCCGCAGACCCGCGCCGGGCAATGTGCGGCGGAGTACCACCAGGCTGCCTACTCGCTGGGGCGGCTGTTCCAGCACCACCTTCGCGTCGGCGGCGGCGAGCGCACGCGCATCCCCCGCGCCTTCCGGTGGATGGTCCGGCCCTGATGGCCGGGCCGGCGCGAGGGATCCGCCAGCGCGAGCCCGATCGATGTCCGTCACGCATCCGGACGGATGCGGGCGGGAACCGACCTCATGAAGCGGAAGTGGACCTCATGAAACGTCTCGTCCTTTCGACGGCGGCAGCCCTTCTCGGCACGCTCGTCGGTCTCGGCGTCGTTCCGGCCCTCGCGATCCAGGGCTGCGGCGTCGGCTTCCACCGCGGCCCGGCCGGCTATTGCCGACCGAATTACGGCGCGCCGTATGCCTATCGCGGCGTCTATCGGGGAGGCGCGTACGCCTATCGCGGCGGCGTCTACGGCGGCCGGGTTTACGGCCGGCGCGGCTATGTCGGCCGGGGCTACGGGCACCGCGTCGGCCATTACGGCGGCGGGCGATATGGCGGACGCTTCGGCGGTGGCCGCCGGGGCTGGCGGTAAGGCGGTCGAGGCGACGCACGCGCCGGTCGCGGGACCACGCGGCGAATGATCCGGGAGAGCGGCATGCCGCACGCACCCCTCGAAGCGCCGCCCTTCGGATCCGGCCCCGCCGTGCCGGCCGCCGCGGGCCGCCCTGCACGGCTCGGGCGGCGCCTGCGCGAGGAGGTTGCGCGGATCGCCGCGATCTTCGCCTATCTGGTTGTCGTCTTCGGTGTGCTGGTGCTGCACGAGACGGTCGTGCTCTCGCGGCACGGGATCGGCTACCATTTCTACGGCTTCGCCCTCGTCAACTCCTGGATCCTCGCCAAGGTCATGCTGGTGGCGGAGGGCGTGGCGGCACGGCGTCCCGCGCGGCGCTCGCCCCTCGTGCGGATTGCGGCGCGGGCCTGCGGTTTCGCTTTGCTCCTCGTTTGCGCCTACGCACTCGAGGAGACCCTGATCGGCCTGGTCAAGGGGCGGTCCCTCGCCGGGAGCCTGCCGATGATCGGCGGCGGCGGCCTGCGTGGTCTGGCGGCCGTGACAGTCATCATGGCCGTCGCGCTCGTGCCGTACTTCACCTGGCGAGAGCTCGGGCGCCTCATCGGCCGTGATCGCCTGCGCGCCCTCGTCCTGTCCGGCGCCGGTCCCGAGGCGCCGCCCGGCCCGCGCGGCGGGTGATCGGTTGAGGTTGTCCCATCCGATCAAGCCGGGGGGCCGCGACCTGCAAGGATGGCGAACCGCAAGGGTGTCCGACATCGTCCGCTCCGAGGAACGATCATGGTCCGCAAGCCCGGGATGCTCCTCCTCCTCGGCCTCGCTTGGCCGCTCTCCGCCGCCGAAGCCCAGACGGATCGCGCGCAGACGGACCCGGCGGCGGCCCTGCCGGTCGGCACGGTGACGGCCCAGCGCAAGGCCCTCGACAAGGCCCTCGACTTCGTCGGCCGCATCGAGGCGGTGAGCCGGGTCGAGGTGCGGGCGCGGGTCACCGGCTACCTCGACGCCGTCCTGTTCAAGGAAGGCGAGATCGTGAAGGAGGGCGCGCCTCTCTACCGGATCGAGCCCGACCTGTTCGAGGCGGCCGTGCGCCAGGCGGAGGGGGCGCTGGAGCGCAGCCACGCCGCCGAGACCCTCGCGGCGATCCAGCTCCAGCGCGCGCAGGACCTCCTCGACCGCAATTCCGGCACGGTGGTCGCCCGCGACCAGGCCCGCGCCGCCCTCGACCAGTCGCGCGGCGCCGTGATGGGCGACGAGGCCAACCTGAAGACTGCCCAGATCAACCTCGGCTACACGAAGATCCTCTCCCCGATCGCCGGCCGCATCGGCCGTACCAGCGTGACGAAGGGCAACGTCGTCGGGCCCGACAGCGGCGTGCTGACTACGATCGTCAGCCAGGACCCGATCTACGTCACCTTCCCGGTGAGCCAGCGCGAGTTCCTGCGCGTGCAGCAGGGGGGCGCGCCGGTCGACCGCAGCAAGATCGCCGTGCGCCTGCGCTTCCCCGACGGCTCGACCTACGACCAGGTCGGGCGGGTGAACTTCGTCAACATCAGCGTCGAGCGCACCACCGACACGGTGCTGGTGCGCGCCGCGATGCCGAACCCCGCCGGCGCCCTGCGCGACGGCCAGCTCGTGCAGGTGGCGCTCCAGACCGGTACCCCGGAGGAGAAGGTGGTGGTGCCGCAAGGGGCGCTCATCGCCGACCAGGGCGGCGTCTACGTCTTCGTGGTCGAGAACGACCGGGCGGTGACCCGGCGCGTGACGCCGGCCTCCGGTGCCGGCGGCACCGAGGCGGTGATCGAGAGCGGCCTCAAGGGGGTGAGCTCGTCATCGTCGACGGGCTGCAGCGGGTGCGGCCCGGCCTCGCGGTCCGGGCGGTCCCGGCGTCGCCCGCCGCCGGCAGGACGTGATCCGATGCTCTCGGCCATCTTCGTCGACCGCCCGCGCCTCGCGATCGTCATCGCCATCGTGACGGCGATCGCCGGGGCGCTGGCGCTCCTCACCATCCCGGTGGCGCAGTATCCCGACATCGTGCCGCCCCAGGTCTCGGTGACCACGACCTATCCGGGCGCCTCGGCCGACGTCGTCGAATCGACCGTCGCGCAGCCGATCGAGTCGCAGGTCGTCGGCGTCGACAAGATGATCTACATGAAGAGCGTCAGCGGCAACGACGGCAGCTACACGCTCACCGCCTCGTTCGAGCTCGGCACCGACCCCGACATCAACGCCGTCAACGTCAACAACCGGGTCCAGATCGCGCTGGCGAAGCTCCCCGAGGACGTGCGCAAGCAGGGCGTCACGGTCAAGAAGAAGTCCTCGGCGCTGCTCGGCGTGCTCGCGGTCTACTCGCCGAAGGGCGCGCAGGACCCGTTGTTCATCTCGAACTACGTCACCATCAACCTGCTCGACCGGATCAAGAGCACGCCGGGCGTCGGCGACGCGACGTTGTGGGGGCCGCAGGACTACGCCATGCGGGCCTGGGTGCGGACCGACCAGCTCACCGGGCTCGACCTCACCGCCGGCGACGTCATCGGGGCGATCAAGGCGCAGAACGTTCAGGCCCCGGTCGGCCGCATCGGCGCGCGCCCGGTCTCCGACGAGCAGCAGCTCCAGCTCAGCATCCAGACCCAAGGGCGGCTCACCTCGCCCGAGCAGTTCCGCAACATCGTCCTGCGCACCAACCCAGACGGCTCGCTGCTGCGCCTCGGCGACGTCGCCCGGATCGAGCTCGGCGCGGCGAGCCTCGACCGCGAGACGCGGCTCAACGGCAGCCCGGCGACCGTGATCGCGATCTACCAGTCGCCCGGCGCCAACGCGATCGCGACGCTCAAAGAGGTCAAGGCCCGGGTCGAGGCGCTCAGCCCCTCCTTCCCCGAGGGGCTGGCCTGGAAGGTCACTTACGACCCCACGGCCTTCATCACTGAGACCGTGCACGAGGTGCAGAAGACCCTGGTCGAGGCCTTCGTACTCGTCGTCGTCGTGGTGTTCCTGTTCCTGGGCAGCCTGCGCGCGACGCTGATCCCGACACTCGCCGTGCCGGTGAGCCTGATCGGCACCTTCATCGCGCTGAAGGCCGTCGGCTACTCTGCGAACTCGGTCTCGCTCCTCGCCATGGTGCTGGCCATCGGCATCGTCGTCGACGACGCCATCGTGGTGGTCGAGAACGTCGAGCGGGTGATGGAGGAGCACCCGGAGCTCTCGCCCCGCGAGGCGACGAAGCGCGCCATGGCGGAGATCACCGCGCCGATCATCGCCATCACCCTGGTGCTGCTCTCGGTCTTCGTACCGGTCGCCTTCGTGCCGGGCATCTCGGGCGAGCTGTTTCGCCAGTTCGCCGTGGCGGTCGCGGTCTCGATGTTCCTGTCCGCCATCAACGCGCTCACGCTCTCGCCGGCGCTCTGCGGCGTGCTGCTGCGCCCCCATCACGGGCCGCGGCGGGGCGTCATGGGTCTTGTCATGCGCTCCATCGACGCCGTGCGCGACGGCTACGGCGCGGCGGTCGCCCGCATCGTGCGCCTGTCTATCGTCGGGCTCGTGCTGTCGCTCGCCGCCGCCTGGGGCACGGTGGAGCTCGCAAAAATCACCCCGACGGGCTTCCTACCCGAAGACGATCAGGGCGCGTTCTTCGTCGTGGTGCAGCTGCCGGAAGGCGCGGCGGTCGGGCGGACCTCGGAGGTCGCGGCACAAGCCGAGGCGATCCTGCGCGAGGAGCACGCGGTCGCCGACGCCACCACGGTGGTCGGCCTCAACTTCATCGACAACTACTCGCAGAGCAGCGCCGCTTTCATGGTGGTGACGCTGAAGCCGTTCGAGGAGCGGAAAGGCGCGGGCGATGGCGCGGCGGCACTGATCGCGCGGCTCGGCCAGCGCTTCCGCGCGATCCCCGGGGGGACCGTCGTGCCGATCGCGCCGCCGCCGATCATCGGGCTCGGCACCGGCGGCGGCTTCGCCTACGTGCTCGAGGATCTGCGCGGCGGCGACCCGAAGGAGCTCGCTCAGGTGCTGCGCGGCCTCGTCGTAGCGGCGAACCAGGAGCCGAAGCTGAACCGGGTGTTCAGCACCTTCTCGGCGACCAACCCCTCGGTCTTCCTCGACATCGACCGCAACAAGGTCCAGATCCTCGGCGTCTCGCTCGACGCCGTGTTCCAGGCGCTGCAGGCCTCGCTGGGCGGCTACTACGTCAACGACATCAACCTGTTCGGCCGCACCTGGCAGGTCCAGGTTCAGGCCGAGGCCGACGACCGCCGGCGGATCGACGACATCTACCGCATCAACGTGCGCAACAAGGACGGCGGGATGGTGCCGCTGCGCTCGCTCGCCGAGGTGCGGATCGTGGTCGGACCGCCTGCACTCATCCGCTACAACAACCTGCGCGCCGTCACCGTGCAGGGCGGGCCGGCGCCGGGCGTCTCCTCCGGGCAGGCGCTCGCGGCGATGGAGTCGGTCGCCGCCCGCACCCTGCCGGCGGGCTTCGGCGGCGAGTGGACCGACACCGCCTTTCAGGAGAAGCGGGCGGAGGGCAAGACCGCGATCATCCTCGCCTTCGCGGTGCTGTTCGCCTTCCTGTTCCTGGTCGCGCTCTACGAGAGCTGGACGATTCCGGTGCCGGTGCTGCTCTCGGTCACGGTCGGCATCGTCGGCGCCTACGCGGCGATGGTCTGGGGCGGGCTCACCCTCGACCTCTACGCCCAGATCGGCATGGTGGTGCTGATCGGCCTGGCGGCTAAGAACGGCATCCTGATCGTCGAGTTCGCCAAGGAGCAGCGGGAAAAGGGCGTGCCCTTGCGCGAGGCGGCGACTGAGGGCGCCCGGCTGCGCTTCCGCCCGGTGATGATGACCTCCTTCGCGTTCATCCTCGGGCTCCTGCCGCTCGTCATCGCCACCGGCGCCTCGCAGCTTGCGCGGCGCGACGTCGGCACGCCGGTCTTCGGCGGCATGATCGCCGCCTCGTTCCTCGGCATCTTCGTGATCCCGCCGCTCTACGTCGTGTTCCAGGGCCTGCGCGAGCGGGCCTGGCGCCTGATGGGGGGCAAGAAGGCCGCGGCGCATCCGGCCCCGCCGCCCGATGCGCCCGCCGGGGCCCCGGGGCACCTGCCGGCGGAGTAGGGAGGGACCCGCCATGGACGAGACCGACCAGGGATTGCTGGCCGAGGCCCGCGACGACGAAGCCGAGCCGGTTGCCGGCGGCGGACGGCTCAAGCGCAAGGCCTATGAGCGCGAGCTGCACAAGCTCCGGGTGCAGCTCAGCCACCTCCAGACCTGGGTGCGGGAGACCGGCGCACGGATTATCGTGGTGTTCGAGGGTCGCGACGCGGCGGGCAAGGGCGGGACCATCAGGGCGATCACCGAACGGCTGAGCCCGCGGGTGTTCCGGGTCGTGGCCCTGCCCGCGCCCTCCGACCGGGAGAAGACCCAGCTCTACCTGCAGCGCTACCTCGCGCATTTCCCGGCCGCCGGCGAGGTCGTGATCTTCGACCGCTCCTGGTACAACCGCGCCGGAGTCGAGACGGTGATGGGCTTCTGCAGCGAGGCCGAGCGGCAGCGCTTCTTTACCCTGTGCCCGCAATTCGAGCGGGTCGTCACCGGCAGCGGCATAAGGCTGGTCAAGTTCTGGCTCGAGGTCGGCCGGCAGGAGCAGCGCCGGCGCTTCGAGGCCCGCATCCACGATCCCTTGCGGCAGTGGAAGCTCAGCCCGATGGACGTCGAGTCCTACCGGCGCTGGTACGCGTACTCGCGCGCCCGCGACGCGATGCTGGCGGCGACCGACACCGAGGACCTGCCCTGGCACGTGGTGCGCTCCGACGACAAGCGCAGGGCGCGCCTGAACTGCATCGCGCACCTGCTCCACCTGATCCCCTACGAGGAGCGCGAGGTCGAGCCGGTGGAACTCCCTAAGCGCAGCAAGAAGGACGCCTACGACGACACGCTGCGCAACCGGCGCTTCGTGCCGGAGCTGTATTGAGGGCGGATCGGGCCGGACCTTGGTCCCGCGACGGCCCAGAGCTGACCGGGGGAAGGCGAAGAGTGGAAATCCCCTCTCCCCGCCCGCGGGGAGAGGCCTGAGCCCCCCTGGTCGGGGGCGAAGGAAGCGGAGGCGAAGCCGGAGCGAGGGTGAGGGGGTCTCGACGCGTGAGGCTCCTCCGGAAACACCCCTCACCCTCGCCCTGCGGGCTTGCCGCGCCCTCTGAACGAGGGCTCGGCCCTCTCCCCGCCCGCGGGGAGAGGGGAACCCGCGCTATTTCTTGCTTCGAACGTTTTCCCGGGCAGGCCTGCGGCCGGCCGGCCCCTGCCCGCCTCACAACTCCAGGCTCGCTTTGACCTCCTCCAGGCGCCGGATCGCCGCCTCGCAGCGGGCGCGGCGCTCGAAGTCCCCCGTACTGTCCTGCTCCAGGCGCAGCTCGGCGATCTCCTGGTCGAGCCGGTCGCCGTTCAGCTCCTCCATCGGCGTCACCCGCTCGGCCAGGATCGTGACCCGTTCCCCCGTCACCTCGGCGAGGCCGCCGCTGATGAAGGCCCGGCGGCCGGTGCCGGTGGCGTCGGTGGCGAAGACGACCCCGGCGAGCAGAGCGGTGACGAGGGGCACGTGGCCGGGCAGCACCGTCATGTCGCCCTCGGCGGCGGGCAGGAGCACTGAGCGGACCTCACCCGAGAACATCAGGCGCTCGGGCGCGACGAGTTCGGCGAAGAGCAGGGCCATGGCGCGCTCCTCACGCCATGATGCTCAGGCCGCCATCGACGTAGAGCGTCGTGCCGGTGAGCCGTGCGGCGTAGGGCGTGGTCAGGTAGGCGGCGGTCAGCCCGACATCGTCGATGTCGACGAGCTCGCCGATCGGCGCGCGTGCGACCGCCTCGTTGAGCAGCAGGTCGAAATCCTTGAGACCCGAGGCGGCGCGAGTCTTGAGGGGGCCCGGCGATACGGCGTGGACACGGATGTCGCGGTCGCCGAGCTCGTAGGCGAGGTAGCGCACGGCGCATTCGAGCGCGGCCTTGACCGGTCCCATCAGGTTGTAGTTCGGCACCACCTTGGCAGCGCCGTGATAGCTCATGGTCAGGAGCGTGCCGCCCTCGGTCATCAGCGGTGCGGCGAGCCGCGCCATGCGGATGAAGGAGTGGCAGGAGACATCCATCGCCACCCCGAACCCCTCGGCCGAGCTGTCGACGAGGCGGCCCTGCAGGTCGGCCCGGGGCGCGAAGGCGATCGAGTGGAGCGCGATGTCGAGCCGGCCCCAGGTCTCGCCGATCCGCTCGAACACCCCCTCGAGGTCGCCCGGTGTCTGCACGTCGCAGGGCGCGAGGATCGGCGCGTCGAGCTCGCGCGCCAGGGGCTCGACGAAGGGCTTCGCCTTCTCATTGAGGTAGGTCAGGGCGATCTCGGCCCCGAGCCGCCGGAAGACCCGGGCGCAGCCATAGGCGATCGAGTGCGCGTTGGCGACGCCGAGCACCAGGGCGTGCTTGCCGGCCAGCGCGTTGCCGTCGGGGATCTGCGTCATGGCTCTCGTCTCCGTTGCGCGTCGGCTCCTGGCTCCCCGGTCCGGGGTCGTGACATGTCCGGTCACCCTCGCGATGCAGCCGTCCTCGCTCAGCCGGCTTTCTGCCGGGGCACGCCGGACTCCGCCGAGATGCCCGCGGGGGCGAGGCCGAGGAGATCGCGGAACCGCGGCAGCAAGGCGCGCTGCTCCGGCCCCAGGCCGAGGCGGTTGCCCAAGCGATCGACGACGTCGAGGAGGCGGCGGCGCTCCTCCGCTTTCCGCACGAGGTCGGGCAGGGATGCCATCGCGGCGTCGGGCGCGTGCTCGACGATCGCCGCCTGCCGGCGCACCACCCGGGCCGCGTCGCTCGCCGACATGGCGAGCAGGCCGACGTCGCGGCCGACGAGCTCGCGGATGCGCTTGAAGGTCGACAGCCGCCGCTCCTTCGGGCCGAGGCGGGCCATCAGCAGGCACGCTCGGACGGCCGCATCGGTGAAGCCGCCCTCGTCGATGCGGGCCATCGCCTCGCGTAGCGCCGGCGTGCCCTCGGTCGCGGCGGCCGGTTCCTCGGCGCGGGGCAGCACCGTGCTCAAGCTCGCGTAGGTGGCGTAGAACAGGTTCTCGGCCGACGCGTCGCGCATTTGCCGGTAGAAGTCCCAGGCCGCGGTGATCCCGGCGGCGCTCCTGCGCTCGGCCGCCGCCCAGGGCCCGGCCTCGTCGCGGCGCACGCGGTGGGCCCGTGCGAGGTCGGCCCACGGCGCGAGGGCGGAGAGCGCCGGGTTGAGGTCGGACAGCGCCCAGCGCCGCACCCGCAGCGGGTGCAGCGCCCTGAGCGCCGCGCCGGCCTCGCGCGGCACCCACGCGCTCACGACCGGGTGCACGAAGGTCTCGTAGGCGGCGGCGTTCAGCTCCGACACCCGGCGCACCGCCTCGAACGGCACCTCGTCCTTGCGGGCGTATTTCTGCAGCCGCTGCAGGTCCTCGACCTCGAGTTCGCGCAGCACCACGTCGTAAGCCGGACCGGTCTCGTCTTCCGTCTCCTCGACCTTCATGCCGTAGAGGCCGGGCGGCAGGTGCTCGATGTAGTCGAGGAGGTCGACGATCTGGGCGTGCTCGCGCCGCGCCACGCTGCCGGAGACGAAGATGCCGAGATGGCCGACGCTCTCGTGCATCAGCCCGACGATGACCTGCCCGTTGGCCTTGAGGTCGGCGGTGGTTGGATAGAGGTCGGCGACCCAGTTGAAGGCCTGCTGCGGCGGCGTGATGTTGTCGCCGAGCGAGGCGAATAGGATGATCGGCGAGCGGATCGCCCGGAGGTCGAAGGCCTTGCCCTCTTCCCATTCGGCGCGGCCGGCGGCGAGCCGGTTGCCGACGAACAGGTTGTCGACGATCCAGGCGATCTCCTCGCGGTTCATCAGGTAGTAGCCGCCCCACCAGCGCTCGAACTCGAGGAAGCGCGCCGGCTCGGTGTCGATCTTCGAGAACAGCCCGTAGGCCTTGCCGAAATGGGTGTTGGCCGGATTCAGGTATTCGAAGTTCTCGACGAGGTAGGCGCCGTCGAAGACGCCGCCGCCGAGATCGCTCGCCAGCAGCGCCGGCCACGACCCGCCGAGCAGCCCGCCGGCGTAGCGCATCGGGTTCTCGGCGTCGTTGCCGGCCCAGTACGACATCGGCGCGCCGTTGATCACCAGCGGGCCGGCATGCTCGGGATCAAGCGCCCCGACCAGCATCGCGGCCCAGCCACCCTGGCAATTGCCGACGATCACCGGCCGGCCGCGGGTCGGGTGGCGCTCGCCCACGAGGCGCAGGAAGGCGGCCTCGGCCTGGGCGACATCGGCAAGCGTTTGGCCCGGGACCGGCTCGGGGTAGAAGATCACCACGTAGACCGGGTGGCCGGCGGACAGCGCCATGCCGACCTCGGAATCGAGCTTGAAGCCGCCGATCCCCGGCCCGTGCCCGGCCCGCGGGTCGATGATGACGTAGGCGCGCTTGTCCGGATCGATCGCGACGCCGTCCGGCGGCAGGATGCGGGCGAGCGCGTAGTTCGCCGGCCGCTCGTAACCGCGCGCGTCGGCGACGATCTCCCACTTGAAGGCGAGGAGCGGCGGCTTGCCGGCCGCCTCGTGCGCCAGCCAGTCGTTGCCGCGCCGGCGCATCGTGTCCCAGAACAGGAGCGAGCGCTGGGCGAAGTCGGCCCAGTAGGTCACCGTGTCACTGAGGCTTTGCGCCGGCGTGGCGGGCTTCAGCGCCTCGGCCCAGGCGCGGTTGGCCGCCAATGAAGCATCGACGCAGCCCTGGACCGCCGCGGCGCAGCGCTCGCGGTAGATCTCGGCCAGGCGGGCCTGGACCGCGAACAGGGAGGGCGGCGCTCCGGCTGCGTCGGGGCGGGTGGTCCGGATCTCGGCCATGGTCGTCTCCCTCGCTCCGGCGCTCAGTGGCGCGTGGTCTCCCAGGTGAGGAACAGGCCGACATCGCCCGGCATGCCGTCCGGCCAGTCGACGATCATCGCCCGCAGGCCGTAGCCGGCCGGGTGCAGGCGTTCGTGCCAGAACTCGTAGGCCTGGCGCGGCCGGCCGGTCAGGGTCGCGGGCCAGCCCGGCTCCGCATTGTTGATCGCCCGCCCCTTGTCGGTGCACATCAGGTTGGGGAAGCGCATCACCAGGAGCTCCTTCTTGCCCTGCTCGGCGGCGATGCGGAGCCGGTGCAGGAGCATCTGGGTGATCTCGTGCACCTTCTCGGGCGTGAGTTCGACCGGCTCGGCGAGCTCTTTGACGAGCGCCTCGCGCGCCTTGCCGGCACGGTCCTGCCCTTCGACCTCCTTCATGGCCTTCGCCGCCTTCACGCGGGCCGAGTAGGCGTCGAGGTCGTCGGCCGACATGAAGGGCTCGTTGCCGAGGTTGGCGGCTGGTTGCGTCGTCTGGGCTTCCATCGCTCAAGTCTCCCTTCTTCACGCCGCCGGCCGCGATGCCGGCGCGAGCACCGCGCGCATCCCGCGCGCGATCATCGCCTCCTCGTCGGTGGGGATGACGAAGGCCTGCGGGCCGGGGCCTCGCGTGATCAGCGGGCCGCCCGCATCGTTCTTCGCCTCGTCGAGCCGGAAGCCGGCCCAGGCGGCGCCCCGCAGCACCTCGGCCCGGGTCGCGGCGTCGTTCTCGCCGATGCCCCCGGTGAAGACGAGGCCGTCGATGCCGCCGAGCGCGGCGACGAGCGAGCCGAGCTCGCGGCCGATGCGGTAGACGAAGAGGTTGATCGCCTCGCGCGCGCCGCTGTCGGTGGCGGCGTGGGCGCGCAAGGTGCGCATGTCGTTCGAGAGGCCGGAGACCCCGAGCAGCCCCGAGCGGGTGTAGAGCATCCGCTCCGCCTCGTCGGGTTCGAGGCGCATCTCCCGCAGCAGGAAGAACACCACGCCGGCATCGAGGCTACCGCAGCGCGTTCCCATCGGCAGCCCGTCGAGGGCGGAAAAACCCATCGTGGTGGCGACGCTGCACCCGCGATGGAGGGCGCAGAGGCTGGCGCCGCTGCCGAGATGGGCCACGACTGTGCGGCCCTCCGCGAGGGCGGGCGCGTGCTTGGGCAGGGCCGAGGCGATGAAGGCGTAGGACAGGCCGTGGAAGCCGTAGCGGCGCACCCCGCGCGCCGTGACCTCGGCCGGCAGCGCGAAGAGCTGGGCGACTTCCGGCTGGCCGCGGTGGAAGGCTGTGTCGAAGCAGGCGACCTGCGGCAGATCGGGAAAACGCCGCCGCACGATGCGGATCGGCTCCAGGTTGTGCGGCTGGTGCAGGGGTGCCAGCGGCACGAGCCGCTCCAGCGCCCGCACCACCGCGTCATCCACCTGAACCGGTGCGTCGTAGGCGATGCCGCCATGCACGACCCGGTGCCCGACCGCGGCGAGGCGGTGGCCGCCGCGATGGGCGCGCAGCCACGCCGCGACGTGGAGGAGCGCCGCCTCGTGACCGAAGGCGTGACCGTCGGGCCGCTCGTCGGCCACAAGTGCGCCGTCGCGATCGCGCACGATGAAGCGCGGCGTGCCGCCTAGGCCCTCGACCCGGCCGCGGTAGAGGCGGTGCGGGCCGCCGGCCGCGCCAGCCTCGAAGTCGTCCGCTCCGAAGACCTGAAACTTCAGGCTCGACGAGCCGGCGTTGAGGACGAGGTGGGCCAGGATCATCGCTAGACCTCCGGCAGGGCTGTGGTCGTCCGCCTCGCCGCGGCGACGAGCGAGGCGACCGCGCAGGAGGCGAGACGGGTCGTTTGCGAATCCGCCCGGCTCGTCAGGATGATCGGCACCCGGGCACCGAGCACGATTCCCGCAGCGTCCGCCCCTGCCAGGAAGGTCAGGCTCTTGGCCAGCATGTTGCCGGCCTCGAGGTCCGGCACCACCAGCACGTTGGCCCGGCCCGCGACGGCCGAGCGGATCCGCTTGATCGCCGCCGCGCCGAGGTCGATCGCGTTGTCGAGGGCGAGCGGCCCGTCGAGGACAGCACCGGTGATCTGGCCGCGATCGGCCATCTTGCACAGGGCGGCGGCGTCGATCGTCGAGGGAACCTTCGGGTTGACCGTCTCCATCGCCGAGACGATCGCGACCCGCACGGTCTCGACCCCGAAGGCGTGCGCGAGGTCGATCGCGTTCTGGACGATGTCGCGCTTCTCCTCGAGGGAGGGCGCGATGTTGATCGCCGCGTCGGTGACGATGAGCGGGTCGGCGTGGCCCGGCACATCCATCACGAAGCAGTGGCTCAGGCGGCGCGCGGTGCGAAGGCCGCCGTCGCGCCGCACCACGGCAGCCATCAGCTCGTCGGTGTGCAGGCTGCCCTTCATCAACGCCTCGGCCGCGCAGGCCTGCACCAGCGCCACGGCCTGCGCGGCCGAGGCGTGGCTGTGCCCGGCCTCGACGATGCGCCAGCGCTCCGGTTCCTGCGTCGCCAGCGTTGCGGCCGCCGCGAGGATCCGCTCGCGCGGTCCGACGAGGATGGGTTCGATCAACCCGAGATCGGCGGCCTCCAGCGCCGCACCGAGGGCAGCCTCATCGCAAGGGTGGGCCACAGCGACCTTCAGTCGGGGCAGCGACTGCGCTGCCGCGATCAGGCGTTCGTACTTCTCGTGCCGGCGGTGGGCCGGCGCCGCTCGCGTCGTCGCATGGGCCACGGTGCTGTCTCCTGGCGCTGCGGACTTCTGGCAAAAGAGATCGCAGTTCGTCGCGAGATCGGTGATGGTGCAGCGCCTCGGGTCGGGCGACTTTGCGATCGGATCTCTCTCCCGTGCCGCGGGGCGGGCCGGCGGCATCTGGTCGATACTTTCGCGAAGGGCGGGATCGCGCTTGATCGGGCAGGACAGCCGGACCCCGTCTCGCAACGTCGGAGCCGTTAGGGGGCGAGGAAAGGCGATTCCCCTCGCCCGGCGGTTCCCGTCAGTACTCGTAGTAGGCGGCGGAGGGACGCCGGCCGATCGCCTGAGGCTCGTGCCGGACACCCCTGACGACGGCCACGGTCGGAGGTGCGGGATCGTAGGGGAGGAGCGAGGCGCCGAAGGCGATGAAGCCCGCCGCATTCCGCAACTCGTCGGATTGACGTGGGTCGCGGGAGATCAGGTCGGCCTCGCGAAAGAGCCGCCGGTTGCACCAGCGCGGCGGCAGGCCGTCCGGAGGCGTGCAGGCATCGTGGCGCGCGCAGGCCGCGTCGAGCGCGTCGACCGGCGGCAGCGGCGCCCGGCTCCCGAGGCCGCAATAATGCCCGTGCACGAGGAGGGCCGGGTCTCCCGCGGTCTGCGCCTGCGTCGGCGACACGGCGGCGATGAGAAGCGCGGAAACCAAGCTGCTGAGGATCGCGGTGCGCATGGATGGGACCTCCCTGGAGGGTGTCGTCCGTGTCGGTTCGCGGGAGCTATCCGCGGGGTGCTGAGACGGATGGTCTCCCTCGCGGGTCGCGCGTTCACGCTTGTCGTGGGCGCCGTTAGTACGGGCTGCAGGTGCCGGCGTAGGTATCCCAGTAGCTGTAGGGACCGCACCGGCCGTAGGTGGACCCGTAGTAGCCCGCCGCCGCAGCGGCACCCACGCCGGCCGCGGCGAGGCCGTAGCCGACAGGGCGATACCGGTAGCCATAGGCACCGTAGCGGCCGTATCCGCCCCGATAGGCATATCCTCCGCGATAACCGTAGCCGCCGCGATAGCCGCCCCGGATGCCCGCCACGCGCCCGCCGTGGAAGCCGCCGCGATAGCCCGCTCCCCGGAACCCGCCGCCATGGAAGCCTCCGCCCCGGAATCCTCCCCCGCCGCCCCGGAAGCCGCGCGCATCGGCTGCAACGCTCGTGAGAAGCAAGGTAGCCATGGCGGACGCTACGATGATGAGGCGCCTCATGATTTCGTCTCCTTGTCGACTGATGTGGGCATGCGATTCCAGGCCATGGGCTATGGTCGACGCAGGTCCCTCTGTCACGACTTTGCAGATTTACGACTGTGATGAGCCAGAAGCTTGATCGGAAAGGACAGCTGTCGTTCACCGGGAGATGCCGTTCTTTGCGGGCGCAGCCGCCGCTTCTTCAGTTGGCACGGGGCATCTTCGCCCTGTGGAGCGCCATGTCGGCCGCCTTCAGCATCTCGGGCGCATCGCGATGGTGATCGGGGTAGCCCGCAAGACCGATGCTGGCCCTGCACGAGAGCCTGTTCTCGCGTTGATCGAACAGCTGGTGCAGGTGATCAGCCAAGAGTTGCGTATGGTTGGCCGCGTGCTCCAGCCGCATCAATTTGGTCAGCAGGATCGAGAACTCGTCGCCGCTGAGCTCGGGCCATGAGGTCGGACGCCCGCAGCCTGTCGCCGAGCCGCCGCGCGGTTTCGCACAGCACGGTATCACCCGCATCGTGACCGAGCCGCTCGTTCACGTCCCGCAGCCGATCGAGGTCAACCAGCAGCAGGTTGGCGGCCGCTCCGTCCTCCTCGGCGGCGGAAACAGCTGCTCGAAGCACCGATGGAACAACGTCCTCAGGCTCACGTCCCACCATTTCAGCTCGCCCCTGGCGGTCTGGCAAAGCTCCGAAACCGCGCCGATCTTCCATGTAATGGTAACTTGCACGACAAGAGCGGACATTGCAGAGGCCACGTTCTAATGTCCGCAATTGGCGCACTGCCGACGCTCGTTGGTCATCGACCGAGCAGCCGCTTCCGCCTCGCGCGCCCCCTCAACTGTCACGCTGAATGGGCTGACCCAAATCGACGATCCGCCCGGCCTCGCGCGCCGCACGTGCATAGGCGGATAAGGGATGAGCGGGCCGGAACGAAGTATCTCGCTCCAAGCCGATCGCGAGACCCGCGCTCACCTCCTCGATCTCGGCGAGGCTCACATACCCTAGTTCGGGCTCACCGAAGCCGAGGTCGCACAGCCCGTAGAGGGTGTCGCCGTCAGCCTCCATCGCGCAGATCAGCCACGTGGCTGGTCCCGTAGGGTTGAACAGCTTGAGCACCGGGCGGTGATCACCGTCGCGATCACGGCCGTTGGCCAGCAGCAGTTCACGGGTGGCAGCATCAATCAGGCGCATGGGGGCTCCTCGCTTGTGGGGCGAGGAAGTCGTGCAGCCTTTGGCGAGGGAGCGCGAGCTTGGAGGGGAGATTAGCTGCGCGGGCAAAACATCATAAAAGTAGAATTCTGTAATGTTTGCGGCTAAGTCGCTGATCCCATTGAGCGCACCTGCGTGCTCGCCCTCACGCGCGTCTGGAAATATCATACTTTGCAGCAAAACAGCTTGAAGTATGAGGTTTCGGTGAAGCAAGCGCGTGTGCCCACCGAGGCCGAGTTCAAGCGCCTTACAGCCGTAGTGAGCCAGGGGCGCTACGGTCCCCGCAACCGGATGGCTCTCATGCTGAGCTATCTGGCAGGTCTCCGAGTGGGCGAGATCGCCTCACTCCTTTGGGGCGACCTCCTCGACGGAGAAGGCAAGGTGCGGGAGCAGCTGCGGCTCAGCGCGGCCGTCACAAAGGGCGGGCACGCCCGCGTGGTGTTCCTCAACGCGCGCCTTCGGCGGGAGATCGAACAGTTCCGGTCCTCCCTGTCCTCCTCCCCTCCCCGCGAGCAGCCGGTGCTTGTCACGCAGAAGCGCGCAGCGTTCAGCGCGAACACGCTGTGTCAGCTCATAGGAGGATGGTACGATCAAGCGGGCTTAGACGGTGGGTCCAGCCATAGCGGTCGCCGGTGGTTCATCACTCGCCTCGCGCACGCGGGTATCTCGCCCAAGGCCATCATGATGCTAGCGGGCCATCGGCATCTGTCGACAACACAGCGTTACATCGATGTGAACGACGAGATGATGCGTTTAGCGGTTGAAGTTATATGATTATATTATCTAGATTGTTAATCTCGTAATCATTACCCAATTGTCAATCGATTTTATATTACCCTCAAGTAGAATCATATATGGCATAGAGATTTTATTGCACTCAGAACTCTGGTCGGTCTTTGACAGTGACGGCGCATCAAGCCAGTATAGATCTAGCTTTGAATTATCATGCGATATTAAGAGGGTCATCTTTATAATGCTACCGGGATGTTCGCGCCTGTCCATCCAATTTTTTGCCTCTAAGCTGTATGTTTTTGTTTGTATTTTATAATATTCGATGCGTATTAATGCACCTCTGAACTCGATAAGTCGCCCATCAGGCCCATAAGGCGATCTATCTCTGTAATACGTTACATCAGAATTATTATCAATTTGTTCTTCAAATTCGTTTGTTAACCATGAAACGATGTTACTCAGCCCGCGTATTTCATCGCTCTGACTCGCAATTTTTATGAGAAATCCTATGAAGCTCAAATTGACAGCGCTATTTGTAGGTAATTGAACTTGTGTCATTAAACTACTCGAGCAGCCTACCAATCAGTACGGTCAAGAATATATGAAGATGCTTTTTTAAGCGTTAAGATCGCCTCCATTCGGGTCGAAGCCGATCTACCACACGCTCCAGCCGCACTTGCCCGTAGTGCTTATCGATCATGGCCAGTGATGTGCGACAGTTGCGGGCCACATCAAGAACCTCAGATCCGTTGGCCAGCTGCTCGCTGATGTAAAAGTGCCGGAGCGAGTAGGGCGTGCGCTTGATGCCGCGGTGATCCCGTTCCAGTCCGGCAGCCTTAAGCAGCTCAGTGAAGCCGTTGGCCACCGACGTGATGCGCTTGCCCGTCTCGCTCGCGAACACCGGATCGGCATCCATGGGCTCACGGCCCATGCTGCGCTCGAACAGCATCCACAGCGTATCGAACCACGGGATCGCCGCCTTCTGCGGGATCGCCTTGCCGCTCTTGCCCTTGCCCCGCACCTGCAACCGGATGTCCCGCTGATCCACGGGTTTGCCTCGCCCTGCCCGGTAGCCCAGCACGTCACCCCACGTGAGATTGTACATCTCCGTCGGGCGGAGACCGGAGAACGCGCCGATCATCACGTACGCGTGCAGCAGAGTGCGATCGCGTCGCGTGTGATCGTCCAGCCGCTTGATGCGCCAGCGACGTTTGTCGCTGGCCTCCACCATCGCTCCGCCGCCGTCCATGATGGGGTCCACCAGCCGACTGAGGCTCACCTTCTGCAGGTGGGCGAACTCATGCGGCTCGAAGCTAGGTCGCCGGTTGTCTGGCGTGCGCCGGGCTTTGATGGTGACCTCGGGCGGCGTCTTCAGGTAGCCCTGTCGCGAGGCCCAGCGTAGCAGCTGCCGCAGCACTACCAGCTCGCCCCTCTGACGGCTCAGAGAGGGCGCTGAGCGGCGTACCGGCCGGCGCAGCCGGTGACCTCCCCTCTCGTACTCGATGTGCGTGATGAGCTTGCCAGGGCCTTCGGTCCAGTAGGTGCGCCGCCACTCCGCATAGCGCTCCAGGTCAGCCTCACTCACCGCATCCACGGGCTTCTGGCCGAAGTAGCCCACGAAATACCGGCGGATCACGGCGGGTTCGCTCTTGCCCTGATCGGCTCGCCGTTCGCCCCGTTCCACCTCGCGCAGGATCTGCGCGATGTACTCCTCTGCCACGCTCTCGAACGTGTGGGCGCGGGCGGTGAGCCCCTGCTGCGCGCGATACGTCGCTTCGTACCAGATGGCCTCTGCCCGGCGCTGTGCCTCCCGGAGATCGTCGGTGTCCAGGGATCGCTTAAGCTGCCCCTGCCCGCGGATGCTGAAGCGCATCTGCCACTTGGCGCTGCCCTTGCGCTGGAACAGCTGGAAGCGCTCGTCTGGGACGTTGCCAGGGGGTCTCAAGGGGCGGCCCTGTCTGGTTACTGCGGTGCAGATGACTGCGCTAGGAGTGCGCTAGAGTGCTTTCTAACCCCCCAGCAAACCGTTACGCGCGCAGGGCAATTTTTTGGGCTGCGCTAGCACTGCGCTAGGAAATATTGCCGTTCTGGCGCAAGGGCAAGGCAATGAAAAACCCCGCTAAGTGCTTAGCGGGGTTGGGAAATTCTGGTAGCGGAGGAGGGATTTGAACCCCCGACACAAGGATTATGATTCCTCTGCTCTGACCAACTGAGCTACTCCGCCGCGCGGTGGCCGGTTCGTGTCCGGCTCTGCGGTGGCGCGGATATAGGGGGAGGCCATGGTGCCTGTCAAGGAACCGTCGCAGCCCTTTTCGCGCCTCGCCGTGAAAGGCGAGGCGCCAGGCGGTTTCAGAGGGCGTCGCCCAGGATCTCGGCCACCTGGGGGATGTCCTTGTCGCCGCGGCCCGACAGGTTCACGACCATCAGGTGGTCGCGCGGCAGGCTCGGGGCGAGTTCCTTGACCTTGGCGAGCGCGTGGGCGGGCTCGAGGGCCGGGATGATGCCCTCCATCAGCGAGCACAGCCGGAACGCCTCCAGGGTCTCCGTATCGGTCGCCGACAGGTAGGTGACGCGGCCCATCTCGTGCAGCCAGGCGTGCTCGGGCCCGATGCCCGGATAGTCGAGGCCGGCGGAGATCGAGTGCGCGTCGGCGATCTGGCCGTCGCCGTCCATCAGGAGATAGGTGCGGTTGCCGTGCAGCACGCCGGGCTTGCCGCCGGTGAGCGAGGCGGCGTGCAGGCCGCTCGAGACGCCGTGGCCGGCCGCCTCGACGCCGTAGATCGCCACCTCGCGGTCGTCGAGGAAGGGGTGGAACAGCCCCATGGCGTTCGAGCCGCCGCCGATGCAGGCAACGAGCGAGTCCGGCAGGCGGCCCTCCTGCTCCAGCATCTGCGCCTTGGTCTCGATCCCGATGATCGACTGGAAGTCGCGCACCATCGCCGGGTAGGGATGCGGTCCCGCCACCGTGCCGATGCAGTAGAACGTGTCCGCGACGTTGGTGACCCAGTCGCGCAGGGCTTCGTTCATCGCGTCCTTCAGGGTGCGGGTGCCGGACTCGACCGGCACCACCTCGGCGCCGAGCATCTTCATCCGGAAGACGTTCGGCTTCTGCCGCTCGACGTCGACCGCGCCCATGTAGACGACGCATTTCAGCCCGAAGCGGGCGCAGAGCGTCGCGGTCGCGACGCCGTGCTGGCCGGCACCGGTCTCGGCGATGATCCGCGGCTTGCCCATGCGCCGGGCGAGCAGGATCTGGCCCAGCACGTTGTTCACCTTGTGCGAGCCGGTGTGGTTCAGCTCCTCGCGCTTGAAGTAGATCTTCGCGCCGCCGAGGTGCTCGGACAGCCGCTCGGCGTAGTAGAGCGGGCTCGGCCGGCCGACGTAATGGGTGAGGTAAGCGGTCATCTCGGCCTGGAAGGCCGGATCGGCCTTGGCTGCCGTATAAGCCTCCTCCAGGGCGAGAATGTTCGGCATCAGGGTCTCGGCCACGAAGCGGCCGCCGAAGATGCCGAAGCGGCCGCGCTCGTCGGGGCCGGTGCGGAACGAGTTCGGGGTCTGGAGAGCGGTCACGGCAGGGACTCTTCGCGTCTGGGAGGTTTAGCGGATGTCGGTCTCGGCGGCGGGCCTTACGCCCTTCGCGCCTCTGGGGCAATTTGCGGTTCGGACGCAGCCCGTTTCGCGGCCGCCACGAAGGCGGCGATGCGGTCCGGGTCCTTGCGGCCGGGGCCCGATTCGACGCCCGACGACACGTCCACCGCCTGCGCGGCGGTCACCGCCAGAGCTTCGGCGACGGTGTCGGGCGTCAGGCCGCCGGAGAGCATGAACGGGTGGTCGCGGCCGGCGCCCGCCAGCAGCTCCCAGTCGAAGGCGTGGCCGTTGCCGCCGGGCAGGACCGCGCCGGGAGCCGGCTTGGCGTCGTAGAGCAGCCGGTCGGCGATGCCCGCGTAGCGGGCGGCGCGGGCGAGATCGTCGGCGGTGGCGATGCCGAGCGCCTTCATCACCGGGCGTCCGCTGAGGGCCTTCACGGCCGCCACGCGCTCCGGGCTCTCCCGGCCGTGCAGCTGAAGCCAGTCCGGATCGAGGGCCGCGACCACCGCCGCGACAAGGGCGTCGTCGGGATCGACCAGCAGGGCCACGCGCTCGGCCCGGCCCCGCGCCTGTCGCGACAGGGCGGCGCCGAGGTCGAGGTCGACGTGGCGCGGGCTCTTCGGAAAATGCACGAGGCCGATCAAGTCGGCGCCGGCGGCGAGCGACGCCTCCAGGGTGTCGGGCGTGCTGAGGCCGCAGATCTTGACGAGTGTGGGAGCGGGCGACATCCGCTCCCTATACGCCGATCCGCGCACGCCCGCACGTGGTGCGCACGCTCAAGGATCCTGCGTCAGGACTTCCCACACCGCCGCCGCGGCGGCCAGGTCCTCGATCGCGGCGCCGACCGACTTGAACACCGTGATCGCCTCAGGGCTCGGCCGCCCGGGCGCCTCGCCCCGGCACAGGGCCGCGAGGTCGCCGGCGATCGCCTCGGGTGCGAGGGCGCCGGACTGGATCGCGATCGAGACGTCGCCGCCCTTCTTGAGGGCGTCCGGCGTGTCGACGTAGACCGGCCCGCGCAACAGGGCCTCGTCGTCGGCCTCGCGCATCGCCGGCGTGAAGGCACCGACGAGGTCGAGATGGGTGCCGGGCCGCAGCCAGGCGCCGCGCACCAGGGGCTCGGTCGAGAGGGTGGCGCAGGAGACGAGGTCCGCCTCAGCCACCGCCGCCGCGAGATCGGTGACGGGGTGAGCGTCGATCCCCTCTGCGACGAGGGTCGCGGCGAGGCGCTGCGCTCCCTCCGGCCGGCGGTTCCAGACTGCGACGTCGCGGATCGGCCGCACGGCGGCATGCGCCCGCACCAGGGCGGGTGCGAGGGCACCGGACCCCACCATCACCATCCGGGACGCGTCCGCGCGGGCGAGGTGGCGTGCGGCGAGCGCCGAGGCGGCGGCGGTGCGCCAGAGGGTCAGGCGGGCGCCGTCGAGCAGCGCCAGCGGCCGGCCGTCGCGCCCGTCGCAGAGCAGGACCCCGCCCTGGATCGTATCGACGCCCCGGGCCGGGTTGCCCGGAAACAGGGTCAGGATCTTGACCCCGACATAGTCGGCCGTCCAGGCCGGCATCAGCAGCAGCGAGGCCCCGTCCGGGGCCGTCTCGATCGGGTGGTGATGGCGCGTCGGCGCCGTCGCGCCGGCCCGGAAGGCGACCCCGAGGGCGTCGACCATGCGCAGGGGCGTCAGCGCCGCGTCGATCTCGGCCTCGCCGATCAGCCGCATCTCAGGCGCGGCTCACCGGAGCCGGCAGGGCGGTGCGGCCGACAGTCGGGGTATGGGCCGAGGCGGTCTGGCGCAGGCGCTCGGCCTCGCCCCGCAGCCGGGCGAGCTCGCGGCCCTTGGCCCGGCGGTCGCGGCGGGTATCGCCCTGGCCGAGCCAGGAACCGATGCCGCCGACCACGATGCCGACCGCCACGGCGGCGAAGATCAGCGCGTAGAGCGGCATCGGCAGGCTGAAGGCCGGCGTCCCGTTCGAGAACGGATCGAAGGACAGCATCACCGGCTGGCGGTTGGCCACCGCCAGGAGCACGACCACGATCGCGATGGGCAGCAGGATCAGGCCCTTGAGGAAGCGGATCATCGGGAAACCCGGTCTTTCGTCGGTGATGCGGGAAGGAAGCGGGGCCGCCGGACGGAGCCCCGCATGGGCAAGTGTGCACGGGCAAGTGTAACGCGCGGGAACCCGAGCGCCAGGGTCGACCTTCGCCTCAGCTCGCCGCGGCCTCGGCCCGGCTCGGCTCGTCGGAGCCGATCCCGGCGGCGTTCAGGCGCAGGCGCATCTCCTTGCCGGTCTTGAAGACCGGGATCGCCTTCTCGGCCACCGCGACGGCGGCGCCGGTGCGCGGGTTGCGGCCGCGCCGCGCCTCCCGGCGCTTGACCGAGAAGGCGCCGAAGCCGCGCAGCTCGACCCGATCGCCTCGCGCCAGCGCATCCGCGATCGTGTCCAGGATGGCGTTGACGATGTTCTCGACGTCGCGCTGATACAGGTGCGGGTTCTGCTCGGCGATCTTGAGCACCAGCTCGGACTTGATCATGGGCGGTAGGGTCTCGACTGAGGCGGGCCGGCCGGGGGAGGTGCGCGGGGAGGCGTCTTGTCTTCTACGGTCGCCAGACCGCGAGGAGGCCGCCTTGGGTCAGGCTCTTCGTCTCCGGGCCGGCCTGCCGCAGCCGGGCGGCGAGGTCGTCGTAGCCCAAGAGCCCAGCGCCGAAGGCCGCAGCCGAGAACAGGCCGAAGCGGTTGTCGGAGCGCGGCTTCCAGTCCCGCACCGGCAGGTCCTTGGCGACGCCCTTCTCGCGCTCGAGCCAGGCGATGGCCTGACGCTCGTTGCCGGTCTCGTCGATCAGGCCGAGCGGCACGCTCTGGCGACCGCTGAACACCCGTCCGTCGGCCACCGCCTTGATCTGGTCGGGGTTCATCTTCCGGCGCTCGGCCACCAGGTCCTTGAACCAGCCGAAGGTGTCGCCGACGATCGCCTGCAGGGCCGCGCGGGCTTCCGGCGGGGTCGGGTGGAAGCCGCTCGGCTCGGCCTTGAGCGGCGAGGACTTCACCTCCTCCACCTTCACCCCGACCTTGTCGAGGAGGCCGGACAGCTCGGGATACTGGAACAGCACGCCGATCGAGCCGACGAGGCTGGTCTCGCGGGCGACGATGTGGTCGGCGGCGATCGCCGTGATGTAGGCGCCCGAGGCCGCCGTCCCGTCGACGAAGGCGACGATCGGCTTCTTCTCGGCAAGCGCGCGCAGGTTGCGGAAGAGCTCTTCGGACCCGGTGGTGGTGCCGCCGGGCGAGTTGATCGCTACGACGACGCCCGAGACGGCGCTCGACTCGCCGACGCGCTTCATCAGCTCGCGGGTCTTCTCGCTGCCGGCGATGAAGCCGTCGATGCTGATGCGGGCGATCTGCGGCGTGACGGCCGAGAGGCCCCTGCCCCCGGCCGCCCGCCAGCCGACGGCCCCGGCGGCGACGATCAGCGCCCCGATCCCGATCGCGCGCCAGACGGACAGCTTCCGGCGGAGAGACCGCCGGTCGAGGAGAAGTTCGGCATCAATGGCCATGCGGCGCCCGTATCCTGGTCAGACTCCGGAAGGCGCCGTCCTGCCGGGTGGTTCCCTGCAAGTCATTGGCGCACCTCGCTCCCGGGCTGTTCTACCCCCGGCCGTCGCGCAGCGGCAAGACCGGTTTTCCGGGCATCCCCCTCCCCGATCGCGGTAATTCGGACGTGAGAACGCCCGCGCGGAGGCTTTCCGCGCGGGCGCTCGGTCTCGATCCGGACTCCCGGGCCCGAAGGCCCGGGATATTCCTTACTTCTTGTCGCCCTGACGGGCCTTGAGGGCCGCGCCGAGGATGTCGCCGAGCGAGGCGCCCGAATCGGCGGAGCCGTACTGGGCGATCGCCTCCTTCTCCTCGGCCATCTCGAGGGCCTTGATGGAGAGCTGGACGCGGCGGGCCTTGCGGTCGAACTGCGTCACGCGCGCATCGACCTTCTCGCCGGCGGCGAAGCGCTCGGGGCGCTGGTCGTTGCGCTCGCGGGCGAGGTCGGCCCGGCGGATGAAGGCCTGGAGGTCGGAATCGACGATCTTGACCTCGATGCCCGAATCCTTGACCTCGAGCACCTCGCAGGTGACCACCTGGCCCTTGCGGATGCCCTCGCCCGCATCGGCGAAGGGATCGCCGGCGAGCTGCTTGATGCCGAGCGAGATGCGCTCCTTCTCGACGTCGACGTCGAGAACCTGGGCGCGCACCACGTCGCCCTTCTTGAACTCGTCGATGACCTGCTCGCCCGGACGGTTCCAGTCGAGGTCCGAGAGGTGGACCATGCCGTCGACGTCGCCTTCGAGGCCGATGAACAGACCGAACTCGGTCTTGTTCTTGACCTCGCCCTCGACCTCGGTACCGGCCGGGTGCTTCTCGGAGAAGGCCTCCCACGGGTTCTGCAGGGTCTGCTTCAGGCCGAGCGAGATGCGGCGCTTGACCGGATCGACCTCCAGGATCTGAACCTCGACCTCCTGGGAGGTGGAGACGATCTTGCCCGGATGGACGTTCTTCTTGGTCCAGCTCATCTCAGAGACGTGGATCAGGCCCTCGATCCCCGGCTCCAGCTCCACGAAGGCGCCGTAATCGGTGATGTTGGTCACGCGGCCCTTGAGCTTGGCGTTGACCGGGTAGCGGGCGGCGATGCCCTCCCACGGATCGGCCAGGAGCTGCTTGATGCCCAGCGAGATGCGGTGCGTCTCGTGGTTGATCTTGATGATCTTGACCTTGACGGTCTGGCCGATGTTGACCACCTCGGACGGGTGGTTGACGCGGCGCCACGCCATGTCGGTGACGTGCAGCAGGCCGTCGATGCCGCCGAGGTCGACGAACGCACCGTACTCGGTGATGTTCTTGACCACGCCGTCGATGACCTGACCCTCTTCGAGGTTGGCCACCAGCTCGGAGCGCTGCTCGGCCCGGCTCTCCTCGAGCACGGTGCGGCGCGACACCACGATGTTGCCGCGGCGGCGATCCATCTTGAGGATCTGGAACGGCTGCGGCGTGCCCATCAGCGGGGTGACGTCGCGGACCGGGCGGATGTCGACCTGCGAGCGCGGCAGGAACGCCACGGCGCCGTCGAGGTCGACGGTGTAGCCGCCCTTGACCTGGTTGAAGATCGTGCCGGTGACGCGCTCGTTGTTCTCGAACGCCTTCTCGAGCTTGACCCAGCTCTCCTCGCGGCGCGCCTTGTCGCGCGAGATGACGGCCTCGCCGAGCGCGTTCTCGATCCGGTCGACGTAGACCTCGACCTCGTCGCCGACGCCGATCGGCTGGTCACGGCCGGGGCCCGTGAACTCCTTGAGGGCGACGCGGCCCTCGGTCTTGGCGCCGATGTCGATGACGGCGACGTCCTTCTCGATCGCCACCACACGGCCCTTGACCACGGACCCTTCCGTGATCTCGTGCTCCCGGAACGACTCTTCCAGGAGGGCGGCGAAATCCTCGCGGCTCGACGCGGCGCCTTGCAAACCTGCGGACATTGATGCTCCTTTTCGTCCCGCCCTATCCGGGGGGACGGCGCCGGCGGCTCGTATGAACGGGCCGCTTCCGCCCGCCGGAGTCCCGAGAGGTCTCTCGGAACCGCCGCTCCCCGAAATGTGAAGGGGTGCGGGCCGGCGCATGATCGACGGGCGAAAACGTGTATTTCCGAAGGCCCCGGCCGATGCGCCGCTCAGAGCTCGTCGCTCCGCGCAGGCAGCATCCCGGCATCGGACCACCGGAGGTTGGGCCGATACACGAAAAGCAATCCTCCGGCAAGGCGTCGCCACAGGCGCGACGCGGCATTTCGGCGACGCGCGACCGTCTTGCCGACACGCGCGACTCCGGGGTACCCATCCCTAACCTGAAACAATTCTGAGTTTCAGGTGATGGCGGGCACACCCCCGGGGCCGGGGGCCGCCCAAGCAAGCAAGACCACGCCGATCCAGGCGTGATCCGGGAGGAACGGGGCGCGGGCCTGCGACGGCCGCCGCGCCGCGAGACGGGACGTAGAATCGACGGGGAGACTGGGCGCCGCGACCGGAGCCATGTCCGCGGGGCGTTCCCACAAAGCTCCCGAAGCCGGAGGGCGACGATGATCAAGCTCAACGTGAACGGTGAGGAGCGCCGCTTCGACGGCGATCCCGAGATGCCGCTGCTGTGGTACCTGCGGGACGAGCTCGGCCTGACGGGCACCAAGTTCGGCTGCGGCGTCGCGGCCTGCGGCGCCTGCACCATCCATGTCGGCGGCGCCGCGGTGCGGGCCTGCCAGACCGCGGTCTCGGCCGCCGACGGCCAGCCGGTGGTGACGATCGAGGGCCTGTCCCCGGACGGCAACCACCCGGTCCAGGCCGCCTGGCGCGACCTCAACGTGGCGCAGTGCGGCTACTGCCAGACCGGGCAGATCATGCAGGCGGCGGCCCTCCTCAAGGACACCCCCAAGCCGACCGATGCCGACATCGACTCGACGATGAGCGGCAATCTCTGCCGATGCGGCACCTATCCGCGCATCCGCGCCGCCATCAAGCAGGCGGCGGGGCTGACCCCGAAGGCCGGCCAGGGAGATCGCCTGTGATCCACGACCTCTCCTCCTTCCTCAAATCCGCCCCGGCCGAGGAGCCGGAATCCGCCCTCGCCAAGGCGACGCCCGGCCAGCTCAGCCGCCGCGGCCTGCTCGCGGGGGCGGGCGCCCTGGTGCTCGCCCTGTCGCTGAAGCCGAAGGACGGACTCGCCGCCGAGCCGGGGAAGTTCGGCGCCGACGGCATGCCGCATGGCTGGCGCGACGATCCGACCCTGTTCGTGGCGATCGCCCCCGACGGCACCGTGACGGTGACCTGCACCCGCTCGGAGATGGGCCAGGGCGTGCGCACCTCGGTCGCCTTCGTCGTCGCCGACGAGCTCGAGGCCGACTGGGCCAAGGTCAAGGTCGCCCAGGCGCACGGCGACGAGGAGCGCTTCGGCAACCAGGACACCGACGGCTCGCGCTCGCTCCGGCACTTCTTCATGCCGCTGCGCCGCGCCGGTGCCGCCGCCCGTACCATGCTGGTCGAGGCCGCCGCCAAGCAATGGGGCGTGCCGGCCGGCGAGGTGACGGCCGAGAACCACGCCCTCGTCCACGCCAAGTCCGGGCGCCGGATCGCGTTCGGCGACGTGGCGCAGGCGGCGGCCAGCGTGCCGGTGCCGGACCGCGGCTCGGTCAAGCTCAAGGATCCGTCGGCCTTCCGCTACATCGGCAAGGGCCGGGTCGGCCTCATCGACAACGTCGGCATCACCACCGGCAAGGCGCAGTACGGCCTCGATACCCGCGTCGAGGGCATGCTCTACGCCGTCGTCGCGCGGCCTCCGGTCTTCGGCGGCAAGGTCAAGAGCTTCGACGAGGCGGCGGCCCTGAAGGTGCCGGGCGTCGTCAAGGTCGTGACCATCGATCCGCCGGCCCCGCCCTACGAGTTCATGCCGACCGGCGGCGTCGCGGTCATCGCCCGCAACACCTGGGCGGCGATCAAGGGGCGCGAGGCGCTCAACCCCACCTTCGACGACGGTCCCAACGCGTCCTACGACTCGGACGCCTACCGGGCCACCCTGGAGCAGGCCGTGCGCAAGCCCGGCAAGGTGGTGCGGCAGGAGGGCGACGTCGACGCGGCGATGAAGAAGGCGGCCAAGCGCCACGAGGCCGAGTACTACATCCCCCATCTCGTCCAGGCGCCGATGGAGCCGCCGGCCGCGACCGTGCGGATCGCCAAGGACGGCAAGATCGAAGCCTGGGGCTGCGTGCAGTCGCCGCAGGCCGCCCGCGATCGGATCGCCAAGCGCCTCGGGATCGATCCCAAGGACGTGACGGTCAACGTCACGCTGCTCGGCGGCGGCTTCGGCCGCAAGTCGAAGCCCGACTACTTCGTCGAGGCGGCGCTCTGCTCGAAGGCGATGGACGGCGCCCCGGTCAAGATGACCTGGACCCGCGAGGACGACCTTCATCATGGCTACTACCACACCGTCTCGGTGGAGCGGCTGGAGGCCGGGCTCGACGACAAGGGCATGCCGGTGGCCTGGCTGCACCGCAGCGCGGCCCCGACCATCGGCTCGACCTTCGTCGCCGGCGCCAAGGAGCAGATCCCGATCGAGCTCGGGATGGGCCTCGTCAACGTGCCGTTCGCCATCCCCAACATGCGGATGGAGAACCCGCCCGCCGACGCCCATGTCCGCATCGGCTGGTTCCGCTCGGTCTCGAACATCCCGCGGGCCTTCGCGGTGCAGTCGTTCGTGGACGAGCTCGCCCACATGGCCGGCCGCGACCCGAAGGACTACCTCCTCGACGTGATCGGCCCGGCCCGGATCATCGATCCGGTCAAGATGGGCGATGCCTGGAACTACGGCGAGGATCCCTCGCGCTACCCCTACGACACGGGCCGCCTGCGCAACGTGATCGAGGCGGTTGCGCAAGGAGCCGGCTGGGGCCGCAAGGTGGAGAAGGGCCGCGGCCTCGGCATCGCGGCGCATTACAGCTTCGTCACCTACACGGCGGCCGTCGCCGAGGTCGAGGTGTCGCCGAAGGGCGAGGTCAGCGTCCAGCGGGTCGATATCGCCATCGACAGCGGCCAGCAGGTCAACCCGGAGCGGGTGCGCTCGCAGCTCGAGGGGGCGGTGGTGATGGGCATGGGCCTCGCGCTCACCGCCCAGATCACCTTCAAGAACGGCCGCGCCGTCCAGGACAACTACGACACCTACGAGCTCACCCGCATCGACGCGGCGCCCAAGATCATCAACGTGCACCTCGTGCAGGGCGGGTCCTGGGACAAGCCGCTCGGCGGCGTCGGCGAGCCCGGCGTGCCGCCGGTCGCGCCCGCCATCGCCAACGCGATCTTCGCGGCGACCGGCCGGCGCATCCGCCAGCTGCCGATGCGCGACAAGCTGAGCGCGTGATCCTGATCCTGCGGGGCCTCGTGCCCTGCGGGCCGAGACGAGGGGCCGCCTCCCGCACGGGGAGCGGCCCTTTTTTCCTGAGATGGTTCCCGCGATGCGGAACCCCCGCCCCCGTGCCGGTGTTCGCGACCAGGGTTCATCGGGCCAAGGTTCGCCAGTCAGTGCGCGCCGCGTGCTCGGAACGGGAGAGACACGCCATGAAGCTCATCCTCGCCGCCGGCCTCCTTGCCGGCCTCGCCGGTCCCGCCCTCGCCGGCGCCTGCGGCACCGAGATCTCGTCGCTGGAACCGCGCCTCGACGCGAAGGGCCGCGAGACCATCTCCGCATCGAGCGGCGGCAAGGAGGTGGCGTCCCGTCGGGAAGCTCAGGCCGAGGCGGCGACCGAGAAGGGCACCAGCCCGTCCGCGCTGCCCAAGGGCCCCGCCCCCGGCTCCGCCGAGACGCAGGCCACCGCCGACGTCGCCAAGGCGAGCGGCGGCGGCACCGGCGTGATGGAGGCGCGCGCCAGCCTCAACCGCGCCCGCGAGCTCGACAAGAAGGGCGACGAGACCGGCTGCATGAAGGCGGTGTCGGACGCCAAGGAGCAGATGGACAAGTCGTGACGTCCGGGGGGTTCAATCCCCGCCCCGAGGTGAGGCAGCGCACATCCCGGTCCGGGCCGTCGGGCCCGGGTCTGGTCCGCTGCGCTGCAGCGCCCACATCTCCCGGGCATCGCCCGGCCCTTGAAGCCGGGCTCGATCCGGAGTTGTTCTCAGTGCCCTCCCTGTTCGACCCGATCCAGCTCGGCGCCATCGCGGCGCCGAACCGCATCCTGATGGCGCCGCTCACCCGCGGCCGCGCCTCGCGCTCGCACGTGCCGACGCCGATCATGGCCGAGTATTACCGCCAGCGCGCGGGTGCCGGCCTGATCATCAGCGAGGCCACCGGCATCTCGCAGGAGGGGACCGGCTGGCCGTTCGCCCCGGGCCTGTGGAGCCCTGAGCAGGTCGAGGCCTGGAAGCCGGTGGTCGCAGCGGTGCACGAGTCCGGCGGACGCATCGTCGCCCAGCTCTGGCACATGGGCCGGCTGGTCCATCCCGACTTCCTCGGCGGGCAGCCGCCGGTCTCGGCCTCGGCCACCACCGGGCCCGACCACGCCCACACCTACGAGGGCAAGAAGCCCTATGCCGAGGCGCGGGCCCTGCGCGAGGACGAGATCCCGCGGATCCTCGAGGATTACGCCAAGGCCGCCCGCAACGCGATCGAGGCCGGCTTCGACGGGGTGCAGATCCACGCCGCGAACGGCTACCTGATCGACCAGTTCCTGCGCTCCAATTCCAACCTGCGCGAGGACCGCTACGGCGGCTCGGTGGAGAACCGGATCCGCCTGCTCGCCGAGGTCGCCCGCACCGTCGCCGACACGGTCGGCGCCGACCGCACCGGCGTGCGCCTGTCGCCGAACGAGCCGATCCAGGGCGTCGACGACGCCGATCCCGCGACCCTGTTCCCGGCCGCCGCCGCTTCCCTGTCGGAGATCGGCGTCGCCTTCCTCGAACTGCGCGAGCCCGCTCCCGACGGCACCTTCGGCAAGCCCGCCCACCCGCCGGTGGCGCCGGCGATCAAGGCCGCCTTCCGCGGGCCCCTGGTCCTGAACTCCGACTACGACGGCAAGCGGGCGCAAGCCGCCCTCGACGAGGGCCGCGCCGACGCGATCGCGTTCGGCCGCCCCTACCTCGCCAATCCCGACCTGCCGGAGCGGATCGCCAAGGGTGCCCCCCTCAACAAGGACAATTACAAGACCTGGTACAGCCAGGGACCCGAGGGCTACACCGACTACCCGACCCTCGACGCCGCCTGACGCGGCCATCTGACCGGCCCGCGCGTGCAGTGCAGCACGATCCGGCTTGACGCGCGGGCCGGCGTTTGCGACGCCCCCGGCGCCTGCCCCGACGGGCAGGCGCCGTCCCGCCGGACGGCCTTCGTCGCGGCACGCGGAGACGACGCGCATGAGCAACCCGGGCAACACCACGCCGTCCACCTCGCAGGAACCCAAGCAGCTCCTCCACCTGGTGTTCGGGGGCGAGCTGACCGACCTCGACAGCGTGACCTTCCGCGACCTCTCGAAGCTCGACGTGGTCGGCATCTTCCCCGACTATGCCAGCGCCGCGATGGCCTGGAAGGCGAAGGCGCAGCAGACCGTCGACAGCGCCCAGACCCGCTACTTCATCGTGCATCTCCACCGGCTGCTGCAGCCCTGAGGCGACCGGCGGGCGCGGCACAGCAATCCTGCACAGGAATGCAGGGGTGCTGCGCAGTCGCGCGCGCATGAAAGCATTGTGACGGTATCCCGGCACTGGTAAGAGCCTCGCCCGTCACATGAGAGCATCGTCGCGCGAGGGGTCCGTGTTCGCGCGAAGCTCGATGCGATCCTCCCTCACCCCGGCGCGCGCGGGCCTGACTCAAGGGCATCGCGCGGCAGCGCCGGGGGTCTTGGCGCGGGCCACGATGGAAGCACGATGAAATCCTCGATCAAGATCGTCGCCGGCAATGCGAGCCGCCCGCTGGCCGAGGCGATCGCGGCCTATCTCGAGAAGCCGCTGGCGGTCTGCTCGGTCCGCCGCTTCGCCGACATGGAGATCTTCGTCGAGCTCCAGGAGAACGTGCGCGGCGAGGACGTGTACATCGTCCAGTCGACCTCGTTCCCGGCCAACGATCACCTGATGGAACTGCTCATCATGATCGACGCGGCGCGGCGCTCCTCGGCGCGGCGGATCACCGCCGTGCTGCCCTATTTCGGCTATGCCCGCCAGGACCGGCGCACCTCCGGCCGCACCCCGATCTCGGCGAAGCTCGTGGCGAACCTCATCACCGAGGCCGGCGCCGACCGGGTGATGACCCTCGACCTGCATGCCGGCCAGATCCAGGGCTTCTTCGACATCCCGACCGACAACCTGTTCGCCGCCCCCGTCATGGTGCGGGACATCAAGGAGCGGCTCGACCCCGCCGACATGATGGTGGTGTCGCCCGACGTCGGCGGCGTGGTGCGCGCCCGGGCGCTGGCCAAGCGCATCGACGCGCCGCTGGCCATCGTCGACAAGCGCCGCGACCGGCCCGGCGAATCGGAGGTGATGAACATCATCGGCGAGGTCGAGGGCCGCTCCTGCATCCTCGTCGACGACATCGTCGATTCCGGCGGCACGCTCGTCAACGCCGCCGAGGCCCTGCTCGCCAAGGGCGCCAAGGACGTCTCGGCCTACATCACCCACGGCGTGCTCTCGGGGGGCGCGGTGTCGCGCATCGCCTCCTCGAAGCTCAAGGAACTGGTGATCACCGACTCGATCCAGCCGACCGCCGCGGTCAAGCTCGCCCGCAACATCCGGGTCGTCACCATCGCGCCGCTGCTCGGCGAGGCGATCGGGCGCACCGCCGAAGAATCGAGCGTGTCGAGCCTGTTCGTCTGACGATCCGTCGCCCGCCGCCCGTCCGGCGGCGGGCCTTCCTTTCGCGCGAAGGGACCTCACCGCCGCCGCGAAAGCTTTTCGCCCGCGAAAGCGGTTTGCGCCGGGCCTGAGACGCGCCTATATATCGGGCGATTCCCTCACAGCGTGAGACAGGCCGTCCTGGTCATCCCGGGACGCCGGCGGGGCCTCCCGGCCCCGCCCCGGGCGCCCTGTCGCCGTCGAGGGGCCCGTGTTTGGATTGGGCCGCTTCCCGGGCGGCCGTCGCGCTCCCGCGTCGGAGCGCCCCGAGGAGGTGTGGTATGTCCCAGGGACCGTTGATGCCGAAGGCGACGGCCGTCTGGCTCGTCGAGAACACGTCGCTGTCCTTCGATCAGATCGCCGATTTCTGCAAGCTCCACCCCCTCGAGGTGAAGGGCATCGCCGACGGCGAGGTGGCGGCCGGCATCAAGGGCCTCGACCCGGTCTCGACCGGCCAGCTCACCCGCGAGGAGATCGAGCGGGCGCAGAAGAACCCGAGCCACCGCATGAAGGTGGCAGTGTCGAAGGTGAAGCTGCCCGAGGTGAAGCGCACCAAGGGCCCGCGCTACACCCCGCTGTCGCGCCGCCAGGACCGGCCGAACGCCATCCTGTGGCTGCTGCGCAATCACCCGGAGCTGAAGGACGCGCAGGTGATGCGCCTCGTCGGCACCACCAAGTCGACGATCCAGCAAATTCGCGAGCGCACCCACTGGAATTCCGGCTCGCTGCAGCCGATGGACCCGGTGACCCTCGGCCTGTGCTCGCAGATCGACCTCGACTTCGAGGTCCAGCGCGCCGCCAAGGACCGTCCGCTCGTGGAATCCGCCGAGGGCGGCGCGACCCTGATGCCGCCCGAGCTCTCGGTCCTGCCCGAGCCCGAGGACCGCGACGAGGATCGCCGCCCCGGCCGCGGCGACGAGCGCATCGACGCGGATTCGGTCTTCGCCCGCCTCAAGCCGATGCGGAAGGGCGAGCAGGATGACGACGACGACGAGTATTGAGCTCTTCTGAACTCGTTCTCAGCAAGAAGACGCTTCGATGGCCGACGCGTAACCCTCCCCTCTGCGGGGGAGGGTGGCCCCTGCGTCAGCAGGGGTCGGGAGAGGGGCAGCGCAACGATTCAGGTTGGGGCGCCCTTCATGGAGCGCGCGACGTCTCCGGAAGCGTCGCCCCCTCTCCCGCCCCGCTCCGCGGGGCACCCTCCCCCGCAGAGGGGGGAGGGTTCGGGCGGCGAGCCTCAGCTCTCGAACAAGGACCCCTGCAAGGCGCCCGCCACGGGCGCCTTCTTCGTTTCCGCCCCGGTCTCCCGGCGCTTCGCCGCGCGGCGCGGAGCCGGCTTCGGCGGGGTCTCGGGGCTTGCGCCCTCCACCGTCGCCGCCACCCGCCCGTCGGCGAACTCGACCGTCACGCGTCCGGCCGCACGGGCGGCGTCCGCCGACCCGACCGGCGTGCCGGCCTCGTCGAGCACCAGCGCGTAGCCGCGGGCCAGCACCGCCCGGTAGTTGAGGCTCGAGAACAGGGCGGTCGCCCGCGACAGTCGCCCCGACAGGCGCTCCAGCCCGTGACCCGGCGCCTGCTCCAGCCGGCGCGACAGGCCGTTCAGGCGCTCGCCCTGCACCGCCAGCACCCGCTCCAGGGCGTGGCGCGGGCGGTGGTCGATCGCCGCCAGGCGCTCGCGGGCTCGCGCCAGGCGCAAGGACGGCGGGTTGCGGGCGAGCCCCTGGAGCGCCCGGTTGAGGCGGCTCTGCGCGTCCCGGGCATTGGCGGCGAGCGCCGGGGCGAGGCGGGCTTCCGCCAGATCCAGGCGCTGGCGCTTCTGGGCCAGCAGCGCCTCCGGGCCCGGCAGCGCCCGGGTCAGGCCACGCAACTCGCCCCGGCGCTGGTCGACGAGGCGCAGGAGCGCGCCGGCATGGCGCCGGCTCAAGGAATCGAGGTCGACCAGCAGCTCGTGCAGCACCGGCACCGCCATCTCGGCGGCGCCGGTCGGGGTCGGGGCGCGGCGGTCGGAGGCGTGGTCGATCAGCGTGACGTCGGTCTCGTGGCCGACGGCGGAGATCAGCGGGATCGTGCTGGCGGCGGCGGCCCGCACCACGATCTCCTCGTTGAAGCACCACAGGTCCTCGATCGAGCCGCCGCCGCGGGCGACGATCAGCACGTCCGGCCGCGGGATCGCGCCGCCGGGCTCGAGCGCGTTGAAGCCGTGGATCGCCGCCGCGATTTCTTCCGCCGCCCCCTCCCCCTGCACCCGCACCGGCCAGACCAGGACGGGGCGGGGGAAGCGGTCGGCGAGCCGATGCAGGATGTCGCGGATCACCGCGCCGGTCGGCGAGGTGACGACGCCGATCACCGTCGGCAGGTAGGGCACCGGCCGCTTGCGGCTCACGTCGAACAGCCCTTCCGCCGCGAGCAGGCGGCGGCGCTCCTCCAGGAGCGCCATCCAGGCGCCGGCCCCGGCGGGCTCCAGCGAATCGACCACGATCTGGTAGGCGGACTTGCCCGGGTAGGTCGTGATCCGCCCGGTGACCACGACCTCCAGCCCCTCCTTGGGCTTGTGGCGCAGCCGCAGCATCGTGCCCTTCCAGATCACGGCGTCGATCTTGGCGCCGCCGTCCTTGAGGCTGAAATAGGCGTGGCCCGAGCCGTGCGGGCCGCGATAGCCCGAGATCTCGCCCTTCAGGCGCACGTGGCCGAACGCATCCTCCAGGGTGCGCTTGAGGGCGGTCGCCAGTTCGGTGACCGACCATTCGGGCACGTTGGGGATCGGGGCGGCAAGGGAAGCGGAGTGAGCGGAAGCCGACATCGGGTGTGAGGCTACCGGCTCGGGCCGGGCCGCGGAAGGCCGTCCCGCCGCATGATCCGGCGACTTGAGCGGGTGAGTGGCCCCCGCGCATCAGTCCGGTTGCCGCCCGGGCGCGCCTTCCCTAAACCGTCGCGCGAGACCCTTGAGATCCTTGTCGGAACCGGCGATGCGCGACCAGCACCCCCTCACCCTCCTGCTGATCGGCTCCGGCGGGCGCGAGCACGCGCTCGCCTGGAAGCTGGCGCAGAGCCCGCTCTGCCGGCGCCTCTTGATCGCCCCCGGCAATCCCGGCACCGCCGCCCACGGCACCAACCTGCCCCTCGACGTCGCCGACCACGCGGCGGTGATCGCCGCCTGCCGGCGCGAGGGCGTGGACTTCGTGGTGGTCGGCCCCGAGGCGCCGCTGGTGGCGGGGCTGGTCGATGCGCTGGCCGAGGCCGGCATCCGCGCCTTCGGGCCCAAAGCCGCGGCGGCCCAGCTCGAGGGCTCGAAGGCCTTCACCAAGGAATTGTGCCGGGATTTCGCGATCCCGACTGCCGCCTTCGCGCGCTTCCGCGACGTGGAGCCGGCGCTGGCCTATTTGCGCGCCGGCCGCATCCCGGTCGTCGTCAAGGCCGACGGGCTCGCCGCCGGCAAGGGCGTGGTGGTGGCCGAGACCTTGCGCCAAGCCGAGGCGGCGGTGGAGAGCATGCTCGGCGGCGGGCTCGGCGCCGCCGGAGCCGAGGTGGTGATCGAGGAGTGCATGGTCGGCGAGGAGGCGAGCCTGTTCGCCCTGTGCGACGGCACCCGCGCCGTGCTCCTCGGCACCGCCCAGGACCACAAGCGCGTCCATGACGGCGACAAGGGGCCGAATACCGGCGGGATGGGCGCCTATTCCCCCGCCCCGGTGCTCACGCCCGAGCTCGAGGCCGAGGTGATGGAGCGGATCATCCGCCCGACCCTCGACGGGATGCGCGCGCGCGGCACCCCCTTCTCCGGCATCCTCTATGCCGGGCTGATGCTGACGGCCGACGGGCCGATGCTGATCGAGTACAACACCCGCTTCGGCGATCCCGAATGCGAGGTGCTGATGCCGCGCCTCGCCTCGGACCTAGTGCCGCTGCTGCTCGCCGCCGCCGAGGGCGACCTCTCGGGCGTCGCGCCGGACTGGCGCGACGAGGTGGCGCTGACCGTCATCATGGCCGCCCCCGGCTATCCCGGCCCCGTCGCCAAGGGCTCGGAGATCCGCGGCCTGTCGGAGGCGGAAGGAGCCGGCGCCCTGGTGTTCCAGGCCGGAACCAGGCGCGACGGCGAGCGGCTGGTGGCCGATGGCGGCCGGGTGCTCGCCGTGACCGCCCTCGGCCGCGACGTGCGGGAGGCGCAAGGGCGCGCCTACGCCGCCCTCGACCGGATCGACTGGCCGGAGGGCTTCTGCCGCCGCGACATCGGCTGGCGCGCCGTGGCCCGCGAGACCTGAGAGCCTGTTTGAGGCCCTCTGCCGGCCGTCCCCATCTGTCTTGCTGGGAACAACCTGGGCTCCGCCTGGCCGGGCGGAGGCAAGAGCAGATGTGGACGGACCGACATCGGACGCGTCACGAGACGCGCCTCAAGAACATAGTTGTCCAGGCAGGCCTGGACGAGATGGCCCGCCTGGTACAGCGCCTCGACCCACCTGGCAGCCCGAGCGCGACGCCGGCCCGCCAAGTCGTGGCGGCGATCGCCTGGCATCTGCGGGTCGGCAGCGCCTGGCGCGCCCTGCCGGCGGGGTTTCCTCCTTGGCGTACGGTCTATGGCTGGTTCCGGCGCTGGGTCGAGAAGGGCGTGCTCGATATCCTGATGCGGGCCCTGGCCCGGCGCCAGCGGCGTCGCGGCGGTCGTCGCCCGCAGCCCCGGCTGGCGATCATCGATACCCAGAGCGTCAAGTGTATCGGGGTGCGCGGGCCGCGTGGCTACGATGGGGCCAAGAAGCTGGTCGGCCGCAAGCGCGTGCTGATGGTGGACGCCCAAGGCTTCATCCTGGCCGTGACCGTCGTGCCCGCCGACGTGCAGGATTGCGACACGCTGCCGGCGTTGGATGCCGGCAAGGAGCAGTGGCCGAGCCTGCGCCTGGCGATCCTCGACGGCGTGTTCCGGGCCCATCGCTGCGAGGAGTGGTGCACCCTGCACGGCATGCGCTGCGAGGTGGTGCAGAAGGAACCGGGTCAGACGGGCTTCGTCGTGCTCAAGCGGCGCTGGGTGGTCGAGCGGACCTTGGGCTGGCTCAGCCACTGGGGCGGGTTGCTGCGCGAACGGGCCGGTCGCCTCGACGTCGCGACCGGCCGCATCACCTTCGTCGCCTGCCTGATGGCCCTCTCCGCACTCCACAATCCAGCATAAATGTAGGCCCTCAAACAGGCTCTGAGGCGGGTTCTCGCGTTAACCCAGGTCAGCTCGCGCCCCGGCGCGGGTCAAGGACCTTGGGGAGCGCAGATGCCCGCCGACCTGTTTCCCGGCTTCACCTCGCACTGGATCGACCTGCCCGACGGGCGCTTCTTCGCCCGGGCCGGCGGGCGGGAGGATGCGCCGCCGCTGGTGCTGCTGCACGGCTTTCCCCAGACCCATGCCTGCTGGCACCGGATCGCCCCCGCGCTCGCCCGCACCCACCGGGTGATCTGCCTCGATCTCAAGGGCTACGGCTGGTCGGCGGCGCCGAAGGGCGATGCGGGCCACGAGGCGTATTCCAAGCGCCGGATGGGCCGCGAGGTGGTCGCCGTGATGGAGCGGATGGGCCATGTCCGCTTCGGGCTGATCGGCCACGATCGGGGCGCCCGGGTCGGCTACCGCCTCGCCCTCGACGAGCCGGGCCGGATCGACCGTCTCGCCCTCCTCGACATCCTGCCCACGGTCTCGCAGTGGCAGAAGATGGACCGGGAGCCGGACGCCTACCCGCATTGGCGCTTCCTGGCGCAACCGGCGCCGACGCCCGAGCAGGAGATCGGCCGGGCCCCGATCCCGTACTACGAGGACCTGCTGCGGCTCTGGACCGGCGACGGCACCCTCGACGCGTTCTCCCCCGGCGCCCTCGACCTCTACCGCCAGAGCTGGAACGTGCCCGAGCGCATCCACGCGAGTTGCGAGGATTACCGCGCTGGGGCCGGGCCCGACCGGGCGGCCGACGAGGCCGACCTCGCCGAGGGGCGCCGCCTCGCCGGCCCGGTCCTGGTGCTGGTCGCCGACCGCTTCGTCGGCCGCGATGGGCTCGATCCGGTGCGGCAGGCCTGGACCGGCACCTTCGCGCCAGAGAGCACCACCTTCGAGATCGTCCCCTCGGGCCACTTCCTGGCCGAAGAGAATCCGGGGGCGACGCTGCCGATCCTCGAGCGCTTCCTCGCCGCCTGACCCTCCGGCAGCCCCGCCGGAAGACCCGCCGGAAGACCCGCGTGGAGCGGGTGACCGCTCCCCGCCCCGGACCGTAGCCGGGGCGGGCCGCCTGCGGCACAAGCCCTCGGGGGCGCGGCAGACGCCCGGGGGAAACATCCGTGGGTCTGATCTACGCGCTCGGCGCCTTCCTGAGCTGGGGCCTCGTCGTCCCGGTTCATTTCCGCCTGCTCGACGGGGTGCCGGCCTGGGGCATCCTCGCCCACCGCATCGTCTGGTCGAGCCTGTTCATCGCGCTGCTGCTGGCCGGTCTGCGCCTGATGCGCCGGGGGCCCGGCTTCACGCTCCAGCGCCGCCACGGCTTCCTCGTGCTCTCCGCCCTCCTCATCGCGAGCAACTGGTCGCTCTACCTGTGGGCGGTGCAGAACGGGCGGATGCTGGATGCGAGCCTCGGCTACTTCATCAACCCGCTGGTCAACGTGGCCCTCGGTGCGCTGGTGCTGCGCGAGTCCCTGCGCCCGCTCCAGCTCGCCGCGGTGGCTTTGGCCGGCATCGGCGTCGTCGCGGCGGTGGTCGCGGCCGGGACGCTGCCGTGGATCGCGCTGGCGCTTGCCGTCACGTTCGCGGTCTACGGCCTGATCCGCAAGCTGGTGCCGATCGACCCGATCCTGGGGCTTGGTGCCGAGACCTTCGCGCTCCTGCCGATCGCGCTCGCCTATCTCAGCCTCGCGCCGACGCCGCCGGGCCAGGACACCGGGCAGGTGTTGCTCCTGATGCTCACCGGCGTCACCACCGCCCTGCCGCTGATGTGGTTCGCCGCCGCGGCCTCGCGCCTTAAGCTGTCGACGCTCGGGCTGCTGCAATACCTCTCGCCGACGGGCCTGCTGCTGCTCAGCGTGCTCGTCTACGGCGAATCGCTGCCGCCGTCCCGGGCCCTGGTCTTCGGGCTGATCTGGGCCGGGCTCGCGCTCTACGCCCTCGACGTGGCCCGCCCGCGGTCCGTCGCGGCGCACCGGCCCGGGGACGAGCCAGCCTGACGCAAGCTCCACCGGTCAAGCTTCCCCCGTCCAACCACAATCGCCGGGCTTTCTCGCCTCACGCGACGAATCGGCGGGGGCGGCGATGATCCTGAACGAAGTAAAGACGAGGGACGAGGCCGGGCCGCACCCGATCTGGCTGGTCGTCGGGCCGTGGGCGGTGTTCGCCGTGGCAGTGGGCGGATTCCTGGCGCGGTGGCTGCCCTGATCCGGTGGCGGTGAGTCGACGGCGTCTCCCACCCACGGCCTCATCCTGAGGTGCTGCTGCTTGCAGCAGCCTCGAAGGAGGGCTCCAGAAGTCTCGGCGCTCTCTGGAGCCCTCCTTCGAGACCAACCGACCTTGGATCGGCCGGCACCTCAGGATGAGGTCGCGAGTGGGAGGAGGCAAATTCCGGCCTTGGCCCCGCTCCCGGTTGAGTCGCTCCTGGTGCGCGCCTTCGACTACGTCAGCATCTGCAGGTCGCCATCCACCGCCAAGGCCTGACCCGAGATGGTCTTGCCCCGCACAGAGGCCAGGAACAGGATCTGGTCGGCGATCTGGCGCGCGGTGACGTAGTCCTTGATCGAGGCCGCCGCGAAGGCCGCCTGCTCCATCTCGGAGAAGCTGATTCCGCGCTGCTGCGCCTTGGCCTCCAGCACCCGGCGCTGGCGGTCGCCGGCGACGATGCCCGGCAGCACCGCGTTGACCCGGACGCCGTCCGGCCCGAGCTCCCGCGACAGCGACTTGGTGAAGCCGATCACGGCCCATTTCGCCGCCGCGTAGGGCGTGCGCAGCGGGAAGCCGAAATGGCCGGCCACCGAGGACAGGTTGACGATCGACGGGTTGGCGCTCTTGCGGAGGGACGGTACCGCCAGGCGCACGCAGTTGAACTGCCCGGTGATGCAGATGTCGAGGGTGCGATCCCAGTCCTCCGGGTTGATCTCCTCGACGCGGCCCGTCGGCCCGGCGATGCCGGCATTGTTGACGAGGCAGTCGAGCCCGCCGAGCGCGGTGTCGGCCTCCGCGAACAGCCGGGCGACGTCGTCGCGCGAGGCGACGTCGGCGTAGGTGCCGGTGAGGCCGGCGGGCAGCGCCGCCAGCGCCTCGCGGTCGACGTCGCAGACATGGACCCGCGCGCCCTCCTCCACGAAGGCCTGCGCCACTTCGAGCCCGATGCCGGCGGCGCCCGCGGTGACCAGCACCTTCAGGCCGCTCAAACCCATGTCCATGGTATCCTCCCTGTTCAGGGCGCGAGGCGCCCGGTGGTCTCGATGAAGCCGGCGCTGCCGGCGATGTCGGCACTGAGCGCCGCGCGGGCACTCTCGGCATCGCCGGCGGCGAGCGCCGCCACGAGGGCCGCGTGGTGCGCCTGCGCCCCGCCCTCGGCGAGGCGGCGGGGCGAGGAGCGCATGTCGAGGTTGAGCACCGGGCCGATGCGCAGCCACAGCCCCTCGATGATCGCGATGAGCGAGGGCAGGCCGGCGGCCTCGTAGACCGCGAAATGCAGGTCGCGGTTGGCCCGCATCGCCCGCTCCAGGTCGGGCGTCGGCGACAGCACCTCGTGCCGGAACGCCGCATCGTGCTCAGCGATCGCCGCGAGGTCGCGGGCGCTCACCGCCCGCGCGGCCTCCGCCGCCGCGAAGCCCTCGACGGCGATGCGCACCCGGGTCAGCTCGCGGAATTTTTGCAGCGTGATGACCGGCACCCGCACCGCCCGGTTCGGCAGCACCTCCAGCGCCTCGTCGGCGACGAGCCGCGACACCGCCTCGCGGGCCGGCATCATCGAGGTGCCGAGGCGCTCCGCGACCGTGCGCAGGGACAGCCGCTCGCCGGGCGCCAGTTCGCCTGCAATCAGCAGGTCGCGCAGGGCGTCGTAGACCTGCGTGCCGAGGGTGATCCGCGCCGGCGGCGCGACGCCGTCCGGGTCGGGGCGCTCGCGCGCCTCCCCTCCATGCAAGTCCCGCCGTTCCAAGCGGACCTCCCCCGTGCGTTCCCCTCGCGGCGTCGCGCGGACGGTTTCCCGTCTCGACAGGCGCGCCGTTTGGTGCCAGCCTAAGTGTGATCACAGATCACGGCAACCCGAACGACCGTGATGCGATCCCGGGTAGGACACGCACCATGACGCAGGGCTCCATTCCCACGCGCCACCTCCACACGCGCCGTCACCTCCTGCAGGGCGGCCTCGCGGCCGGCGCCGCGCTCGCCATGCCGGGCCTCGTGCGGGCCCAGAGCGGGCAGCCGATCCGCATCGGCCATCTCACGCCGCGCACCGGCTTCCTCGGGCCGCTCGGCGAGTACGCCGTGATGGCGGCCCAGCTCGCCGCCGAGGAGATCAACGCCGCCGGCGGCATCGACGGCCGCAAGGTCGAGCTCCTGACCGAGGATTCGGTCAACCCGCAGACCGCGTCGAGCAAGGCCGAGCGCTACGTCGAGCGCGACAAGGTGGCGGCGATCGTCGGCGAGATCTCGTCCGCCTCGGCGCTCGCCATCGGCCAGGTGGCGCAGCGGGGCAAGACCATCTTCCTCAATACCGGCGCCAATTCGGATGCGTTGCGCGGGCAGGATTGCAAGCGCTACATGTTCCACGTCGAGGGCGCCAACTCGATGTACGTCAAGGCGGTCGGCCGCTCGCTGACCGAGGGCGGGCTCGTCAAGGGCAAGCGCTGGTACTCGCTCACCGCCGATTACGCCTTCGGTCACGACCTGCTGCGGGTCGCCAAGGGGTTCATGCAGGGCCAAGGCGGCACCTTCGCCGCCGACGAATTGGTCCCGACCGACGCGACCGACTTCTCGGCCTACCTCATCAAGATCCGGCAGGCGAAGCCCGACCTCGTGATCTCGAACCTCGCCGGCAACCAGATCACCAACTTCCTCAAGCAATACGCCGAGTACGGCCTGCCCTTCCCGGTCGCCGGCTTCGGCTTCGACACCGCGCTCGCCTGGGGCGCCGGCCCCGGCAACTTCGCCGGCACCTGGCCGTGCCTGTGGCACCACAAGGTCGACACGCCGTCGGCCAAGGCCTTCGTCGTCGCCTTCACCAAGAAGTACGGCAAGCCGCCGGAGAACCAGGCCTGGGGCGACTACAACGCGGTCAAGATCGTCGCCAAGGCGATGGCGGACACCAAGTCCACCGAGGGGCCGAAGCTGGTCTCGTATCTCGAGGGCGGCGCGAAGTTCGACGTGCAGAAGCCGCGGCCCGGCTATTTCCGCGCCCGCGACCACCAGCTCATCAGCGAGATGTACGCGATCACGGCGCTTCCCGCCGACAAGGTCAAGGACAAGTGGGACCTGTTCACCTCGACCCCGGCGATTCCCGCTCCGAACGAGGACATGGAGGTGCTGGCGCCGACGGCGGAGGAGGCGGCGTGCAAGCTGGAAGGGTAGCCGTCGCCGACGCTCCGACACTGCCAAGATAAGGCGCGCCTCCCCTCTCCCGTGTGGGAGAGGGGCCGTGGGGATCGAAGATCCCGCGTGAGGGTGACACGCTTCCGGATAAGTCTCCGGACGTTGAGCTGCCAGCACGACGGTCTGAGCTTCACACTGAAGCGTGTCACCCTCACCCCTACCCCTCTCCCATACGGGAGAGGGGATCCCGCGCTTTACTTGTCGGACAAAGTCGAAGCGCTGCAACCGGACTGATATTCGCGAAATTCTGAAGGAAGCGATCGTGCTCCTCCTCACCCTCGCCGTCGAGCAGGTCGTCAACGGCCTCTTCCTCGGCGCGATCTACCTCCTGATCGCGCTCGGCCTGTCGCTGATCTTCAGCTTAGGGGGTATCGTCAACCTGGCCCACGGCGCGTTCTACGCGATCGGCGCCTACCTGACGATCGTGCTCTCCCCTCACCTCGGCTTCGGCGGCTCCATCGTCGCGGCGCCCGTCCTCGTCGCGGTGATTGGCCTCCTGGTCGAGCGGTTCCTCTTTCGGCGGTTCTACCGCGCCGACCCGATCCTCTCGCTGCTCCTCACCTTCGGCCTCGCCATGGTGGCCGAGCAGGCCCTGCGGATGGTCTTCGGCGCGCCGCCCCTGCCCTACGCGATCCCGCAGGCCCTGCGCGGCCAGATCTTCGTCGGCGATTTCGTGCTGTCGCGCTACCGGCTCACCATCCTGGCGGCGGTGGTCGTCGCGGTGGCCGGCGTCTGGGTCCTGCTCCAGCGCACCACCTTCGGGCGGGTGGTCCGGGCCGGCGTCCAGAATCCCGACATGGTCGCGGCGCTCGGCATCTCGCTCAAGCCCTACATGGCGACCGTGGTGGGGCTCAGCGTCGGCCTCGCGGCGCTCGCCGGGGTGATGCTGGCGCCGATCTCCGGCGTGCACCCGGCGATGGGCGCGGAGGTGCTCACCGGCGCCTTCGTGGTGGTGGTGATCGGCGGGCTCGGCTCGTTCTGGGGCGTCGTGCTCGCGGCCCTCATCGTCGGCGTCGTGCGCGGCCTGATGGTGCTGGTCTATCCGGGCTTCGCCGAGGCCGCGATCTACGCCCTGATGGCTTTCATCCTGCTCGTGCGGCCCCGCGGCCTGCTCGGCGAGCGCATCCTGCGGTTCGAGTGACGACGATGACCGACCGCAGCGACCGTCTCACCCTGCCGCTCCTCGCCGCCGCCCTCGTGGCCCTGCCCCTCTGCCTGCAGGCCCTCGGCCTCACCCTCACCTCGGCCACCGACGTGGTGGTGTTCGCGGTGGCCTGCCTCGGCCTCAACATCCTGGTCGGACAGACCGGGCTCGTCTCCTTCGGCCACGGCGCCTTCTTCGGGCTCGGCGCCTACGCGGCGGCGATCGGCCAGCGGACGTTCTTTCCCGGCACGCTGCTGCCCCCGGTCCTGTTCGCCCTCGTCGTCGTGGCTGTGGCGTCCCTGCTCCTCGGCCTGCTGATCCTGCGCCGGCGCGGCGTCTATTTCTCGCTCCTGACGCTGGCCTTGTCGGCCCTCTCCTTCACAATCGCCTTCCGCTGGACGGCGCTCACCGGCGGCGAGAGCGGCTATGGCGGCGTCGAGCGAACAGGGCTCCTCGGGCTCGACCTCGATGCGGCCTGGACCTGGTATGGGCTCGTGGCGCTCGTCGGCTTCGCGGTCGCCTACGGGCTCGCGCGCTTCCGCCGGTCCCCGGTCGGCACGGTGCTGGAGGCGATCCGCGAGAACGAGCAGCGGGCGCGCTTCCTCGGCTACCCGACCAACCGCTACAAGCTCCTCGCCTTCACGGTCTCGGCCACCGTGACGGGACTCGCCGGCGTGTTGAGCGTCTTCACCCACCGCTTCGCCTCGGCCGAGCCCCTCGGCTCCGCCTTTTCGGGCGAGTTGCTCGCCATGGTGGTGATCGGCGGGATGCGCGGCCTCGCCGGGCCGGCGATCGGGGCCCTGTTCTTCATCCTGTTCCGCGAGATGCTGTCGATCTGGACCGCGAACTGGCTGTTCTGGTTCGGCCTCCTGTTCGTCGGCTTCATCCTGTTCTCGCCCGACGGGCTCGTCGGCATCGGCCGGCGGCTCTACCGGATGCTGCGCCCGCCCGCCACCGAGGAGGCCGCCATGGCCGGCCGCCGGGCCGGGTTGCCGGAGAACCTGCCGCCCTTCCTGCGGCCGGACGGCGCGATCGACGGGGTAATCCTCGCGGCCCGCGGCATCGCCAAGCGGTTCGGCGGCCTGAAGGCGGTCGACGGGGTCACCCTCCTGATCCGCGACCGGACGCTGCACGCCCTGATCGGCCCCAATGGCGCCGGCAAGACCACCGCCTTCAACCTGATCTCCGGAATGTACAGGCCGGATGCCGGCACCGTGACCCTGGCCGAGCGCTCGATCGCCGGCTTCGCGCCGGAGCGGATCTGCGCGGCCGGCATCGGCCGCTCGTTCCAGATCACCAACCTGTTTCCGGCGCTCACCGTCGAGGACAACATTCGCCTCGCCGTGCAGGGGCGCCGCCCCGGCCGGTTCCATCCCTGGCGCGACGCCCGCGCCGACCGGGAGGCCGCGGCCGAGACCGCGGAGATCCTGCGCTGGCTCGGGCTCGCCGGGCTGGAGCGGGCCGAGGCCGGTTCGCTCTCCTATGGCGGCCAGCGCCTGCTCGACATGGGGGTGGCGCTCGCGACCAAGCCCCGGGTGCTGCTCCTCGACGAGCCGCTGGCCGGCCTCGCCGCGGCCGAGCGCACCCGCATCGGCGACATCATCAAGCGGGTCTCGACCGAGATGCCGGTGCTGATGGTCGAGCACGACATCGACCGGGTTTTTCAGATCGCCGACGCCGTGACGGTGATGAACGAGGGCACGGTCTTGGTCGACGGCACGGTCGAGGACGCCCGCACCTCGCCGCGCGTGCAGGAGGTCTATATCGGATCGGGCACCGCCGCGATGGCGGGCAAAATCCGCCCGAGCGCCGCAGAGCCGCGCGTGCTGCTCTCGCTCGACTCCGTCGACACCTATTACGGCAAGAGCCACATCCTCTCGGGCGTCACCTTCGACGTCCACGCCCACGAGATCGTGGCCCTGCTCGGCCGCAACGGCGCCGGCAAGTCGACCTGCCTCAAGACCATCACCGGCCTCGCCCCCCACGCCGCCGGCCACATCACGCTCGGCGACGAGATCCTCGACGGCCGCTCGGCGGCGGCGATCGCGCGGGCCGGCATCGGCTACGTGCCGCAGGGGCGCGGCCTCTTTGCCGGGATGAGCGTCGCCGAGAACCTGGAGCTCGGCCGGCTCAAGCGCCGCACCGGCAACGGCGTGCACTGGGACGAGGAGCGGGTGCTGTCCTACTTCCCGCGCCTGCGCGAGCGCTGGCGGACCCCGGCCGATTACCTCTCGGGCGGCGAGCAGCAGATGGTGGCGGTGGCCCGCGCGCTCTCCGGCGACGTGCGGGTGCTGCTCCTCGACGAACCGTTCGAGGGCCTGGCGCCGGCGGTGGTCGAGAGCCTGTTCGAGACCTTCGACGCCCTCCGGCGCGAAGTGTCGATCGTCATCGTCGACCACAACCTCGATCTCGCGCTCGCCCTCTCCGACCGCACCGTGGCGCTGGAGCGCGGCCGGGTGATGCATGTCGGCCCGTCGCAGGCCCTGCGCGACGACCTCGGCTTGCGCCGGCAGGTGCTGTGGCTGTGAGTTCCTGTCTATGATCCGCCGCGAGGGAGATTCGTCGCAGATGCCAACAGTTGCCGTCGTCGGGGCCGGGCTGATCGGCCGGTCCTGGGCCGTGGTCTTCGCCCGGTCCGGGTTCGAAATCCGCCTCACCGACCTCCACCCGGCGGCGCTCGATGCCGCCCCCGGCCACATCGAGGCGGCTTTGCGCCAGCTCGAGGCCCACGGCCTCGTCGCCGACGTGCCGGCCGCGCTTGCCCGGATCCGCACCTGCCCGACCCTCGCCGAGGCGGTGGCCGGCGCCGACCTCGTGCAGGAGAACGGCCCCGAGACGGTGGAGGCCAAGCGCGCGCTCTTTTCCGAGCTCGACGCCCTGTGCGGACCGGAGACGATCCTCGCCTCCTCGACCTCGGCCATCGTCGCGTCGCTGTTCACCGAAGGCCTCGCGGGGCGCGCCCGCTGCCTCGTCGGCCACCCGGTCAACCCGCCCCACCTCGTGCCGGTGGTCGAGCTCTGCGGCGCGCCCTGGACCGACCCGGCGGTGGTGGAGCGCGCCCGCGCCCTCTACGAGGCCGCCGGCCAGGCGCCGGTGACGGTCAACCGCGAGGTCGAAGGCTTCGTGCTCAACCGTCTGCAGGGCGCCCTGCTCTCGGAGGCCTTCCGCCTCGTCGCCGAGGGCGTGGTGAGCCCGGCCGACCTCGACAGGACGGTGGCCGAGGGATTGGGCCTACGCTGGTCCTTCCTCGGGCCCTTCGCCACCATCGATCTCAACGCGCCGGGGGGCGTGGCCGACTACGCCGCCCGCTACGGCGGCTTCTACGGCCGCCTCGCCGCCGATCCTGCCCCCGCCTCGGTGTGGTCGCCCGAGAGCACCGCCCGCATCGTCGCCGCCTGGGGCGGCGGCCCCGATCCCGCCCCGCCGGCGGAGCGCAGCCGCCGCCGCGACGCGCGCCTCGCCGCCCTCATGGCGCACAAGCGCGCCCAATCCTAAGGAGCAATGTTCATGGCCAAGCGGAAAGTCGTCATCACCTGCGCCGTCACCGGCGCGATCCACACGCCCTCGATGTCGCCGCACCTGCCGGTGACGCCCGACGAGATCGCCGAGGCCGCGATCGGCGCGGCGGAGGCCGGCGCCGCGATCGTTCACCTGCACGCCCGCGACCCGAAGACCGGCAAGCCCGACCAGTCGCCGCAAGCCTTCGAGCCCTTCCTGAAGGTGATCAAGCAGCGCTCGAACTGCGTGGTGAACCTCACCACCGGCGGCGCCCCGACCATGGGCATCGACGAGCGCCTCGGCCCGGCAGCCCACTTCAAGCCGGAGGTCGCCTCGCTCAACATGGGGTCGATGAATTTCGGCCTCTACCCGATGCTGTCGCGGTTCAAGACCTTCCAGCACGATTGGGAGCAGCCGTATCTCGAGGGTTCCCGCGATCGGATCTTCAAGAACACCTTCGCCGATATCGAGCACATCCTCACGACCTGCGCCGAGAACGGCACCCGGTTCGAGGTCGAGTGCTACGATATCGGCCATCTCTACACGCTCGCCCACTTCGCCGATCGCGGCGTGATCAAGCCGCCGTTCTTCGTCCAGAGCGTGTTCGGCATCCTCGGCGGCATCGGCCAGCATCCGGAGGACGTGCAGCACATGAAGCGCACCGCCGACCGGCTGTTCGGCGACGATTACCGCTGGTCGGTGCTGGGCGCGGGCCGCAACCAGATGACCATCGCCGCGCAGGCGATCGCGCTCGGCGGCAACGTCCGGGTCGGGCTGGAGGATTCGCTGTGGATCGGGGCGGGCCAGATGGCCGAGTCCAATGCGCAGCAGGTCCTGAAGGTGCGCCAGATCATCGAGGGACTGGGGCTCGACGTCGCGACGCCGGACGACGCGCGCGAGATCCTGGCGCTGAAGGGCGGCGACCGGGTGGAGTTTTAGGAGTCTGCTCGAACGATACTTTGGAGAGGGCCGACGCCCAACCCTCCCCCCTCTGCGGGGGAGGGTGCCCCAACGGAGTGGGGCGGGAGAGGGGCGGCGCGACGTCGATCCAGGGAGAGCCCTTCATGACGGCCGCGACCTCTTCGGAAGCGGCGTCCCCTCTCCCGACCCCCGCTGACGCGGGGGCCACCCTCCCCCCCCCGCAGAGGGGGGAGGGTTCGCGCGCTCTACATAGAAGGCATCGCTCTACGTAAACTAAGAGCAAGTCCGAGACTTTACGGCACCATCGCCCCCTGCGTCTCGACATACACCGCGTAGATCGACGTGCTCGCGGCCATGAACAGCCGGTTCTTCTTCGGTCCGCCGAAGCAGAGGTTGGCGCAGGTCTCCGGCAGGTGGATCTTGCCGATCAGGTCGCCCGACGGCGTGTAGCAGCGCACCCCGTCCTCCTTCGGGTCGGCCCAGCCCATCGAGCACCAGACGTTGCCGTCGACGTCGGTGCGCACCCCGTCGGTGAAGCCCGGCGAGAACCCCTCCGCGAAGACCCGGTCGCCGGTGAGCTTGTCGCCCTCGACGGTGAAGGCGCGAATGTTCGCCCGCCCGCCATGGGTCGCGCCGGAATCGACCACGTAGAGGATCTTCTCGTCAGGCGAGAAGGCGAGCCCGTTCGGCCGGTCGATGCCTTCGGCCACCACCTTGGCCTGGCCGGTCGAGGGATCGAGCCGGTAGACCCGGGTCGGGAGTTCCGCCTTGTCCTTGTGGCCCTCGTAGAACCCGTCGATGCCGTAGCCCGGATCGGTGAACCAGACCGCGTTGTCGGAGGCCACCACCGCGTCGTTCGGCGCGTTGAGCGGCTTGCCGTCGAACTTGTCGATCAGCACCGTGATCTTGCCGTCCGGCTCGGTGCGGGTCACCCGTCTTGTGTCGTGCTCGCAGGTGATGAGCCGGCCCTGGCGGTCGCGGGTGTTGCCGTTCGAATAGTTCGAGTTCGCCCGGAAAACGCTGACATGGCCGTTCTCGAGCCAGCGCATGATCCGGTTGTTGGGAATGTCGCTCCACAACAGGTAGCCGCCGTCCCGGAAATAGACCGGCCCTTCCGCCCAGCGGAAGCCGGTGGCGATGCGCTCGATGGCGGCGTTGCCGACCTTGTAGCGGAAGCGCTTGTCGAGCACCTCGACCCGCGGGTCGGGATAGCGGGTGCCCGGCAGGTCGCCGAGGGGCAGCCGGTCGGCCCGCGCCGCGACCGTGGTCGCCGTGAGGGCGGCGGCGCCCGCGAGGACGTCACGTCGGTTCATCACTCGTCTCCTCCCGTCCGGTGTCTTCGCGCCGGACGGGAGGATTGTACGGAAGCGGAGCGCCGTGTCTCGTGGTTTTCTGGGTGGTTGGCGCTCAAGGGCGCTGGTTCAGCGCCTGTACGCCTCCCCATCCAATCCATGCGGCCGTCCCACCGCGAGAAGCGTCTCCCACACCGGATCGGACAGCGGCACGCCTTCCGCCAAACGCTTCGCCCGCGTCCGCCGCTCCGGCTCGCCCGGCAGCAGCACCTCGCCGCCGGGCACCGGCCGGGCGCTCTTGAAGAAGTCGAGATAGGCCCGGGTCTCGCGCACCATCGCGTCCTCGGAGCCGAAGGCCTCCGGCGTCATGTAGAGCGACAGCATGCCGTTGCAGAACCGCCGCGCGCCCGGCCCCGCCGTACCGGATCCCGTGAGCGCCCCGGCGAGCAGCTCGCACATCAGCGCCAGCCCTGAGCCCTTGTGTTCGCCGAAGGCCCGGATCGCGCCGGCACCGTTGCGGTTGTCGCGCTCGAGGCCGTCGAGGGGGCCGTAGAGGGTCGCGGGATCGGCGGAGAGGCGCCCGTCGGGCTCGATCAGCACGCCCTCGGGCAGCGCCTTGCCCCCTTGCGAGGCGACCAGCACCTTGCCCTCGGCGACCGCGGAGGTCGCGAAGTCGAGGATCACCGGCTCGCCGCCCTGGACCGGGAAGCCCGCCGCGAAGGGCGCGGTCGAGAAGCGCCGGTCGACCGAGCCGAAGGGCGCGACGAGAAGGCTGCCGGCCACGTTGACGAAATGCACAGAGACGAGGCCGGCGGCGGCGGCCTGCTCCGCCCACTCGCCGATGCGGCCGAGATGGCCGGCATGCCGCAGGGCCACGATGGCGACACCGTTCTCTTTGGCTTTGCGAATTCCGAGTTCCGTCGCGAACGGGCCGGCGGTCTGGCCGAAGCCGTAATGGGCATCGACGAGCGCGAAGGCCGGGCCGTCGCTCACCACCTCGGGCGTGCGGTCGGCCTCGACCTCGCCCTCCTGCAGCCAGGCGACGTAGCGCGGCACCCGGATCACCCCGTGGCTGTCGTGCCCGGTCAGGTTGGCGGCGACGAGGTAGCGGCCGATCCGCTCGGCCTCGGCCTCGGAGCAGCCCTCGCGCAAGAAGATGTCCCGCACGTAGGCGGTCAGGCCGCTGGCTGGGATCTGCATAAACAATCCTCCCGGTTTCTTGGTTCTGGCGGCCGCGGGGAAGCCATCTTCTGGCAGCCGCGTTCTGGCGGCCGGGAGAATGGCCGCGCCGGAGCCGCAGGTCGAGGGGATCCTGCGCAGATCTGACCCGGCATTTTTCAATCCCGGGGGATGGACATGGCAGCGCTGCCGGTGTCTCATTCCCGCCCAAGGCCGGGCCTCGAAGCACCGGCCATTTGCCCACGGGAGGAACATGCCGATGAGGACGACGCGCCGCGTTTTCCTGAAGAGTGCGGCCACGGTCGCGGCCACGGGCCTCGTCGCCCCGTCGATCATCCGACCAGTGAGCGCTCAAGCGGGCGGCACGATCCGCATCGGCATGGTGCTGCCGGTCACGGGGCCCGGCGCCGATGCCGGCCGCTTCGCCCTCAACGGTGCCAAGATCGCCCTGGAGGCCGTCAACAAGGCCGGCGGCGTCCTCGGCAAGCCGATGGAGCTCGTCACCGAGGACGACCAGACCACCAATCCGGGCGCGGTGCTGGCCTTCTCCAAGCTCGCCTCGCAGCCCGACCTCGTGGCGTTCCTCGGCTCGATCCGCTCGACCCAGAACCACGCCATGGCGCCTGACATCCTCAAGACCGGCAAGCCCGTGGCCTTCGGCGGCACCGACCCGGTGCTGACCCAGCTCGGCAATCCCTGGCTGTTCCGCTTCCGCCCGAACGACAGCTTCTCGGCCCGCGTCATTGCCGAGTACGGCGTGAGCACGCTGGCCAAGAAGAAGTGGGCGATCATCCACTCGACCGACGCCTTCGGCACCAGCGGCGCCAAGGCGCTGACGGAGGCGCTCGGCAAGGCCGGCGCCACGGTGGCGCTCGACCAGGGCTACACCAACCAGAGTCAGGACTTCACGCCGGTGGTGCTGGCGATCCGCCAGTCGGGCGCCGACGTGATCGGCTCCTACTTCACCTTCGAGAACGACCTCGGCATCTTCGCCCGCCAGCTGCGCCAGCTCGGCGTGCAGGCGCCCTGGGTCGGCTCGGCCTCGATCGTCAACGTCACGGCGCTCAAGCTCGCCGGGCCGTCGCTCTACAACACCTACGGGGTGGCGGATTACGCCGAAGAGTCGAGCGACGCGGCGCGCAACTTCGGCAAGGCCTACCGGGCGGTGATGAAGCTCGCCCCCGACAACCAGTCGTCCTGGACCTTCGACGCCGTGACGGTGCTGGCGAAGGCCATCAACGCCGCCGGCAAGACCGACCCGAAGGCGATCCGCGAGGCCCTGCTCGCCGTGCGCGGCCACGAGGGGGCGGAAGGCACCTACAACTTCGACCAGAACGGCGACGGCCTGCACGGCTACAACGTGGTGCGCAACGACAAGGGCAACATCGTCTTCGACAAGCGCATCGACTTCTACAAGGCCTGATCTTCGGACACCTTGAGCGGGACGGCTCTGTGCCGTCCCGATGCCGTTTCGGCCGTCTCACCAGCGGTACGCCCCCTCATCCGATCCAGGACGGGCCCTTATGGACCTCATCCTCCAGCTTCTGTTCACCGGGATCGGCATCGGCGCCGTCTACGCGCTCGTCGCGCTCGGCTTCGTGCTGATCTTCCGCGCCACCAACGTGGTGAACTTCGCGCAAGGCGAGTTCTCGATGGTGGCGGCCTTCCTGATGGTGGTCTTCGCCGTCGACCTGCAATGGCCGTACTGGCTGTCGTTCCTGCTCGCCATCGGCGGCATGGCGGTGCTGGGGGCCCTGTTCAACCTCGGCGTCTATTATCCCCTGCGTCACCGCACCTACCTGCCGGTCATCATCTCGACCATCGGCGCCTCGATCTTCCTCGCCAACACCACCCTCGCGCTCTACGGGCCGCAGCCGCAGGTGCTGCCGCCGGTCTTCGAGACCCAAGGGTTCCTGGTCGGACCGGTCTTCCTCGACACCCAGTACCTGCTGATCATCGCCGTTACCGCGGTGCTGGTGGCGTTCCAGTACTGGTTCTTCGAGCACACGCTGATCGGCAAGAAGCTGCAGGCGACCTCGCAGGACAAGGAGATGGCGGCGTTGCTCGGCATCCCGGTCGCCGGGATGATCATGCTGACCTTCGTCTACAGCGCGGTGCTCGGCGGCATCGCCGGCATCCTGGTGGCACCCGTGCTGTTCGTGTCGATCCAGATGGGCGCCACCATCGCGCTCAAGGCCTTCGCGGCCACCATCATCGGCGGCTTCGGCGACGTGACCGGCGCGATCATCGGCGGGCTCGCGCTCGGCATCATCGAGACCTTCGGGGCGGCCTACGTCTCGGTGCCCTACAAGGACGCCTTCGCCTTCATTGTCCTCGTCGCCTTCCTGGCCTTCCGCCCGCAGGGCATCTTCGGCGAACGCATCGCGGAGAAAGCATGACCGGCTCCCCTCGCCCCGTCGCGGCGGACCCGGTGTCCGACGCTCCCGCCCGCCGCTTCCCCGTCGGCACCCTCGCCTACGTCGCCCTCGTCGCGGTCGCGGTGTTCCTCGCCGCCACGACGCCGTTCAGCGGCTACGTGCTCAACATCCTGATGCAGGCTGCGACCTACGCCGTCGCGGTGATCGGCCTCACCGTCGTGCTGGGCCTGTGCGGGCAGATCAACCTCGCCCAGGCCGCCTTCTTCGGCATCGGCGCCTACGCGGTCGGCCTCGGCACGGTCGATCTCGGCATCAGCTTCTGGCTCTGCCTGCCGATCGGCCTCGTGCTGGCGCTCATTCTCGGCGCGGTGCTCGGCGCCTCGACCTTGCGCCTCGGCGGCCACTACCTCGCGATGGTGACGATCTCTTTCCAGCAGATCCTGACCCTGATCATGATCAACTGGATCCCGGTCACCCACGGGCCGGACGGCGTTCCGAACATCAAGCGCCCCGGGCTCTTCACCGACGGCCAGAGCTACCTCGCGCTCTGCGTCTTCGTACTGGCGGCAGTCGCCTACGCGGTCTGGCGGATGCCGAAGACCCGCCTCGGCCGCGCCATGCGGGCGGTGCGCGACAACGAGCTCGCCGCGGGCGTCACCGGCATCGACATCTACCGCACCAAGGTGGCGGCCTTCGCGATCGGCGCCCTTCTGGCGGGGCTCGGCGGCGGGCTGTTTGCCGGCAGCTTCACCTATATCAGCCCGGACCAGTTCTCCTTCGCGGAATCCGTGGTCTTCCTCACCATGGCGCTGCTCGGCGGCGTCGGCTCGCCGGTCGGCGCGGTGATCGGCACCGGGCTGCTGATCCTGATCCCCGAATGGCTGCGCTTCCTCAAGGAGATCCCGGGCCTCTACCTCGCGATCTACGGCCTCGCCGTCATCCTGATCGTGGTGTTCATGCCGGAGGGCATCTGGGGCTTCCTCGGCGACCAGGTGAAGCGCCTGCGGCCGAAGAAACCCGTCCCGCCCCGGGCCCAGGAGCTGACGCTGACGCAAGGTGCGGCCTCGACCGCGCCGGTGCTCGAGGTCGAGGGCCTGTCGAAGCATTTCGGCGGCCTGAAGGCCGTGGACGAGGTGAGCTTCACGGTCACCCGCGGCGGCATCCACGCCCTGATCGGCCCGAACGGATCGGGCAAGACCACGACGCTCAACGTGCTGTCGGGCCTCTACACCCCGACCGGCGGAAAGGTGCGTCTCAACGGCCAGGACATCACCCGCTTCGCGCCGCACCAGCGCGCGGCGGCGGGCCTCGGGCGGACGTTCCAGAACATCCGCCTCTTTCGCTCGATGAGCGCTCTCGAGAACGTGGTGATCGGCGCCGAGCGGCCGGGCAACCGCATCGTCGCCCATGACCGCGCCTCGCTCGAAGCCCGGGCGCGGGCGGCCCTCGCCTTCGTCGGGCTGGAATCCAGAGCCGACGAGCCGATCTCGTCCTTCTCCTACGGTCACCAGCGCCTGGTCGAGATCGCTCGCGCCCTCGCCGGCAATCCGGTGCTGCTCCTCCTCGACGAGCCGGCGGCGGGCCTCAACTCGTCCGAGAAGAACGCGCTGACCGTGCTCCTGCGCCGGATGGCCGCCAAGGGCCTCACCATCCTGATCATCGACCACGACATGACGCTGGTGAGCGACGTGGCGAGCCACATCACGGTGCTGAATTTCGGCCGGCGCATCGCCGACGGGGTCACCGCCACGGTGTTGCGCGAACCCGCCGTGATCGAGGCCTATCTCGGCCAGGAAGCGACCGAAGGGCCGAATGTCGGCCTCAAGACCGACCTCGCCACGGCGTGAGCAGGAGACATTGATGGCACTCCTGGAAATCCGCGACCTAACCGTGCGCTACGGCGAGATCGAGGCCGTCCGCGGCATCTCGTTCTCGGTCGAGGCCGGCGAGGTCGTGACCCTGCTCGGCTCCAACGGCGCCGGCAAGTCGACGACGCTCAAGACCATCTCGGGCCTGGTGAAGCCGGTCGGCGGCGAGGTGCTGTTCGAAGGCCAGTCTCTCCTCGGCCTCAAGCCAGAGGAGATCGTGCGCCGTGGCGTGGCGCACGTGCCCGAGGGGCGCCGGGTCTTCCCGGGCCTCACGGTCCGCGAGAACATCATGCTCGGCGCCTCGAACCGGAAGGGGCTCACGAGCCGCCAGATCCGCGACGAGGCGGAGAGCATGTTCGAGCTCTTCCCCGACATCCGCCGCTTCGGCGACGCGCTCGGCTGGACGCTCTCGGGCGGCCAGCTCCAGATGGTCGCGCTCGCCCGCGGGCTGATGGCCAAGCCCCGCATCCTGCTCCTCGACGAGCCCTCGCTCGGCCTCGCCCCGGTGATCGTGCAGGCGGTCTTCGCGATCATCGCCGAGGTGCGCCGGCGCGGCACCACCGTGCTCCTCGTCGAGCAGAACGCCCGGATGGGCCTCTCGGTCGCCGATCGCGGCTACGTGCTGGAGACCGGGCAGCTGGTGCTCAGCGGCGAGCCGCAGGCGCTCTGGGCCAACGACGATATCCGGGCGGCGTATCTCGGCGGGCGGGCCAAGGCGGAGGCGCTTGCGCATTGACGCGCCATCGGGGCTTATCGAGGCGTTCTCTCGCCCTCAACCTCATCCTGAGGTGCGACCGGAGGGAGCCTCGAAGGAGGGCTCCAGATATCGCAGAGGCCTCTGGAAGCCTCCTTCGAGGCTCCCTCCGGTCGCACCTCAGGATGAGGTTGAGGGTGGGATGAGATTCCAAGGCGCCCGGAACGGCCGTATACATCGATCCAGGTTTTGAAGGTCCCATCCATGTCCTCCCCCACGCCCCTCCACCCCACCAACCCCCGCATCGTGCGCCTCAGCCACGAGGACAACGTCGTGGTGGCGGTGGATCCGATCGTGCCCGGCGCCACCGTTGAGGGCGTGACCGCCTCGGCGCGCGTGCCGCGGGGCCACAAATTCGCGGTGGTGACGATCCCCGAGGGCGGGCCGATCCGGAAGTTCGGCCAGATCATCGGCTTTGCCAGCCGCGCCATCGCGCCGGGCGAGTGGGTGCACGAGCACAACGTGGGCTTAGGCGAGGACAAGGGCGACTTCGCCCGCGACTACCGCTTCTGCGAGGAGGCGCGCCCCGTCGCGATGGTGCCGGAGGCCCAGCGCGCCACCTTCGAGGGCTACCGCCGGGCCGACGGCCGGGTCGGCACCCGCAACTATGTCGGCGTGCTCACCTCGGTGAACTGCTCGGCCACGGTCGCGCGCTTCATCGCGGAGGAAGCGCGCCGCTCCGGCCTCCTCGACGAATTTCCGGGGATCGACGGCATCATTCCGCTGACCCACGGCACCGGCTGCGGCTACGACATCCAGGGCGAGGGCGCCGACATCCTCAAGCGCACGCTGTGGGGCTACGCCGCCAACCCGAACATGGGCGGCGTGATCATGGTGGGCCTCGGCTGCGAGGGCCTGCAGATCGACCGCTGGAAGCGCGCCTACGGCATCGAGGAGAGCGAGACCTTCCGCAGCTTCACCATCCAGGACACCGGCGGCACGCGCCGCACCATCGAGGCCGGCGTCGCGGCGCTCCGCGAGATGCTACCGGCCGTCGCGAAGGCCAAGCGCGAGACCGTGCCGGCCTCCGAGCTGATGCTGGCGCTGCAATGCGGCGGGTCGGACGGCTATTCGGGCATCACCGCCAACCCGGCGCTCGGCGCGGCGGTCGACCGGCTGGTCTCCGAGGGCGGCACCGCGATCCTCTCCGAGACGCCGGAGATCTACGGCGCCGAGCACCTGCTGACGGCGCGCGCCGCGACGCCGGAGATCGGCCACAAGCTCGTCGAGATGATCCATTGGTGGGAGGCCTACACCGCCCGCAACGGCGGCGAAATGAACAACAACCCCTCCCCCGGCAACAAGGCCGGCGGTCTGACCACCATCCTGGAGAAGTCCCTCGGCGCCACCGCCAAGGGCGGCTCGACCACGCTCACCGGCGTCTACCGCTACGCCGAGCCGGTGACGGCCAAGGGCTTCGTCTACATGGACACGCCCGGCTTCGATCCGGTGGCGGCGACCGGACAGGTCGCGGGCGGGGCCAACGTGCTCTGCTTCACCACCGGCCGCGGCTCGGCCTACGGTTGCAAGCCGACCCCGTCGATCAAGCTCGCCACCAACAGCGAGATGTACCGGCGGATGCAGGACGACATGGACATCGATTGCGGCGACGTGCTCGACGGTGTCTCGATCGACGAGAAGGGCCGCCAGATCTTCGAGACGATCCTGCGCGTGGCCTCGGGCGAGCGCACCAAGTCGGAAGGGTTCGGCTACGGGGATGCCGAGTTCGTGCCCTGGCAGATCGGCGCGGTGATGTAGCCGGCGCGATATGGCGAGGCGGACCGAACCGCAGTAAGGGGCCTCCGGGGCACAAGGACAAGAACGCTCCGGAGGACACCACGATGACACCTGACGTGAGCAGCGGGAGCGATCTCACCCGCCGCCAATGGAAGATGACGCTGCTCGCGAGCCTCGGCGGCGGGCTCGAATACTACGACTTCATCGTCTACGGGATTTTTGCGAAGGACATCGCCGCCGCGTTCTTCCCGGCGAGCGATCCCGTCGCGGCCCTGAGCCTGTCGCTGGCGGTGTTCGCGGTCGGCTACCTCGCCCGGCCGCTCGGCGGCCTGGTGCTGAGCCATTTCGGCGACCGCTACGGCCGCAAGACCGTGTTCGTGGTCACCGTCTTCACCATGTCGGCCTGCACGCTCGGCATGGGCCTCGTTCCTCCTTACGCCTCCTGGGGCGTCTGGGCGACCTTGCTCCTCGTGACGTTGCGCTTCGTGCAGGGGCTGTGCATCGGCGGCGAGCTCCCCGGCGCCATCACCTTCGTGGTCGAGACCGCCTCGCGCCGCCCCGGCCTCGCCTGCGGCATCGTCTTCTGCCTCGTGAACGGCGGCGTGCTGCTCGCCGCCCTCGTCAACCTCGCCCTGCAATCCTGGCTGCCGGCGGCCGCCATGGCCGAGTACGGCTGGCGCATCGCCTTCCTGTTCGGCGGCATCGTCGGGCTCGTCAGCTTCGTGCTGCGGCGCTCGCTGGAAGAGACGCCCGAGTTCCTGCGCCTTCAGCACCGCGCCGCCCGCCGGCCGATCGGCGAGGTGCTGCGCGATCATCGCCGGGCGGTGCTCCTCGGCATCGGCGTGGTGGCGCTGACGGCCGGCTTCAACGGCATCCTGTTCGCCCACATGCCGGCCTACCTGATCCAGGTGCTGAAGTATCCGCCGCGCGAGGTGGCGCTGGCGATGAACGTCGCGCTCTTCGCCATGTCGGCTTCGCTGCTCTTCGCCTCGTTCTTCGCCGACCGGGTGCCGCCGCGCCGCCTGATGCAGGCCTCAGGCCTGATCGTCCTGATCGGGGTGATCCCGGCCTACCAGGTGCTGGCGCGGGGCGGGGCGAACCTGTTCGTGGTGCTGCCGCTCCTCACCATGGCGGTGGCCGGGGCCAATGGCAGCTTCGCCTTCCTGCTCGCCGGGCTCTTCCCGACCCGGGTGCGGTTCAGCGGCGTCGCGCTCTCGCTCAATATCGGCTTCACCCTGCTCAGCGGCCTCGGGCCGCTCGTCGCCAACGCGCTCATCGGCGCCACGGGCTGGGCGGCGGCGCCGGGCCTCATCATCGCGGCCTCGGCGCTGATCGGGCTCGTGGTCGCGAGCCGGCTCTCCGACCGGCCTGCGACGCTCGCCGAGGCGGTGCCGGCCGCCTGATCCGGAACGGACCGCCCGGGCACCGGGCGGTCCGGCGCTCACGGAGCGTCCGGAGCCCGCCGGGCGATCCAGGCGCCCCAGAACAGGCTGGAGAAGAACCGCAACGGCGGGCCGAAGCCGCTCTCGCGCAGCAGGTCGGCCACCGCCTGCTCCGAATGCGGCGGGTCCGCCCCCTGCAGAATCTTCGCGCGCTTCGCCGCGACCTCGTCGGGCCCGGCGCCCTGCTGGCGCCAGCGCTCGCCCCAGGCGGCGAGCAGCAGCGGCTGACTCGCGTAAGCCTGATGGTTGCCGGCGAGGATCAGCGGCGCGCCCGGCGCCAGGCGCCGGGCGATGTCGCGCAGAATGGCCTGCTTCGCCCCATCGCCGGGCAGGTGGTGGAGGACACCGATCAGGGTCGCGGCGTCGAAGGCCTCGCTCTCCGGCAGGTCGGCGACCGTGCCGCGCACGACCGCCGTGCGCTCCGTCAGCCCCCTCTCCTCCAGCCGGGCGACCGCCAGCGCCAGCATCGGCTCGGACGGATCGACCGCGGTGAAGCGCCAGCGCGGCTCGAGCGCCGCCGCGGTGACGATCTCCTTGGCGCCGCCGCCGGCGCCCGCCACCAGCACCCGCGCGTCGCGGCCTGAGCCGATGGCGGCGGCCAGCATGCAGGCGGAGAGCTCGTGGCAGGCCTCGTAGCCGGCAAGCGCGATGCGGCTCTGCTGCTCGTACTCCGCGGCGCGGGAGCCGTCGAATTTCTGGGCGGCGTCGGTCTGGGCGGGGTCTCGCGCGGCGCTCACGGGGCGGGCTCCGGTCAGGGAACGGGTCCGCGAGTTGGACCCGGTCGGCGCCGGCGCGCAAGCCGAAGCCGGTCGCCTCAGCCCTCCGGATGCCGCTCGCGCCAGCGCGGGCCGGGGCCGCGCATGTAGTGCAATTCGGGGCGGTAGGGATCCATGACCTCGGCGATGAGATCCCGCCAACGCTGGGTGAGGCGTCCGACGAAAGCCATCAGCATGGAACCGTCCTCCTGCGCGCGAACCTGAGTCGCTATCGAACCACGCACGGATCGTGCCGGCTGTTTCTTGCGAAACTCTTGCAGGGAAATCTGGTCCGAAGCTGGGGCGAGAGTGCGACGGCGGCGTGGAGGGCTGAAGGCAGGATGCCTATGGAAGAATGCCGGCGAGCTTCAGCCCGCCCGCGGCGATCACCGCCAGCACCACGCCCCAGAGGTCGAGGGGCATCGCCGCCCACCAGGCGGTACTCTCGGCGTCGGGCAGCGGCGCATCCTGCGCCCGTGGGATGTCGCGCATGGTCGTCTCCCTTGGGCCCGCATCCTCCGGGCGCCCGTCTCGTGCGGGCATCCCTGCCTCAGCGTACAGCAGGACGCCGAGAGCCGCAGCAGAAAGACGTGAAATCGATCACGAGCTGGCGCCCAAAGATGCGCCGTCGGCTTGCATGTGCCCATGATGCGGGCGGCCACCCCGGATGAGAGCACGATCAATCCCGACAGGCTTCGTGGATGTCGGATGCCGCGCGGGCTTCACGGGGCAGGTGCCGGACACGCCGTCACGGCACCTCGTCGGGCTCGGGCGGCACGCCATACACGCGGGTGTAGATCTCGGCCGTCGGGTCGACCTCGACCGCCCCGGTCTCCCCGGGGCCGTAAGCCCCCACGACCGCGAAATGCCAGGCTTCCTCGAAGCCGACCACGTCGACGCGCAAGGCCGGAAAGCGTCGGTGCAAAGCCTCGAACACCGGAGTCGGAAAGCTCCACGCCGTCGCCAGGACGAACTCCAGTGTCGCGCCGCCCGCACCGTCGTCGGTCCGCGCCAACTCGTCGTAGGCGTCCGCGTTGCGCTGCGTGCCCCAGTGTTCCAGAGCCCACGCGGTCCGCTCGGGGCCGTCCGCCAGCGTGCCCGGCATCGGCAGGATGCGGTTGAAGTCGAATGTCGAGGGCGGCGAGGGGCGCTGCTCGGGCGCGGTCCGTCCCAGCAGGGCGCGCAGCCGAGCCACGAGGCCCGCGTAGGGAGGCTCGTGGAGCGGCGGATCCTCGACCATCAGGGCCCGGAAAGCCACCACGTCGGCCGAGGATCCGCGGACCTTGCAGCGCGCCGTCACGTAGTTGGTCATCGCTGAGGATCCCTGCCGGCGCGGTGCAGTTCCCGTCGTCTCGGGCGCACACGACGAGCGTCACGGGCCTCGCGGCGTGCCGTCCGGGGAAGTCGACCCATCCCCGGCACGACCCGCGCCTCAGCGCGGGTTCGGGTTCATCGGGTCGGCGCCGGGCGGCGGGGTGTCGTTGGTCGGGAAGAAGCGACGCGACGGCGACTGGCGCGGCTGGACCGGCGTGCCGCGCAACGGCTCGACATCGACCTGGCCCTGGCGGTTCACCTGGCGCGAACGGGGCGCCTCCTCGCCGCGGGCCTGCTCGCGGCGCTTGCGGCCCTCCGGCTTCGCGGCGGCCACCGGCGCATCCTCCTGCTCCTTCGGCTCGGCCACGATGTCGGTGCCGCCTTTGCAGTCGACCAGCCACACGTCGTAGATCGGATGCTCGATCGCGTGCAGGCCCGGGCTCGAGGCGAACATCCAGCCGGTGAAGATCCGGCGGTACTTGTTCTCGAGGGTGACCTCGTCGACCTCCAGGAAGGCCGTCGTCTTGGCGCTCTCGGTCGGGGGCCGCGTGTAGCAGACCCGCGGGGTGAGCTGGAGCGCGCCGAACTGCACCGTCTCGTCCACCGCCACCTCGAAGGAGACGATGCGGCCGGTGATCTTGTCGAGGCCGGAAAACACCGCGGTCGGGTTGCGGATCTTGTCGGCCCAAGCCGGCGCGCTCGTGCCCAGGAGGGCACCGCCGAGGAGCAGGAAGGCGCCCGCGGCGCGGCGTGCGGTCATGCGGCTCAAAACCCAGTCGCTCCCGGCTCGAAGTTCGGCAGGCCTTACCCGGCCTCTCGCGCCCGAAGGAAGCGGGCGCGCGGGCCCCGTCGGCCCGCCCGCGATAGACACAAGGAGGATGGTGGAAAAAGGGCGGGTCGGCTTACTCGCCGGGGATCACTTACTCGCCCGGCACCCACGGCACGTAGTCGCCGGTCGCCGCCGGCCGCTGGCCGTAGGAGAGCTGCGAGCCCCGCGGCCGGTAGGCCGCCACCGTCCCGGTGAGGTTCTCCTCGTGCGGCTTCTGCCACTCGCGCGGGACGTAAGATTCCTCGGAGGGCGGCACGTCGGTGGCGTGGCAGAGCCAGCCGCGCCAGCCGGGCGGCACCTTCGAGGCGTCGGCGTAGCCGTTATAGATCACCCAGCGCCGCTCCGAGCCGACCGAGGCGTCGATCAGCGGGCCTTGCGCCCGGTAGTAGCGGTTGCCGAACTCGTCCTCGCCCACGAAGCTGCCGCGGCGCTTGGTGTAGAATTCCAGGCTGACGGTCGAGCCGCTCCACCAGGTGAAGATCCGAAGCAGGGTGTCTTTCAGCGCCATCGCGACCGTCTCTGGGACCTGAGGCCCTCGGGAACGGGGGGAAGCCCCCCTCAACTCGCGCGGGACTATGGTGAGAGGACTCCCGGATGTCCAGCGCGTCCCGCGCCGCAGCACGATTCCTGTGCGCGGGGCGCTCCCGCCCCCGGCGCGGGGCCCCGATTCGCAACGACCTGTGAACAAATCGGTGGTCGGATGCTGCGCCGGCTGTGAACCGGCACCGGTCTTGGGCCGATTCCGCCAAGCCGGGCGCGAGCTTAGGCGGAGGTTCGCCGCCATCCACAGGATTCCGCCCTCCACCACAACATCTAGCGAGGAACGGAGTCCGTCGACACTAGTTATTGACGTGGGGCTGCCATGGTCGGTAGTTTCCAGGCTGACAGGACGGGCGGCCCCGAGGGGCTGAAGGCTCGTCCACCTCAACCCGAGCGTCCCCGCCCTTCCTTGTAACCGGCGGACCCCGCTGTCATGCGGGCGGTCCCCGGCTGTTCGTGACCGGAGAGTATCCCATGCGGTTCGAGCGTCGCATCACCACCGCGGGGCAATCGCCCTATGCCAGCATCCCGTTCCGCAAGGCCGTGAGCGAGATCCGCAATCCGGACGGCTCGGTGGTGTTCCGCCTCGACGGCATCGACGTGCCGGAGGCCTGGAGCCAGGTCGCCTGCGACGTGCTGGCCCAGAAGTACTTCCGCAAGGCCGGCGTTCCGAAGGCGCTGAAGAAGGTCGAGGAGAACGGCGTCCCGTCGTTCCTGTGGCGCTCGGTGCCGGACGAGGCGGCTCTGGCCGCCCTCCCCGAGGGTGAGCGGACCGGCTCCGAGACCTCGGCGACGCAGGTCTTCGATCGGCTGGCCGGCTGCTGGACCTACTGGGGCTGGAAGGGCGGCTACTTCTCGAGCGAGGAGGACGCGGCCGCGTTCCACGACGAGCTGCGCGCGATGCTCGCCCGCCAGATGGTGGCGCCGAACTCGCCGCAATGGTTCAACACCGGCCTGCACTGGGCCTACGGCATCGACGGTCCGGCGCAGGGCCACTTCTACGTCGACTACAAGGCCGGCGAGCTGACTCAATCGGCGACCGCCTACGAGCACCCACAGCCCCACGCCTGCTTCATCCAGTCCGTCGCCGACGACCTCGTCAACGAGGGCGGCATCATGGACCTGTGGGTGCGGGAAGCCCGCCTGTTCAAGTACGGCTCGGGCACCGGCTCGAACTTTTCGCGGTTGCGCGGCGAGAACGAGAAGCTTGCCGGCGGCGGCAAGTCCTCGGGCCTGATGAGCTTCCTCAAGATCGGCGACCGGGCCGCCGGCGCGATCAAGTCCGGCGGCACGACGCGGCGCGCCGCCAAGATGGTGATCGTCGACATCGATCACCCCGACGTCGAGGCCTTCATCGACTGGAAGGTCAAGGAGGAGCAGAAGGTCGCCGCCCTCGTCACCGGCTCCAAGGTGGTGTCGAAGCACCTCAAGGCGGTGATGAAGGCCTGCGTCAACTGCGAGGCCGCCGGGGACGCCTGCTTCGATCCCGACCGCAACCCGGCGCTGAAGCGCGAGGTCAAGGCCGCCCGCAAGGCGATGGTGCCGGACGCCGCGATCAAGCGGGTGATCCAGTACGCCCGCCAGGGCTACACCGACATCTCCTTCCCGATCTACGACACCGACTGGGATTCCGAGGCCTACCTCACCGTCTCGGGCCAGAACTCGAACAACTCGGTTTCGCTGACCGACGACTTCCTGCGCGCAGTCGACCGGGACGCTGACTGGACGCTGACCCACCGCACGAGCGACAAGGTGGCGAAGACCGTCAAGGCGGCCGAGCTGTGGGACAAGATCGCGGAGGCCGCCTGGGCCTCGGCCGATCCCGGCCTGCACTTCAACACCACGATGAACGACTGGCACACCTGCCCGGCGGGCGGGCGGATCCGGGCCTCGAACCCGTGCTCCGAGTACATGTTCCTCGACGACACCGCCTGCAACCTCGCCTCGGCGAACCTGCTGGCGCTCTACGACCGCGGCGCCAAGCGCTTCGACGTCGAGGGCTACGAGCACCTGTGCCGGCTCTGGACCGTGGTCCTCGAGATCTCGGTGCTGATGGCGCAGTTCCCGAGCCGCGAGATCGCCGACCTCTCCTACAAGTACCGGACACTAGGCCTCGGCTACGCCAATATCGGCGGCCTCTTGATGACCATGGGCTTGCCCTACGATTCCCGTGAGGGCCGGGCGCTGGCCGGTGCACTGACGGCGATCATGACGGGCGTGTCCTACGCCACCTCGGCCGAGATGGCGAAGGAGCTCGGGCCCTTCCCGGCCTACGAGGAGAATGCCGACGCGATGCTGCGGGTGATCCGCAACCATCGCCGGGCCGCGTACGGCGAGGCGGAAGGCTACGAGTTCCTCAACACCAACCCGGTGCCGCTCGACCATGCCGGCTGCCCCCAGGGCGAGCTGGTGGAGCACGCCAAGACCGCCTGGGATCGGGCCCTGCAGCTCGGCGAGGAGCACGGCTACCGCAACGCGCAAGCCACCGTCATCGCGCCGACCGGCACGATCGGCCTCGTCATGGATTGCGACACCACCGGCATCGAGCCCGACTTCGCGCTCGTGAAGTTCAAGAAGCTCGCCGGCGGCGGCTACTTCAAGATCATCAACCGGGCGGTGCCGGATGCCCTGCGCAGCCTCGGCTACCGCGAGGCCGAGATCGCCGAGATCGAGGCCTACGCCGTCGGCCACGGCTCGCTCGGCCAGGCCCCGGCGATCAACCCGGGCTCGTTGCGCGCCAAGGGCTTCACCGACGACAAGATCGCGGCGGTGGAAGCGGGCTTGAAATCGGCCTTCGACATCAAGTTCGTGTTCAACCGCTGGACCCTCGGCGAGGATTTCCTCACCCAGACCCTGAAGGTGCCGGCAGACAAGCTCGCCGACCCGTCCTTCGACCTGCTGACCTTCCTCGGCTTCAGCCGCAAGGACATCGAGGCCGCCAACGTCCATATCTGCGGGGCGATGACGCTCGAGGGCGCGCCGCACCTCCGGCCTGAGCATTACCCGGTCTTCGACTGCGCCAATCCGTGCGGCCGGATCGGCAAGCGCTACCTCTCGGTCGAGAGCCACATCCGCATGATGGCGGCGGCGCAGCCCTTCATCTCGGGGGCGATCTCCAAGACCATCAACATGCCGAACGACGCCACGGTCGAGGATTGCAAGAACGCCTACCGGCTGTCCTGGACCCTGGCGCTGAAGGCCAACGCCCTCTACCGCGACGGCTCGAAGCTGTCGCAGCCCCTCAACTCGGCCCTCATCAGCGACGAGGCCGACGAGGAGGAGGATGCGGTCGAGGCCCTGCTGGCCATGCCGGCGGCCGCCAAGACCGTCGCGGTGACGGAGAAGATCGTCGAGCGCATCGTCGAGCGCGTCGAGCGCCTGCGCTCGCAGGAGAAGCTGCCGAGCCGCCGCAAGGGTTATACCCAGAAGGCCAAGATCGGCGGCCACACCATCTTTCTGCGCACCGGCGAGTACGACGACGGGCGGCTCGGCGAGATCTTCCTCGACATGAACAAGGAGGGCTCGGCGCTCCGGGCCTTCATCAACAACTTCGCGATCTCGGTCTCGCTCGGCCTGCAATACGGCGTGCCGCTGGAGGAGTACGTCGACGCCTTCACCTTCACCCGGTTCGAGCCGGCCGGCTTCGTCCAGGGCAACGACGCGATCAAGAACGCCACCTCGGTGCTCGACTACGTGTTCCGCGAGCTGGCGATCTCGTATCTCGGCCGCAACGACCTCGCCCATGTCGACCTCTCGGAGATCGGCACCACGGTGACCGGCGGCGTCGCCCCGACGAAGCCTGCCACCTCGGACTCGGTCCCGGCGAACAACGTCGTGTCGCGCGGCCTGCTGCGCGGCTCGGGCGATCGGCTGACGCTGATCCATGGCGGTCCCGGCGGCACCACCCCGGGCGTCGCGGCGCCGAGCACGGGCCAGACGGCGCCGGCCGGCGGCAGCGTCCACGCGGTGCGGGGTTCGGTGGCGTTGAAGACCGAGCCGACGCTCGCCGGCCGGGTCGAGGCGCTGGTGGAATCCCTCCCCTTCGCCAAGCCGGATCCGGCCGCCGCCGGCCGGTCCGTCTCGGACCGCCGGGCGGAGGCGAAGATGAAGGGCTATGTCGGCGAGGCCTGCCCGGAATGCGCCAACTTCACTCTGGTGCGGAACGGGACCTGCCTGAAGTGCGACACCTGCGGTTCGACGACCGGGTGCAGCTGAGGCGCGACCGGCCCGGGCGGCGAGCGCCCGGGCCGGGTCGAGACGGCGTGATCTGACCACCAACGGCAGGCGAGCCTCGCGGCTCGCCTGCCGTGATGATTCGAGGGGACGACGACGCGCTTGTCGGGTGCTCGCCAAGTCCCCCGTTCGCCTGTCCGACTTGCTCGGCAGCGCTGATACCCTCAGGGTCCAAACCCAATCAGGGCCGTTGGGGGTGGGAAGCGGACGGTGGCTTTGGCTGTCGATCAACTCCGGACGATCCCACACCGCGTGATCCAGTGCTGCGGTAAGACGTTTGCCCCCACGTTCGGCGGCACCACGAAGAATGCCATCTTCCGATAGCTCCAGGCGTAGGGCGTGCATCCCTTGAGCGCCACCGTGTGCAAGAAAAACTGGAATTCCGAAGGGGCCTCGCGGATGGATGTGAAGAAGGATTGCTCTTCGACCTCGTCCGCGCCGAAGGCGAGAACCGCGCGATGCCTGATCCCGTCCGCGTAGAGACCTACGACCGCGGTTGGCAGGAGAACGGCAAGGATCACGAACACCAAAGGCCGGAGGAGAGCCGTGACCGTGTTTTTGAGGGGTCTCGCGAAGATCAAGGCCGATGCCGCGACGCAGAGGAGAGCGATCACCCGCCAGTGAGGGACGCCGAGCCTATCTGACCAGAATGTGGCGAAGGCGATCGGTTGCAACGGATTGCCGAACAGCACCGCCGTCGCCACAACATAGGCGAGTGCGGCCAGCAGAAGCCTTGCGATGAGCATTTTGAGCCGGTTTCGCTGCCGCGGTCGCTGAAGCGTTGCCTGTAGCAGAAGGCGCTATCGCGCGCGTCACTTACGTGTCCGTTTGGGGTCGAAAGCAGGCACCCAAGCGGTCAAGCTGATTGGGTTTTGACCCCAGTGTCATCCCGGAGCCGCGTAGCGGAAGCCGGGATCCATAACCGCTGACGGTTGAGGTTGAGACGGAACGCTCTCCACCTTTTCCGTTATCCTCGGCGGTTATGGATCCCGGGTTCTCGACTTCGTCGAGCCCCGGGATGACGTGGAGAGTTGGTAGTCTGTGCGCAGGATCAATCGAGGGGAAGAATCAGAAAGACTTCGACACGCCATCACCGCCCCGCGAACCGATGCTCCACCGCATCCCGCAGGTGGTACCACCCGCTCACCACCGGCAGGAACCACGGCTTGCCGTCGTAGAACGGCACCGGGACCCGCGGGAAGGACGGCGCGTCGAAGGCGCTCGGACGGTTCTGGCGGCCCAGAAGCTTCAGCGCCGCCTGGTGGCCGAGATAGGTCATCAGCGCCACGCCGTTGCCGTTGCAGCCGACCGCGAAATCGACGCCGTCCTGCCGGCCGAGATGGGCGAGCTTGTCGGCGGTCATGCCGACCTTGCCGCTCCAGCAATGCGTCACCTGCACCGCTGCGAGTTGTGGCCAGACCGCCCGCATCAGGGCGTGCAACTTGGGCGCGGCCTCGCGCTCCGGCACGGTGAACATCCCCGGCCGGCTGCCGAACAGGAGCCGCGTGCCGTCCGGCGAGGGCCGGGCGTAGATCAGCTCGCGGCGCGAATCGGTGATCATCCGCCGGCCCGGATTGATCTCGTCCATCAGGGCCCGCGGCAGCGGCGCGGTGGCGATCTGGTAGCTCCGTACCGGCACCACCCGCTGGCGCAGGTAGGGGCTCGCCCGGTCGCTGTAGCCGTTGGTGCCGTAGAGGACATGCCGGGCCCGGATCCGGCCGCGCCCGGTCTCGACGGCGTAGAAGCCATCGCCCGACGGCTCGACCGAGAGCACGGGCGCGTGCGAGCGCAGGGTCGCGCCGTGGCGCCGGGCGAGGCCGCGCAGGGCCCGGTGGTACTTGCCCGGATGCAGGCCGCCGTAATCGTCGATGACGATGCCGCCGTGGTAGAAATCGGTCCGGGTCACCTCGTGCTGGCGGCTCTTCGGGATCTCGTGGACGGTGACTCCCGTATGGCGCGCCAGCAATTCGCCGTTGCGGCGCAGGCGGTCGTAGTGGCGCGGCACGTAGGCCGCGAAGTAGCGGCCGACCACGCCGAGATCGGCGTCGAGGGCTTCCTCGCGGATCAGCGTCTTCAGGTGCTCGTAGGACGAGAGCGAGTCTTCGAGCAGCCGCGCCATGCGGGCGGCATCCACCCCCTTGATCGCGCCGCCGATCACCAGCTTCTGGCCGCTCGACACCATGCCCCCTGAGCGGGTCGAGGCTCCGGCGCCCAGCTCCTCGGCATCGACCACCGTGACCGATACGCCGTTGCGGGCGAGCTCCGCCGCCGCCGAGAGGCCGCAATAGCCGGAGCCGACGACGAGCACGTCGGTCTCGTCGGGCAGCGGGTCGCGGGCGGTCTCCGGGGCGGCGGCGTCCCACCAGTACGGATCGGTGGTGAAGCCCTCGGCGAGGAGGGCGGCCGGATCAGGCATGGAGGGCCTCGGGGGTACGGCGAAGGGAGGAGAGGAAGCTTTTCGTGCGCGCGTGCCGCGGGTCGCCGAAGAGGGCCGAGGGCGGTCCCTCCTCGACGATGGCGCCCTCGGCCATGAAGACGACGCGGTCGGCGACCTCGCGGGCAAACCCCATCTCGTGGGTGACGACCACCATCGTGGTGCCGTCGCGGGCGAGCCCGCGCATCACGTCGAGGACGTCGACGATCGTCTCCGGGTCGAGGGCGGAGGTCGGCTCGTCGAACAGGATCGCCTTCGGCCGCATGGCGAGCGCCCGCACGATCGCGACCCGCTGCTGCTGGCCGCCCGAGAGGGCACTCGGAAAGTCCTCCGCCTTGTGGGCGAGGCCGACCCGGGCGAGGAGCGCTCTGGCCTGCGCCTCGGCCTCCTCTCGCGACAGGCCGAGCCGGCGCATCGGCGTCAGCGTCATGTTGCGCAGGACCGTGAGGTGCGGGAACAGGGCGTAGTCCTGAAACACCATGCCGATCTCGGTCCGCAGGCGCTGCCAGGCGCCCTCGTCGCCAAGATCGACCGACCGGCCGGCGACGCGCAGGCTCCCCGAATCCGGCCGCACCAGCCCGTTGATGCAGCGGATCAGGGTGCTCTTGCCCGACCCGCTCGGGCCGATCAGCACCACGACGCTGCCGGCCGCGACGTCGAGCTCGATGCCGTGCAGGGCCCGGAACGCACCGAAGTTTTTGGTGAGCCCGCGCAGGGAGATGAGGGGTTCCGCATTCATGCGGCGAGCTCCCGCACGGCCCGCTTGAGCGCGTCGCGCGCCGCCTGGAGCTGCGTGCGCCGGGCGACGAGGGCGGCGCGGCGCGCTTCGAGCCGGCCTTGCGCCGCCTCGACGCTGCGGGCCACCGCCTCCGGCGCCGGTCCGCCCGGCAGGGTGCGGGCGGCGACGCTTGAGCCCGGATCGAGGCTTCGCCGCACGGCCTCGTCCGGGAGGTGAAGCGCCCGGCCGGCCTCGCTGAGGGCCGCCGCGTCGACCATCGCGGGCGTGATGCCCTCGGCCGAGAGGCCCGCATCCATCGCCGCCCGCACCACCGCGCCGACGACGTGGTGCGCCTCGCGGAAGGACAGGCCGGCCTCGCGCACCATCAGGTCGGCGAGGTCGGTGGCGGCGCAAAAGTCCTCGGTGACGCGCCGGCGCATCAGGGCGGCGTTGGGGCGCGCGGTCGCGATGACGAGGTCGAACAGGGACAGGCAGCGCAAGGTCTCCTCGCCCGCCTCCCACACGCCGCGCATCGTCTCGCGGTTGCCGTCGATGGTGTTGGTGAAGTGCGTGCCCTTCACGGCGCTCGCCGCCGCCACGTAGAGGCCGAGCATCTGGCCGGCCTTGCCCTTCAGATGCTCCAGCACCACCGGGTTTTTCTTCTGCGGCATGATGCTGGAGGTGCCGGTGACGCGGTCGGGAAACTCGATCGTCTGGAACTCGTGCGAGACCAGGACGTGGTAATCCTGCGCCACCCGGCTCCACCCGATCGCCACTTGCGACAGGCCGGCCAGGATCTCGAGCCCGAAATCGCGGGTCGCGACGGCATCGAGCGCGTTCTCGACGAGCCCGTCGAAGCCGAGGCTTTTGGCCAGCATCTCCCGGTCGATCGCGAAGGCGGTGCCGGCGAGCGCGCCGGCCCCGAGCGGGCTCGCATTGGTGCGCGCCCAGGCATCCGACAGGCGGCCGAAATCGCGGGCGAGGGACTGCGCCACCCCGGCGAGGTAGAAGCCGTAGGTGACGGGCTGGGCCGGCTGGAGATGGGTGTAGCCGGGCATCACCACGTCGCGGAAGCGATAGGCGCCGTCCAGCGCGTGCTCCTCGACCGAGAGCAGGGCCTGGCCGGCATCGAGCAGTAGGTCGCGGGCCCGCATCCGGTCGAGGGCCGAGGTCAGGTCGTTGCGGCTGCGGGCGATGTGCATCCGCCCGCCGGCATCCGCGCCGATCAGCCGGATCAGCTGCGCCTCGTAGTTGAAGTACGAATCCTCCCGCTCGGGATCGAGGGGGACGGCGCCGGGCCCCTCCTCCTCCATTCGCAGCAGGCCCGCCGCCAGCGCCCGCGCCGCCGCCGGACTGACCAGGCCGCAGGCCGCGAGCATCAGCACGTGGGCCTGGTTGAGGTCGGTCATGTGGGCGAACACGGCCTGGAAGTCCCGCGCCAGGCGGGGCGCGTAGATGTGCTCGCACACCTCCGGCGCGACCGGCTCGGTGAGCCGGCGGCTGACCTTCGATTCCATGGCGGAGACCCTTTTGTTAGATCTTTGGACCACGGCCGGCCACGGGCCGGTCGCTGCGGCGATCAGGGAAGCTGCGGGGCGGGTGCGCGGGCGGCGGCGGCCGCCTCGGGAGCGGGGCGGCTCTGGGGCCGGCCGAGACGCCGCTCCAGCCAGCGGCCGAACCAGGACAGGCCGGAGCAGATCACGAAATAGGTGACGAGCACGGCGCCGTAGACGAGGAAGGCCGGGTTCCAGCCCTCCATCATCGTGGTGCGCTCGACGATGATCTGCCCGACCTTGAAGAACTCGCCGACGCCGACGAGGGCGCCGAGCGACGTCGCCTGGATCAGCAGCGTCAGCAGCCCGACGAAGGGCGGCAGGATGGCGCGCAAAGCCTGCGGCCCGGTGATGAAGCCGTAGACCTCCCAGGTCTTGAGGCCGAGGGCGGCGGCGCTCTGCCACTGGTGGCGCGGCACGGCGTTGAGGCCGCTGCGCACGATCTCGGCGCCGTTGGCGCTGCCCCACAGCGACAGGCCGACCGTCACGGCCCAGAACGGCGTCAGGTCGAGCCCGGCGAGCGGCGCCACGAAGAACACCAGGAAGATGTTCACGATCAGCGGGATGTCGCGAAACAGCTCGACCCAGACCCGCACCAGGATCCGCAGGGAGCGGAAGCGCAGGGTCGCGAGGACGCCGAGGATCCCGGACAGGAGAGTGACGAAGAGGAGCGTGGTGAGCGAGAGCGCCAGCGTCATGCCGAGGCCCTGGAGGATGAAGGGCAGGTTCTTGACGAGGAGATCCATGAACCAATCTCCTCAGTGCCGGAACGGCGCGTTGAGCCGGAGTTCGAGCCGGCTCGCCAGGAACGACAGGACGAGGACCAGGGCGAGGTAGATCACGCAGATCGCCGCGAACATCTCGAGCGTGCGAAAGTCCATCGAGATCCGGTCGATCGCCACGTAGGTGAGCTCGGCGAGGCCGATCGCCTGGAGGTAGGAGGAGTTCTTCAGGAGCGAGATCGCGGTGTTGAGCATCGCCGGCAGCGCCACCCGGATCGCCAGCGGCGCCGCGACGAGGTGGAAGAACCGCCACGGCGTGAGCCCAAGGGCGTAGGAGGCCTCGCGCAGGCCCTTGCCCACGGTCGCGAGGCCGCCGCGCAGGTTCTCGATCTGGTAGGCGCCGGCCCACACCGTCAGGCAGAGCACGCCCGACCAGAACAGCGACAGCTTCAGGCCGATGCCGGGCAATCCGTAGAAGATGAAGAACAGCTGCGCCAGCATCGGCGTGTTGCGGATGAACTCGACATAGGCCGCCACGACCCGGTCGAGCACCGGCACTTCGAGCACCCGCACGGCCGCGCCGAGGAGGCCGACCAGCACCGAGAGCACGATCGACAACAGGCTGACCTGGACCGTGAGCCACAGGCCGCGCATCAGCGCGGGCCCCTGCGCCGCCAGGTAGGCGAGATCGAAATCCATGCCGGCATCCCTCGGTGTCGGAGGCGGCCGCCGCGGGCCGCCCGGCTCAGGGGTTCAGCGCGTCGTCTTCAGCGCATCTTGGGCGTCAGCGCGCGGTCGGCTTCGGCTTGGTGAAGGCGTCGGCGTAGAAGGGACGCAGGTCGGCGGGCACCCACTTGTCGACCCACTTCGCGTAGAGCCCCTCCGCCTTCATCCGGGCGAGCGCCGCATCGACATAAGCCATCCACTCGGGGTCGTTCTTGCGCAGGCCCGCGGCGGCGTCCGTGACCGCGAAGGCCTCGCCGACGAGGCGCAACGACGGATCCTTGGCGGCGACCACCACCAGCGTCGCGGCATCGTGGGTGTAGGCGTCGCCGCGGCCCTGCTTGAGCGCCTGGAGCGCGTCGGACGCCGTGTTGAGCCGCAGGGTCTCGACCTTCGGCATGGTGTCCTCGAACCACTTCGCCTGGGTCGAGCCCTTGAGCATCACGACCGTCTTGCCGGCGACGTCGTCGAGCTTCCTGATCGGGCTGTCCTTGGCCACCAGCATGTCCGAGCCGCCCCAGCGATAGGGCTTCGAGAAGTCGATCACCCGGGCCCGCTCCGGCGTCACCCCGAGGGTCGCGATCAGGATGTCGACCTTCTTGCCCATGAGCTGCGGGATGCGGTTCTCGGCGGTGACGCAGGTCAGCTCGATCTTGTCGGCCGAGCCGAAGGCCCAGGCGGCGATCTGGACCGCCATGTCGGTCTCGATGCCGGAGAAATTTCCGGACTCGTCCTTGTAGCCGTAGGGCGGCTGGTCGCAGCGCACCCCGGCCCGTAGCATGCCCGCGGCCTGGATCGCCTTCGGCAGCGGCGGCAGCGCCTGGGCCGCCGCGGCGGTGAGGCCCGCGGCCATGAGGGCGGCAGAGACGAAGGCGGTGTGCGCGAGGTGCCGCAGCAAGGTCATCGGGTTCCCCTCCGGTCGATCGGCGGTGTGTGGTTCAGCGGGACGCCGTCATCCATCGCTCCGGCGCCCGAGCCGGTGAGCAGGGCGACGGCGTGGCGGCCGGCGAGCGCCCCCTCGGCGCCAAGCACGAACAGGGCCGCGACGCTCGCGGCGGCGGACAGTTCGGCGTGGAGGCCGGCCCGGCCGAGGCGCCTCTGCGCCGCCCGCGCGGCCTCGTCGTCCACGACGATGGCCGTGCCGCCGCTCTCGCGCAGGGCATGGAGGGCCTGGAATGTCACCGTGTCGCCGCCGATCGAGAGCTGCGCCGTCTTGCCCGGAAACGACTCGCGGTAATCGGCCCCGGCGAGGACGCCGGCGAGGCGCGGGAACGGTTCGACGGCGACGAGACGCGGCATCCCGTGCCCGAGCTCCTGGAAGCCGAGGAGCAGCCCCGACAGCAGGTCGCCCCGGGCGCACGGCACGACGACGAAGTCGGGCAGGCCCGAAGCGGCGATCTCGGCCGCGAGCACCTTGTAGCCGGCGATCCCGAACGGGTTGGTGCCGATGGCCGGCCGCCGGTAATTGGTCGCCGCGAAGGCCCCGTCCGCGACGCGCCGCCCGACATGCTCCCAGCGTGCCGCACTGTCCGGGACCTCGACGAGCCGGGCGCTATAGGCCTGGATCGCCCGGCGCGCCCCGGCCGGCATGGAAGGGGTCGTGGCGATCTCGGCCGGCAGCCCCGCCCGCGCCGCGTAGGCCGCGAGCGACACGCCGGCATTGCCGCTCGACGCCGCCACCACCAGCGGGGCGCCCAGCGCGCGGGCCCGGGCGAGAAGCGGGGCGCTCATCCGGTCCTTGTGCGAGCCGGTCGGATTGCACCATTCGAGCTTCAGGGACAGCCGACCGAGACCCGCCTCCGCGGCGAGGTCAGGAGCCTCGATCTGCGGTGTTCCGCCCTCGCCCAGCGAGATGCCGTCGGTCGAGGGCAGGACGATCCGGCCCGATGCTGCACCGCGAAAGACGAGCCGCAGGTTCGCCGCGTGACCCTCCGCCGCGCAAAGCGGGCATCCGCCGTCGTCATCTCCGAGGGGGAGCGCGAGATCGCAGCGCAGGCAGGCGAACCCGCTCGGAGACTGCCTCTGTATGTCGCGTTGCTCGACCATGGGACGCAGTGTGCGAGCGTCCGGCTATCTGGTCAAATGCTGGTTTCTGCGCATGCTATTCACCAGTGATATGGGGTGATGCATGAACCTGAGGCAGGTTGAGGCCTTCCGCGTCGTGATGCTGCGCGGATCGATGACGGCGGCGGCACAGGCCCTGCGGACGTCGCAGCCGAGCGTCAGCCGGCTCATCGCGGATCTGGAGGCGGCGACCGGCCTCACCCTCTTCGAGCGCCAGGGCGGACGCCTGCGCCCGACCGACGAGGGCTTGTCCTTCTACCGCGAGGTCGAGCGCAGCTTCCTCGGACTCGAGAACCTCGCCCAGGCCGCGCGCGACATCCGGGTGTTCGGCAGCGGGCGCCTGCGGATCGCGGCGATGCCCGTGATGGCGCTCGGCTTCATCCCGCGCTGCATCCGGCGCTTCCGCGCGCAGTTTCCGACCGTCGCGATCTCCCTGCAGATGGGCAGCGACGGCACGGTGATGCGCTGGATGTCGGCGTCCTATTGCGACATCGGCTTCATGGCCAACATCGTCGAGACGCCGTTCATCGAGTACCGCCCGCTCTACGCGATCCCGGGCCTGTGCGCCCTGCCCCCGGGCCACCGGCTGGCGGACCGCGCCGTCATCGTGCCGGAGGACCT